>NZ_JAGMUF010000090.1:181024-616968 GCF_019049125.1 Streptomyces sp. AC602_WCS936 | reverse complement strand
CGCCACCGCCCGCTTCACCGACACCGGCAACCTCACCGTCGTCGACGCCGACGGCAGCACCGTGCTGTGGGAGTCGAAGACCACCGCCGCCGGCGGCAGGGCCGTCCTCCAGGACCGCGGCAACCTCGTCGTCCACGACGCCCAGGGCGCCTCCCAGTGGGCCGCCGGCACCGTCGTCCGCCACGACTACAACGGCGACGGCCGCAGCGACCTCGCCGACTGGTACGACTACGGCGACGGCCACGACGAGATCCACGCCTTCCTCGCCAAGGCGGACGGCGGCTTCGACAGCCCCGTGCACGGCTGGGAGACCGCGGCCGGCAACTACTGGGCCGAGAACATGAAGCGCTTCACCGGCGACTTCAACGGCGACGGCCTCGGCGACGTCGCCGCCTTCTACGGCTACAGCAACGGCGACGTCGGCCTGATCACCTGGCTCGGCCGGGGCGGCGGCCACTTCGACGGCTCGCTGCACTCCTGGAAGGACACCGACGGCTGGAACTTCGACCGCATGACCGTCAACTCCGGTGACTTCGACGGCGACGGCCGCGACGACGTCGCCGTCTGGTACGACTACGCCGACGGCAGCGACAAGCTCCACACCTTCCTCGCCAAGGCCGACGGCGGCTTCGCCAACCCCTTCTCGTCCTTCACCCGGACCGAGGGCTGGACGGCCTCCAGCATGAAGTTCGCCACCGGCGACTACAACGGTGACGGCCGCGACGACCTCGCAGCCCTGTACGGCTACTCCACCGGTGAGGTCAAGCTCATCACCTTCCCGACCACGCCCGACGGCGGCTTCGACAACACGGCCGTCCACGGCTGGAGCAGCACCGGCTGGAACTTCGACGCCGCCAGCCTCCACTCCGGCGACTTCGACGGCGACGGCCGCGACGACCTGGCCGCCTGGTACGACTACGGCGACGGCCACGACGCCGTGATCGGCTTCACCGCCGACGCCGCCGGCAAGTTCGGCAACCGCACCGAGCTGTGGAACACCGCGGCCGGGAACTACACACGCGACCAGATGAAGATCGTCACCGGCGACTACGACGGCGACGGCCGCGACGACCTCGCCACCCTCTACGGCTACTCGGACGGCAGGGTGAAGACCATCACCTGGACCGCCAAGGCCGACGGCACCCTCAACTCCCCGCTGCACAGCTGGGAGGCCACGGACGGCTGGAACTTCGACCGCATGCACGCGATCGAGCGCTACAACAACCCCGCCTGAGTCCCTGCGAGCGGCCCCGTGGGCACGCTGCCCCGCCGTCACCGGCGGAGCAGCGTGCCCACGGCTGTATGCGGCCGGTATGCGGCCGCCCCGGTCTACCCGAGCGCCGCGACCTTGTCGCGGTATCCCCGTACCGGTGCCGCGTCCTTGTACGGCTCCAGCCGCCGTTCGAAGTCGCGGACGTACTCCGCCGCCCGCGCCGACCTCATCTCGGCCGCCTGTCCGGCCGCCTCGGCGGCCAGCTGGCAGGCCTGGTCGAGTTCGCCGAGGCCCAGGCGGGCGGTGGCGAGGACCACCCGGCAGAAGAGCCTGCTGCGCGCGTACACGGGAGCGCGCAGCAGCAGCGAGCGTTCCGCGTACTGGGCGGCGGCCCGGAACTGCTGCAGGTCGCGGTGGCAGTGCCCGAACTCGTCGGCGAGCTGCGCCTCGTCGAAGAAGCGCGCCCAGTGCGGCACCTCGTCGCCGGGCCGGGCGGCCTCCAGGGCGCGCTCGGCCCGGACCAGTGAGGCGGTGCAGGCCCGCACCTCGCCGAGGACGCCGTGCGCCCGCGCCTCGGCGGCGTGCAGCAGCGTCTGCACTACCGGCGGCGCGGAGGTCCCGACCCCCTGCTGCGCCACCCGCGCGAGCTGCACGGCCTCGCGCCCGTGCCCCAGGTAGACGGCCTGCCGGCTCATGGTGACCAGCACGTACGAGCCGTACGCGCGGTCCCCGGCCGCCTGCGCGAGCCGCAGCGCCTGGACGAAGTAGCGCTGGGCGAGGCCGTGCGCGGCGATGTCGTACGACGTCCAGCCCGCGAGCCGGGTCAGGTCGGCGGCGGCGGCGAACAGGCGGCGGCCGGTCTGCTCGCCGTAGGTACCGCGCAGCATCGGCTCCAGCTCGTGCTCCAGGTAGCGCACGAGGGCCTGCCGGGCGTGCCCGCCGCCGTACCGGTCGTCCAGGCTGCGGAACAGCTCGCCGACCGAGCGCAGCGCGGCGAGGTCGCCGCCGGTGACCTTCTGGCCGGGGCCGCGGTCGGCGGCCGGTGCGCGCCGGCGGGCCGGGTCGAGCGGCACGGGCCCCCTGGGCATCGCGGGGCGGCCCTGCGCGGGGATGCGGACGGGCACCTCGGCGCGGGCCACCTTCTCGTCGGCCCGCCCGATCAGCCAGTCCCGGCTGGGCACGACCAGCCCGGCCGGCGTGAAGGCGATCTTGCGCAGCTCGGCGTGGCTGCCGGAGTCCTTGCGCCACAGCCCGCCGACGATGTCGACCGCCTCCTCCGGGGTGGCGGCGAACTCCAGCCCCGCGTAGACGGGCGCGCAGGCGTCGAGGCCGAGGTCCTGCGCGCTGAGGCGGCGGCCGAGGCGCCGGGTGAAGACCTCGGCGATCAGCGCCGGGGTGGTGCCGCGGGGCTGCTGGCCGCGCAGCCACCGGGTGACGGACGTCTTGTCGTATCTCAGGTCCAGGCCGTGTTCGAGTCCGAGCTGGTCGACGCGACGCGCGAGACCCGCGTTCGAGAACCCCGCTTCGGCGATGAGCGCGGCGAGCTGGCGGTTGGGGGTGCGCTGCGCGGGTCGTTCCGTCATGGTGCGGTGCGGTCTCCTGCCTTCCGGGCGTTCGATGTGCCCGGAGCGCCTGTGAGCAGCCCTTATGGCCTCGTGAACGGCGCGAATGTAGCGGAGAGTAAGCGCACGATCGCACACTTCGACCGGCATTCATCCGATCGTGTGAGGATTGCCCGCCCGGCTGACGACGTGCGGGCGGTCGTACAGTGGCGTGGGCACGCTTCGTGCCTTACGACCTTCCGGGGAGGCATTGCCGTGAGTGAGCTGCGGTTCGTCCGAATGGGGTTCGGTGCCGATCGCGTCGAGTACCAGGAGGCGTGGGACGAGCAGCGCCGGGTGCACGCCGCACGCTTCGCCGACGAGCTCCCCGACACCGTGCTGCTCCTCGAACACCCGCCGGTCTACACCGCCGGCCGGCGCACCGAGGACAGCGAGCGTCCGCTGGACGGCACGCCGGTGATCGACGTGGACCGCGGCGGCAAGATCACCTGGCACGGGCCGGGCCAGCTGGTGGGCTACCCGATCCAGAAGCTCCCGCGCCCGGTGGACGTGGTGGCGCACGTGCGGCGGCTGGAGGAGGCGCTGATCCGGACCTGCGCGGAGTTCGGCGTGGAGACCAGCCGGGTGGAGGGCCGCAGCGGTGTGTGGGTCCTCGGTGACCCGGTCGAGCGCCGCCCCGCGCTCGGCGGACTCTCCCTGGACTTCGATCCACGCCTCACGGACGAGGAGTTCGACCCCCGTCTGAACGGCCCCGACTACGCCCCCTCCAACGCCGGCCAGCGCCGCGAGGACCGCAAGATCGCCGCGATCGGCATCCGGGTCGCCAAGGGCGTCACCATGCACGGCTTCGCCCTGAACGTGAACCCGGACAACAAGTGGTTCGACCGGATCATCCCGTGCGGCATCCGCGACGCGGGCGTCGCCTCGCTGGCGGGCGAGCTCGGCCGCGACGTGACCATCGAGGAGGTCCTGCCGGTGGCCGAGCGCCACCTGCGCGACGTCCTGGAGAACGCGGAACTGAAGCCGCGAGTGATCGAGAAGGCGCCGGCGGCATAAAAACAGCCCGTCCGGCGTTTGAGGACGAGGCCGTTCAGGCCGAAGCGGGGGCCTGGGGGCGGCAGCCCCCAGCAAGGCCAGCACCCTCGCCGGGCATCAAAACAACGGGCGTACCCTGAAGGTCGCCGAAGAATCAATCGCTAGGGAGCCGGTCGTGTCCGCAGTCGCACCCGACGGACGCAAGATGCTGCGCCTGGAGGTCCGCAACAGCCAGACCCCCATCGAGCGCAAGCCCGAGTGGATCAAGACCCGGGCGAAAATGGGCCCCGAGTACACCAAGATGCAGAACCTCGTGAAGAGCGAGGGCCTGCACACGGTCTGCCAGGAAGCGGGCTGTCCCAACATCTACGAGTGCTGGGAGGACCGCGAGGCGACCTTCCTCATCGGCGGTGACCAGTGCACCCGGCGCTGTGACTTCTGCCAGATCGACACCGGCAAGCCCGAGGCGCTCGACCGCGACGAGCCCCGCCGCGTCGGCGAGTCCGTGGTCACCATGGACCTGAACTACGCCACCATCACCGGCGTCGCCCGCGACGACCTCCCGGACGGCGGCGCCTGGCTGTACGCGGAGACGGTGCGCCAGATCCACCAGCAGACGGCGGACCGCGAGGACGGCCGCACCAAGGTGGAGCTGCTCGCCCCCGACTTCAACGCGGTGCCGGAGCTCCTGCGGGAGGTCTTCGACTCCCGCCCCGAGGTCTTCGCGCACAACGTCGAGACGGTCCCCCGCATCTTCAAGCGCATCCGCCCCGGCTTCCGCTACGAGCGCTCGCTGAAGGTCATCACGGACGCCCGCGACTACGGTCTGGTCACGAAGTCGAACCTGATCCTCGGCATGGGCGAGACCCGCGAGGAGATCAGCGAGGCGCTGAAGGAGCTGCACGAGGCCGGCTGCGAGCTGATCACCATCACGCAGTACCTGCGCCCGTCGGTGCGCCACCACCCCGTGGAGCGCTGGGTCAAGCCGCAGGAGTTCGTGGAGCTGAAGGAGGAGGCCGAGCAGATCGGCTTCTCGGGCGTGATGTCGGGCCCGCTGGTGCGGTCCTCGTACCGCGCCGGGCGGCTGTACCAGATGGCCATGGAGCAGCGCCGGACCGCCACCGTCTGATCCGCCCCGCCGGGCCGCCGTCCGGCGAGCGTGTGAATTCACGCACAAGCTGCTACCGGCCAGTAATGGCCGATATCCCGCGGCCCCGACCGTCCTCGCAGATGAGGGCACCGGTCGGGGCCGCGGCGTCGTTGCGGCCCCCGGCATCGCGGCTTCATGTCCGTTTGACCGGCGGGTCACGCCCTGGTAACACCAATCAGTGACCCTGGTATCACGCCACGTACACCCGTCTCCGTACCCGGAGCCGTACCGAGGGGGGACCTCCACGATGCAGGCCGCGCCCGTTCGCGCCACCGCCGTCCGCGCCACCGCCATCCCGTCGTTCACCACCGCCCTGCGGGCCGTCGAGTCGCTGCTGATGAGCGGCGGTCAGCGCACCGCCCGGCGCAACGCGTGGACCTCCGTGCTGGAGGACCGCCGCCGCGCCAAGGACCGGATCGAGACGGAGCGCGTACTGCGGCAGTCCGTCGCCGGCCGCCCCTGATCCCGGCCCCCGACGTCCCGCCTCCCCGCACGCCGGGCACTGCCGTCGTCGGCGCTCGGCGGGGCACGTAGACTTCGTGCCATGGCGAGGAAGGAACCTGCAGCGGACGCTGCGAACCCCGGGCGACTGAAGCAGATCGCTCTGACCTACAAGATGACCCGCAAGGCCGACAAGAAGATCGGTCTTGTACTCGCGGGTGTCGGCATCGTCGTCTTCGGTGTCTTCCTCGCGATCGGTTTCCTGGTCGGTCACCCCATCTATCTCGGCATCCTGGGCGTGCTGCTCGCCTTCCTCGCGACGGCGATCGTCTTCGGGCGCCGGGCCGAGCGGGCGGCCTTCGGCCAGATGGAGGGCCAGCCCGGCGCGGCCGCGGCCGTACTGGACAACGTCGGCCGGGGCTGGACGACGACGCCCGCGGTGGCGATGAACCGCAACCAGGACGTGGTGCACCGCGCGGTGGGCAAGGCCGGCATCGTGCTGGTGGCGGAGGGCAACCCGAACCGGGTGAAGTCCCTGCTCGCCGCCGAGAAGAAGAAGATGAACCGCATCGTCTCCGACGTGCCCGTGCACGACCTGATCGTGGGCACCGGCGAGGGCCAGGTCGAGCTGAAGAAGCTGCGCACCACCATGCTCAAGCTCCCCCGCGTGCTCTCCGGCCCGCAGGTCACCGTGACCAACGACCGGCTGCGCGCCCTGGGCGACCTGATGAGCAACATGCCGCTCCCCAAGGGCCCGATGCCGAAGGGCATGCGCATGCCCAAGGGCGGCAACCCCAGACAGCGCTGACCTCGCGACCCACGGCAACGCGCCGGTACGGCGATGGGGGCACCCGGACTGATCCGGGTGCCCCCATCGCCGTACCGGCGTCGTCGTGCCTCAGACCCGTACTTCCACGGTGCGCGCCAGCCGGTCGTGCAGGCCGCGGCCGTCGCGGTCCCAGATCAGGGCCGGGACGGCGACGCACAGCAGGACCGAGCGCAGCAGGGCGCGCAGCGGGCTCGGGCGGCCCGTGCCCAGCTCGACCACGCGCAGGCCGAACAGGCGCTTGCCGGGGGTGAAGCCGATCGTGCCGACGGTCAGCACGCTCAGCACGAAGAAGATCAGCAGGGCCCAGTTGCTGGTCGCCTGGCCGTAGCCGTCCGTGATCAGGCCGTATGCGATCAGGAGGCACAGGGCCCAGTCGACGGCCAGGGCGCCGATCCGCCGGCCCGGGCGGGCGATCGAGCCCGGCCCCTCCTCCGGCAGACCGAGCTGTTCGCCCCGGTATCCGAGGTCCGCACCGGACTCCTCGATGGCGGCACGCGGCCCGGAAAGCCACGATCCGATTGCTTGCCTGTTGTCCACCCGACCACGGTACTGCGCCCCCGAATGCCCCAAGGACGGAGGGTGCGCGAAGGGCGGCCGGGAGGGCGCACGGCGGGGTGTGACGGGCCCGGATGAGGCCTACGCTGGAACGGAGCCGGTTAACTTCTGCGAAACAAATGGGTCACGCCCGAGAAATCACCCGTCCCTAGGGTCGAGGAAGCGTGTGCCACCCGCACTGGCCGCACGAACGATCTACCACCCCGGCGGGACGGTCGGGAGTAGGAGGAGCTGGATGTTCCAGAACGCCGACGACGCCAAGAAGTACATCGCCGACGAGGACGTCAAGTTCGTCGACGTCCGGTTCTGCGACCTGCCGGGCGTCATGCAGCACTTCACGTTGCCCGCCGAGGCGTTCGACCCCGACGACGAGCAGGCCTTCGACGGGTCCTCGATCCGCGGTTTCCAGGCCATCCACGAGTCGGACATGTCCCTGCGCCCCGACCTGTCCACCGCGCGCGTCGACCCGTTCCGCCGGGACAAGACCCTCAACATCAACTTCTTCATCCACGACCCGATCACGGGCGAGCAGTACTCCCGCGACCCGCGGAACGTGGCGAAGAAGGCCGAGGCCTACCTCGCCTCCACCGGCATCGCCGACACGGCGTTCTTCGGTCCGGAGGCGGAGTTCTACGTCTTCGACAGCGTGCGCTTCAAGACCGCCGAGAACGAGTCCTTCTACCACATCGACTCCGAGGCCGGCGCCTGGAACACCGGCGCCCTGGAGGACAACCGCGGCTACAAGGTCCGCTACAAGGGCGGCTACTTCCCGGTCCCGCCGGTCGACCACTTCGCCGACCTGCGCGCCGAGATGTCCCTGGAGTTGCAGCGCTCCGGCCTCCAGCTGGAGCGCCTGCACCACGAGGTGGGCACCGCCGGCCAGGCCGAGATCAACTACAAGTTCAACACGC
Organism: Streptomyces sp. AC602_WCS936; assembly: GCF_019049125.1. Classification (NCBI taxonomy): domain Bacteria; kingdom Bacillati; phylum Actinomycetota; class Actinomycetes; order Kitasatosporales; family Streptomycetaceae; genus Streptomyces; species Streptomyces sp. AC602_WCS936. The sequence continues at coordinate 609,272 of NZ_JAGMUF010000090.1, read as the reverse complement.
TGCTCGCCGCCGCCGACGACCTCATGCTCTTCAAGTACATCGTCAAGAACGTGGCCTGGCGCAACGGCAAGACGGCGACCTTCATGCCGAAGCCGATCTTCGGCGACAACGGCTCGGGCATGCACGTCCACCAGTCGCTGTGGACGAACGGCGAGCCGCTCTTCTACGACGAGCAGGGCTACGCCGGCCTGTCCGACACCGCGCGCTACTACATCGGCGGCATCCTCAAGCACGCCCCGTCGCTGCTGGCCTTCACCAACCCGACGGTGAACTCCTACCACCGCCTGGTCCCGGGCTTCGAGGCGCCGATCAACCTGGTGTACTCGCAGCGCAACCGTTCCGCCGCGATGCGCATCCCGATCACCGGGTCGAACCCGAAGGCCAAGCGCGTCGAGTTCCGCGCGCCGGACGCCTCCGGCAACCCGTACCTGGCCTTCTCGGCCCTGCTGCTGGCGGGTCTGGACGGCATCAAGAACAAGATCGAGCCGGCCGAGCCGATCGACAAGGACCTCTACGAGCTCGCTCCCGAGGAGCACGCGAACGTGGCCCAGGTCCCGACCTCCCTCGGTGCGGTCCTCGACCGCCTGGAGAGCGACCACGAGTTCCTCCTCCAGGGCGACGTGTTCACGCCGGACCTGATCGAGACGTGGATCGACTTCAAGCGCGCGAACGAGATCGCGCCGCTGCAGCTGCGTCCGCACCCGCACGAGTTCGAGATGTACTTCGACGTGTGATCGTGCCTGATCTCCCTGATCGCCACGCGGTCCGTCCGGCGCCCCTCGTCCCCGTCCCCGGGGGCGGGGGGCGCCGTCGTCATACCGGTCGTTGGCCGAAAAGCTTCACAGGGGAAACCCGGCCCGGGATCATAGACACTGAGACTGTTGTTCGAGTCAGGGGACGGGGAGAGGCACCGGACATGTCCGAGCGGGACGACGAGGAACGCGAGTTCGACATCAAGTGGGCGGACGGCGCCGAGCACAAGGAGCCCTCCGCGCGTGCCCGGATGCTCGCCGCGCGCTGGAAGGAGAACCCTCCCGGCCCGGTCCCCTTCCGCGCCGACCCCGACCACGTGGGCTCACGGCGCCGGTCGTCGTGGGTGTCCACCGCCGTGGTCCTCGGCTGCGTCGCGGCGGTGATCGTGCTGCTCGGCTACATCAACTTCCGGGCGCCCTACTAGTACTGCCCGGTGCCGCCGGTCTCAGCGGAACGCGGCGACGTTGCGGGCGGCCCAGTCGGCGAAGGGGCGCGGGGCGCGGCCGAGGACGCGCTCGACGTCCGGGCTGACGCGCTGCTCGGCCGGGCTCGGGTTGCCGACGATGTCCAGGGTGTCGTCGGCGAGTTCCGCCGGCATGCTCCGGGCCATGGCGGCCCTGGCCTCGTCGCGGGTCAGCTCGTGGAAGGCCACGGGCGAGCCCAGCGCTGCCGCGAGGGCCTCCGTCTGCCCGCGCGGAGTGATCACCTCCGGGCCGGTCAGCTCGTACGCGCCGCCGGTGTGCCGGTCCTCCAGCAGGCAGGCCGCCGCCACTGCCGCGATGTCGGCCGGGTCGATCACCGGCACCCCGACGTCACCGAAGGGCGCCGCGACGACCCGTTGCGCGCGGACGGACTCGGCCCACCACAGGGCGTTGGAGGCGAAGCCGCCCGGTCGCAGCACGGCCCACTCCAGGCCGGACTCCCGCACCGTGTCCTCCAGTGCGCGCATCGCGATCCGCGTCGCCCCGAAGGGCCTGGTCACCACGCCGAGCGTGGAGAGCAGGACGATGCGGCGGACCCCGCTGTCCGCGGCCTCGGTGACGATGTCGGCGGGGTGGGCGCCAAGGGCGTGCAGATCGCCGGAGAGCAGCAGGAACAGCGACTTCGCCCCGGCCAGCGCGGGCCGCAGGCCGGCCGGCTCGGCGAGGTCGGCCACCCGGTGGCGGACGCCGTCCGGCACCGCCGCCGGGTGCCGGGACACCGCCGTCACCTGCTCGCCCGCCTCCGCCAGCGCCCGCGTCAGCGGCCGGCCGATGTTCCCGGTCGCCCCGGTCACCACGATCATGATCAGCTCCTTGTCGGATGTGCTCTGAGGACGTTCACGCTAGGAGCGGGAGCTAACTCTTGGTAAGGGCATACCTGGAGGTAAGCTCATGACATGACGGAAGGTGTGCAGCACAGGCGGGTCGAGACCGGCGAGCGGTATGACGTGTTTCACACCGACTGCCTGGCGCGGGACGTGGTCGACCACGTGACCAGCAGGTGGGGCGTCTGGGTGCTGATCTCCCTGCGCCACAACGACCTCCGGTTCTACGAGCTGCGCGAGAGCATCCAGGGCATCAGCGAGAAGATGCTGGCCCAGACCCTGCGCGCACTGGTCGAGGACGGCCTGGTCTGGCGGAAGGTCGAGCCGACGACGCCGCCGCAGGTCACGTACGGGCTGACCGAGTTCGGCCGGGACGTCGGCGAGCCGCTGACGGAGCTGTTCGACCGGATCACCCGGCGGCTGTCGGCGCCCGACGCCGCCTAGCCTCCGCTGTCAGTGGTGCCGGGCACCATGTCCCTACCGAGACACGTACCGAGGACACGCATCGAGGGCGCGGCGAAGGGGCGGAGGGCCTGCATGGGTGACGGCGGACGACGGCACTCGCGGAGGTCGAGGAGTCGGCACTGGCCGCGCTGGCCCGGCGCGGTCAGGCGACGGCCGCCGAGCTGGCCCGGGACGAGCCGCGCCTGAAGGAGCGGTTCGTCTACGCGGCCGGGAAGAGCTACGAGGGCGTGCACACCGTCTCCACCCGGCTGCTGAAGGTGCTGGGCGTGGAGGGCAAGGTGGTGCGGGGTCGGCCCCTGGGCTCGTGGACGTCCAGCCAGTTCCGCTGGGCGCCGGCGCCCGACCATCCCGAGCTGGACGCGGGCGAGGCGCAGGCGGAGCTGCTGCGGGGGTGGCTGACCGCGTGCGGGCCGGCCACCGAGGACGACCTGAAGTGGTGGACGGGGTGGCGGGTGACCGAGGTGCGCCGGGCGCTGGCCGCGGTCGGCGCGGAGGCGGTGTCCCTGTACGAGGGGACCGGGTACGTCGTCGCGGGGGACGCCGGTTCGGCGACCGGGGCGACTCAGCCGTGGGCGGCGCTGCTGCCCGCCCTCGACCCGACGGCGATGGGCTGGCGGCACCGGGACTGGTATCTCGCGCCCGAGCTGCGGCCGATGCTCTTCGACCGCAGCGGCAACGTCGGGCCGACGGTGTGGTGGAACGGCCGCGTCGTCGGCGGCTGGGCCCAGCGGGCCGACGGCGAGATCGTCTGGCGGGTCCTGGACGGTGACGGCATCGGCCGCGACGCGAAAAGCGCGCTCGCGGCCGAGGCGGAGCGCCTGGCGTCCTGGATGGGCACGACCCGGATCACCCCCCGCTTCCGAACGCCGCTGGAACGGGAGTTGTCGGCGTAGGGTCCCGCTCGGCGCCGGTCGGCAAGATCAGCCCGTCCGGCGTTTGAGGACGAGGCCCGTTCAGGGCCGAAGCGGGGGGCCTGGGGGCGGCAGCCCCCAGGGACGGCAACACGAGCGCCGGGCACCGCGAGAAGACACGGCGCCCGGCGCCAGGTTCACCGCGAGTACCGCATCAACGCCCGCACCATGTGGCACGTGGTGTCCGACGGCGGGTGGACGCCGATGGTCAGCGCGGCGCTCCGTATCCTCTCGTCGCGCGCCTGGTCGGCCAGGTAGACGCCGGAGTCGAGCAGGGCGATGGCGAGCCGCATCGCCTTGAGCCGGCGGTTGTGCGTGATGTACCACTCGCGGGGGCGGCCCGCCGGCAGCGGACGCTTCTCCACGGGCTCGTAGGGCAGGTCGAGCAGGACGGGCCGCTTGGCGGTGGACTGGGTGGGCAACGGCTTCGACTTCAGTGCGGCAGCGGGCACGGGCATCCTCCTGTCGCGGTCAGGGCGCCGTCCGGACCTCCCGGCGACACCCTCGAACACTGCTTCTATTTTACCGCCCACCACTGACAAAAGCCCCTGGCCACAAGGGCTTTCGGGGGTACTGTGACGCACGGGGTGAACGAGTTTCCGCACCCTCCGGCTACCGTGTGCGCCATGGAGATCTGGATCAACCCGGCCTGTTCGAAGTGCCGCAGCGCGATCAGCCTGCTCGACGCGGAGGGGGCCGACTACACCGTCCGCCGCTACCTGGACGACGTACCCGGCGAGGACGAGATCCGTGAGGTGCTCACCCGCCTCGGCCTCGAACCCTGGGACATCACCCGCACCCAGGAGGCCGCCGCGAAGGAACTGGGCCTGAAGGACTGGCCCCGTGACGAGACGTCACGCGACCGGTGGGTCACGGCACTCGCCGAGCACCCGAAGCTGATCCAGCGTCCGATCATCACGGCGGACGACGGAACGGCCGTCGTGGGCCGCACGGACGAGGCGGTTCGGGACGCTCTGTCCCGGTAGGGCGCAGGTTACTCGCGCGTAGGGGCGTCGTCGCTGAGCAACTCCGTTCGGTATTCCGTACATAGCCGCGTACGCTCCCCTACCTCTTCAGGAGGCGCGCATGTCGCGCAGGAGAACTCTCGGCACGAAGAAGAAGATCGCACTCCTGGTCAGTGCCGCGACGGTGGCGGGCGGTGGGGCCTTCGTGATGGCGAACGCCTCGAACGCCGCGCAGACCGACCAGAACGCGCGGACCAGGACGGCCCAGGACTCCTCCGTCTGCCAGGGTCTGGCCACCGCGCTCGGCAACAACCAGCGTTTCATCGAAGGCCAGCGGGCCGACCCCGACGCGCAGTCGGAGGCCAGGATCGCCAACCGCGAGGCCGTCATCGCGGAGATCGAGCGCAAACAGGAGGCGTCCGGGTGCGCGGTCGGGGAGTCGGCTCAGGACTCCCAGCCCGCACAGCCGCCGCAGGACGGCCAGGACGCCGGACAGGAGGCGGGCCAGGACGCCGGACAGGAAGCGGGCCAGGAGGCCGCCGGACAGGGCGCCGGTGAGCAGGTGTGCAACGGCTCCACCGTCACCCTCTCCGGCGAGGGCGGCGCACCCGCCGCGTCCAGCAACCAGTTCCCCGTGGGCACCAGACTCAAGGTGACCAACCTCGACAACGCCAAGTCCACGACGGTGGAGGTCTCCTCGGTGTCGGGCAGCTGCGTGCTGCTCAACAACGCGGCGTTCGAGCAGGTCCGGGAGGAGGGCAAGTTCCTGATCCGGCGGGCGCTGATCGAGAAGGTCGGTTGAGACCCGGTCACGAACCGGCCGGCGACCGTGCGGGGGTGGCGGTGGCCGGCCGGCAGCGGTGAGAGACGCACCACACCGCACCCAGGTAACACGGGGTTCACAAACGGGCAACGGACGGGAAATCGCCGGTTGGCACGCTGCACGGCAGCAGGAGCGGCGCACCGGTGCCGCAGCGCCGCAGCACCCGCAGTGCGCCCAGACCACCCCGAAGGATGTGTCCCCGTGACCTTCAAGGCCGAGTACATCTGGATCGACGGCACCGAGCCGACGGCCAAGCTCCGTTCCAAGACGAGGATCATCACGGACGCCCCCGCGGGCGTGGACGCGCTGCCGATCTGGGGCTTCGACGGCTCCTCCACCAACCAGGCCGAGGGCAGCTCCTCGGACTGCGTGCTCAAGCCGGTCTTCTCCTGCCCCGACCCGATCCGCGGCGGCGACGACATCCTGGTGCTGTGCGAGGTCCTCGACACGGACATGACGCCGCACCCGAGCAACACCCGCGCCGCGCTGGCCGAGGTCGCCGGGCGGTTCGCCGCGCAGGAGCCGATCTTCGGCATCGAGCAGGAGTACACCTTCTTCAAGGGCGCCCGCCCGCTCGGCTTCCCGGAGGGCGGCTTCCCGGCCGCGCAGGGCGGCTACTACTGCGGTGTCGGCTCGGACGAGATCTTCGGCCGCGACGTCGTCGAGGCCCACCTGGAGAACTGCCTGAAGGCCGGCCTCGGCATCTCCGGCATCAACGCCGAGGTCATGCCGGGCCAGTGGGAGTTCCAGGTCGGCCCGCTGTCCCCGCTGGAGGTCTCCGACCAGCTGTGGGTGGCCCGCTGGCTGCTCTACCGCACCGCCGAGGACTTCGAGGTCTCCGCGACCCTGGACCCCAAGCCGGTCAAGGGCGACTGGAACGGCGCGGGCGCGCACACCAACTTCTCCACCAAGGCGATGCGCGAGGGTTACGACGCGATCATCACCGCCTGTGAGTCGCTCGGTGAGGGCTCCAAGCCGATGGACCACGTCAAGAACTACGGCGCCGGCATCGACGACCGCCTGACCGGCCTGCACGAGACCGCCCCGTGGAACGAGTACTCCTACGGCGTCTCGGACCGCGGCGCCTCGGTCCGCATCCCGTGGCAGGTCGAGAAGGACGGCAAGGGCTACATCGAGGACCGCCGTCCCAACGCCAACGTCGACCCGTACGTGGTGACCCGCCTGCTCGTCGACACCTGCTGCGCGGCGCTGGAGAAGGCCGGCCAGGTCTGATCCGGCCGACGATCGCCTGAAGGGGGCGTCCACCACGACGGTGGACGCCCCCTTCGCGCTGCCCCGCGACCGTTCGGTGATCGCGTTGTCAGTGGTGCGTGGCACTGTGGGGGCATGGAGACCGACGGGGACCTCGCCATCAGGGTCGAGACGGAGAACTGGCAGACGCACGCCCGCATTCCGGCGTCCCGGCTGCGTGAGCTGGTGGCGCGGATCGGGGGCACCGGCGACCGGTTCCTGGTCGTCCAGCGGATACCGGACCTCCCGGACGTGTTCGTGCAGGTGTGGCACGAGGAGGGCGGGACCTACCGGCTGGAGCACCGGGCCGCCAGGAACCAGTTCTTCGGAACGGACCTCGACGACCCCGACCGGGTGGCGGACCTCCTGACCGGCTGGGCGCGACAGGAGCCCGGCTGGGACTCCGGCGTCGACTGGGCACCGATCGACCTCGGGCCACAGGAGGAGGTTCCCGAACTGCCGGACCAGGTGCGCGAGGACGTCGAGCGGGTGCTGCGGGAGCGGCTGCGCTGCGGGTACGACAGCCGGAAGGCCCTGGTCGAGATCGCCGAGGAGTACCTGGTCGCGGACGCCGACGACGAGCGGCCGGTGTCCAGGGCGCAGGCCTGGCAGTTGGTGGACCGGCTGTGGCTGGAACGGCTGGCGCAGCAGGAGGCGTGGGGCGACGAGACCACCGACCCCGACCGGCTCACCCGCGTCTTCGGGACGCTGGACGCGGCCGGCGTCACCGCCCGGGAGAACTTCACCTGTTGCCGCGGCTGCGGCATGTCGGAGATAGGCGCGGAGCGCGAGGGGGCGCGGGGCTTCGTCTTCTTCCACCGGCAGAGCACGGAGGCCGCGGCCGAGGGGTACGGAGTGACCCTCCACTACGGCGGTTTCGACGGCTCCGAGGAGACGACCACCGCGGTCGGGCGCGAGGTCGTGGCGGCCTTCACGGCGGCCGGGCTGTCCACGGAGTGGAACGGCGATCCGGGCAGAGCCATCACCGTCACGCCGCTGGACTGGCGCAAACGGCTGGTGGGGTGACCGGTACGGCGTCGACTTCGCGCCGGAGTGGTGTCCAGCGGCGGGCAGCGGCGTCCACGCAGCGAGAAGCGGGCTCCTGCCGCGGGCCGGTGTCTGCTTCAATGGGCCCATGGTCGGCTTCCGGAAGTACGCAGCGACGGGTCGCCATGACCTGGAGCCCTTCTGGCCTTCCCGTCAGCACGACGACTTCGACCGGGTGTGTTGCCGCACGACGACCGCGCCGGCCCGCTAGGAAGCCGTACACCCCAGGCCTTCGGCCGGCGCGTCCGACGTACGTCCCGCGACGCGCCCGACCACGATTCGCGCCCGTCGCCCCTCCCGACGAACCTCTCGCGCGAAAGAGCTGACGTCTCATGGCGACCCCTCGTTCCCTGACCACCGTCACCCTCGACTCCCCCGTCTCCGCCATCGACCGCGACGAGGTGGTGGACGTCGCCGGCCTCCTGCCGCCGGGCGCGACCTGGCTGCCCGCTCCCCCGCACGCCCTTCCCTCACTGCCGGGACGGCCTCCGATGGTCGGCTACCTGGTGCTCGTCCCGGCCGACCGGCAGCCGCCGTTCCCGCCGCCGGGCGGCGCCCACCACCGGAACCGCGACCCGCTCGTCCGGATCGACACCGCCCGCCGCACCGCCGCCGTGGCCGGGCGCGAACTGGGCCTGACCTACCTGGAGTTCGAGCTGCTCGCCCACCTCGTCGCGCATCCGCACCGGGTGCACACCCGCGACCAGCTGGTCAGCACGGTGTGGGGGTACGGCCACGTCGGCGACGGGCGCACCGTCGACGTGCACGTGGCCCGGCTGCGCCGCAAGCTCGGTGCCGAGCACCGGCGGACGATCCAGACCGTGCGGCGCGTCGGCTACAAGTACGCGCCGCCCGCCGGAAGCTGAGCTCTGCCGTCGGCAGAGGGGCGTTCCCCGGACGGCCTCCGGAGGGCACAGTGGCCGGCATGAGGCTACTGGTGCTGGGCGGTACGGAGTTCGTGGGGCGGGCCGTGGTGGAGAGTGCGCTCGGGCGCGGCTGGGAGGTGACCGTCCTGCACCGCGGGCGGCATGCCCCGCCGCCCGGCGTGCGCGCGCTGCACGGCGACCGCACCGCACCGGACGGGCTCGCCGCCCTGGCCGGCGACGGCACGTGGGACGCCGTCGTCGACACCTGGTCGGGGGCGCCCCGCGCGGTGCGGGACTCGGCGCGGCTGCTGCGGGACCGCGCCGGGCGGTACGTGTACGTGTCGAGCTGCTCGGTGTACGCCTGGGCGCCGCCCGCCGGGTACACCGAGGACGCCCCGCTGGTCGAGGGCGCCTCGGCGGACGCCGGGCAGAGCGACTACGCGCGGGACAAGCGGGGCGCCGAGCTGGCCGTCCTGGACGCCTTCGGCGCGGACCGTTCGGTGCTCGTCCGGTCCGGGCTGATCCTCGGCCCGTACGAGAACATCGGGCGGCTGCCGTGGTGGCTGAACCGCGTCGCGCGCGGCGGTCCGGTACTCGCGCCGGGCCCGCGTGACCTCCCGCTCCAGTACATCGACGTACGCGACCTCGCCGACTGGGTCCTCGGGGCGGTGGAGCGGGAGCTGAACGGGCCGTACAACCTGGTCTCCCCGCCGGGGCACACCACCATGGGCGCCCTGCTCGAAGCCTGCGTGGCGGCCACGGGCGGCGCGGCCGAGCTGTGCTGGACCGCCCCGGACTCCGTCCTGGCCGCCGGGATCGAACCGTGGACGCAGCTGCCCGTGTGGACACCGCCCGGCAGCGACCTGCACGAGGCGCTGCACACCGCCGACGTCTCCCGGGCCCTGGCCGCGGGCCTGAGCTGCCGCCCGGCCGACGACACGGTCACCGACACCTGGACCTGGCTGCGGAGCATCGGCGGCACGGCCCCGCAGCGCCCGGACCGGCCGCCGGTCGGCCTGGATCCGGAGACGGAGACGAAGCTGCTCGCGGCGGACGAGGGACGTCCCGGCGGGGGCGGCCCCGACCGGGACCGCAACTGAGACCGCACCGTCTCGGGGGCCCCCGGCACGGGCAGGCCCGTCCCGGACCGCCCCGGCTCGGGGCGCCCCGCCCCCCCCGACGGACGCGACCGGCGTGAACCCCGCGCCGCCCGGCCGGCAGCCCCGGGCCGACGGCTCACAGACCCGGCCGAAAGGCACCGACGGAAGGCACCGACCGGTCCGAGAGGTGTACCTGGCAACACCCCCGGACCAGGGGGCTCAGCCCCGTGACCCGCGTCCGTCGGCTCGGCGAGACTGACGCCATGGACATCGAGACGAAGAACGACGGCCGCGGGACCCGGCCGAACCGGACGCGGACCATGGCCCTGTCGGCCGCGCGGGGACTGGCGCTGACGTTCATCACCCTGCCCGGCGCGGTGCTCTGCTTCTGCCTGACCCTGGTGTCCATCGCTCTGATCCCGATCGGGATCGGCATCGTCACCACGCCGTGGGTGCTGACCGGCGTGCGGATGTTCGCGGACTGGCGGCGGGTGCTCGCCGCCGAGTGGGGCGGGGTGCGCATCCAGCGGGCGTACCGGCCGCTGCCCGAGGGCGCCAACCCGTGGGCGCGCACCTTCGGGATGCTCGCCGACCCGGCGACCTGGCGGGACTTCATCTGGCTCCCGGTCGACATGACGGCGGGCTTCGTCACCGCGCTGCTGGCCTTCGCGCTGCCGGTCTACCCACTGGAGGGGTTCGCGATCGCGGCCGGGCTGTGGCGGCTCTGGGACGACACCTACTGGTACGGCTTCGTGCCCGTCACCGACCAGACCACCGCGCTCTACGCCGCCGCCCTGGGCGCCGTCCTCCTCGTCGCCGCCGCCTGGCTCACCCCGCTCCTGCTGAAGGCCCACTTCCGTCTCACCGGCGCGGTCCTCGGCTCGGGCCAGGCCGAGCTGGCCGAGCGGGTGCGCGTGCTGACCGAGACCCGGCGGGACGCCGTCGACACCTCCGCCGCCGAACTGCGCCGCATCGAACGCGACCTGCACGACGGGGCGCAGGCCCGGCTGGTCGCCATGGGCATGGACCTCGGCACCATCGAGGCACTGCTGGAGAAGGACCCGGCGAAGGCCCGGGAACTGCTCGCCCAGGCCCGGCAGTCCTCCGCCGACGCCCTGACCGAGCTGCGCGAACTCGTGCGCGGCATCCACCCCCCGGTCCTCGCCGAACGCGGTCTGGGAGACGCCGTACGGGCGCTGGCGCTGCGGCTGCCCGTCACCGTGGAGACCGACGTGGAGCTGCCCGGCCGCGCGGAGGCGCCGGTGGAGTCCGCCGCCTACTTCGCCGTCAGCGAGGTCCTCACCAACGCCGTCAAGCACTCCGGCGCCGACCGGATCTGGATCGACATGCACCACGCCGAGGGCTGGCTGCGCGTCAGCGTCACCGACAACGGCAAGGGCGGCGCGGTGATCGGCGCGGGGTCGGGGCTGGCCGGGGTCGAGCGGCGACTCGGTACATTCGACGGCGTCCTGGCCGTCAGCTCCCCCGCGGGCGGCCCCACCATGGTCACCGTGGAGATCCCTTGCGCGTTGTCCTAGCCGAAGACCTGTTCCTCCTGCGCGACGGACTGGTCCGGCTCCTGGAGGCCCACGGCTTCGAGATCGCCGCGGCCGTCGAGACCGGCCCCGAGCTGTCCCGCGCGCTGGCCGAACTGGAGCCGGACGTCGCCGTGGTCGACGTGCGCCTGCCGCCCACGCTCACCGACGAGGGATTGCAGTGCGCGCTCCAGGCCCGCCGCGAGCGGCCGGGGCTGCCGGTGCTGGTCCTGTCCCAGCACGTGGAGCAGCTGTACGCGCGCGAACTGCTCGCCGACGGCAGCGGCGGGGTCGGGTACCTGCTCAAGGACCGGGTGTTCGACGCGGAGCAGTTCGTGGACGCCGTACGGCGGGTGGCGGCGGGCGGTACCGCGATGGACCCGCAGGTCATCCAGCAGCTGCTCAGCCGACGGGCGGCGGCGGACCGGCCGCTGGAGCGGCTCACGCCCCGGGAGCTGGAGGTGCTGGAGCTGATGGCGCAGGGCCGGACCAACGCGGCGATCGCCGGGAAGCTGGTCGTCACGGAGCGGGCCATCGCGAAGCACACGGCGAACATCTTCGCCAAGCTGAGCCTCGAGGTCTCGGACGACGACAACCGCCGTGTGCTGGCGGTTCTGGCCTATCTGGACCGCGGCCACTGACCTCACCCGCCGCACAGGACCCGTCAATTCCGCAGCCGACTGAACACCCCTGGGACGGCCTCCGTATGGAAGGGAGCCGCTTCACTCCTGTCGGGCGCCCTCGATGCCCCGCAAGGAAGTCAAAGAGGAGTTCCATGGGACGCAACACGAGAAAACGCCGTACGCCGCTGGCCACCAAGGTCGTAGCCGGGGCGGCGGCCCTGGCGGTCGGCGGGGGCGGGCTGGTCTGGGCCAACTTCTACGCCTCGGCGCACGAGGAGAATCCGGCCCACAACCGGACGAGGTCGGCCGCGGCGCAGGTCGCGACGATCGACTGTCCCGACGTCGGCCAGGAGCTGTCCGACGTGCCGGACCGCGCGCGGGGGGAGGTCGACGGCGAGTTGGCCACGATGGACAGCCAGATCACCGAGGCCTACAAGCGCCTCGCCACCACACGGCGCGCGCAGACGGGTGACCCGCGGTTCGTCGAGAACACCATCCTCGGCCCGCTCAAGGACCGGCGGAAGGCGATCATCGACCGGATCCAGCTGGAGATCAACCGGGCCGGCGGCCGGGCCGACGACGACCTGGACCGCCTGGCCGGCTGCCAGGGACAGCCCGCGCAGCAGCCGCAGAACGGCGACGGCCAGAACGACGGCGGCCAGGACGGCGACGGTCAGAACGGGGACGGCCAGGGTCAGGACGGCGGTCAGAACCAGGACGACAACGGCAACGGCGCCGCGGGCCCGGTCGCGGACGACTTCATCGACATCATGGACGTCGAGCCGAACTCCCGCGACAGCGAGAACGGTCTGGCCGCCAACGGCGACGGCGGTTCCACGGGCACCTTCACCTCGGACTGCGGTGTCAACGAGAACAACCTGTTCAACAGCGACAACCTGATCGCCGCCCCCGGCGTCGACAACGGCGCGCACCACGTGCACGACTACGTCGGCAACCAGGACAACGACGCCTTCTCCAGCGACGAGGACCTGGCCGACGCGGACACCTCGTGCCAGAACCAGGGCGACAAGTCCACGTACTACTGGCCGGTGCTGCGGCTCCAGGACGGTACGGAGGAGTTCGACGCGAACGACCTGGGCGGCGGCGCCGAGGGCAACGTCGGCCGGATCCTGAAGCCGGCCCAGGCCGAGCTGAAGTTCGTCGGCAACCAGCAGAGCGACGTGGTCGCCATGCCGAAGTTCCTGCGGATCATCACCGGTGACGCCAAGTCCTTCACCAACGGCGACGCGAATGCCAACAGTTCGTGGAGCTGCACCGGCTTCGAGGACCGCCAGGTCACCGACAAGTACCCGCTCTGCCCCGACGGCAGCCAGGTGGTGCGCACGTCGAACTTCCAGAGCTGCTGGGACGGCGAGAACATCGACAGCGCCAACCACCGGGACCACATGGCCTTCGTGCAGGAGGACGGCGGCTGCCCGAACGGCTTCCAGGCCATTCCCCAGCTGCAGGTCCGCCTGGTGTACGACATCCCCACCCCGACCATCGAGAACGGTCAGGTGCAGAACCCGTACGCCGTGGACAGCTTCCCGGAGCAGCTGCACAAGCCGATCACCGACCACAACGACTTCATCAACGTCATGGACGAGGAGCTGATGAACGAGGTGGTCGACTGCATCAACAGCGGGGAGGACTGCCAGTAGTTCCCCACCACAGCGCGTGCAGGGGGCCGGTGGCGAGAAACCCGTCACCGGCCCCTTGCGCGTCCCGGTCCGAGGTCAGCCGTCGTGCCCGCCGTGCCCCGCCGGATGACTGCCGCCGCCGTGCTGGGTGCCCTGCTCCAGGGTGCCGCCGAGCCGTCCGCGCAGGTCCGCCACGACGTCCTCGTGGCCGACGGCGACCCACTTGCGGCCGACGAGGTAATAGCCGCCGTAGTCCTTGGCCGTGTTGATCCACTCGCGCTGGCCGCGGTCGGTGGCGAAGGTGGCGAGGACGTACTTCTCGTCGCCCTTCTCGCAGAGCGCCTGGCGGATGGTGTCGGCGTCGGTCTGCATGTCGGGCTCGCACTTCGCCTCGGCGGCCAGGTGCTCCAGGCTGCCGGTCGCGGTCTCGGGCACGGCCGCCTCGCCGTCCCCGTCGGAGCCGCAGCCGGTCAGCGCCAGTACCGCCGCCGCTGCGGCCGGCGCGAGCATCGGTCGGGTCAGCCTCATGTGTTCCTCCGGTCCGTTCCGGCGACATGCCGCACGGAGCCCCCGGCGAGGGGCTCTCGCCCATCGATACGGCCGCGGGGCGCGAACCATTCAGAATCCCCGGTGTCGTTCCGAGTGCGCCCGTGCGAGAGTGGCGCCGTGGACCAGGACTGGGAAGACCGTGTGACGGCCGCGTGGGCGACGGTCGACGACTACGCCGAAGACGGTGCCGCCGACTTCCGCGCGTTGATCGACGCCCTCGCCGACGAGTTGCCGGCGGGCAGTCCGCTCGGCCTGTTCGAGCGGGCCTGCGCCTGGGACTCCACCGGCCGCTCCGACCGGGCCGTGCCGCTCTACCGCGAGGCACTGGAGCGCGGGCTGGGCGAGGTCAGCCGCTACAAGGGCCGCCGGGCGAAGATCCAGCTCTCCAGCTCGCTGCGGAACATCGGCGAGCCGGAGGAGGGCGTCAAGCTGCTGTCGCCGGAACTGCTGGCGCCGTCGGACGAGTTGGACGACGCCGTGCGCGCCACGCTCGCCCTGTGCCTGTCGAGCATGGGCCGCGACCGTGAAGGGCTGTCGCTGGTGCTGGGCGCGCTCGCGCCCCATCTGCCGCGCTACCAGCGCTCGATGGCCGCCTATGCGCGGGCGCTGGTGGAACCCGAGGACTGATCCGGGCAGGACTGAGGCGGGGCCAGAACTGACCTGGGCATGGTGACCATCCACCGATTCGCTCGTTCTGCTGAACGTGCAGTCACAGGATGTCGCCCCGCGCCCCGCACCGTCCTCCGCCACCCCGGCCGACCCGGTCGTCGACGTCGAGCAGGCCGAGGCCGCGCTCGTCGAGCACTATCCGCGCCTGGCCCGGCTCGCCTACCTGGTGCTGCCGCCGGGCCTCGGCCGGGGCCGTCGCGTCCTGTCCGCGCACTCCCTCACCCAGCGCGCCCTGCCCCGGAACCGGACGACGACGCCCGTGATCCCGGCCCAGTCGACCGGCCGCGAGGTGGACCCCGGGTACGCGCTGGTCCGCCTCCGCGTGGTCCGTGCGGCGCTGGAGGCCGGCCGCCCGCTCAAGCGGCGTGCGTGGCCCAAGCGGTCCCAGCTGCCGCCCCTGCTGCCCCAGGTGCGGGGCCTCAAGCTCTTCCCGCGCTCCGGCGGGGCCGACGAACTCGCCCTGGACCAGCGACTGTCCGCCCTCTCCGCGCCCGGCCGTGCGGCCTACGTGCTGCGGGGCCTGGAGCAGCTCCCCGACCCGGACGTACGGCAGCTGCTCGAAGCCGCCGGGGTCGTCGACGCGGACGCCGCGCTGCGGGAGGCCGACGAGGTGCCCGCGCAGTACGCGCTGCTCACCTCGTCCGAGTTCGACCCCTGCTCGCTGCAGGCCCGGCCGACCGACCTGATGCGCCGCCGCCAGCACACGCGGGCCGCGCTGGTCGCCGGGGCGGCCCTGGTCGTGTGCGGGACGCTGCTGGGCATGCCCGGCGACGGCTGGGGACCCGACGGCGCCGCCGCCCCGCCGTACGCGCAGAACCCGGCGGCCGAGGCGGCCCTGGACCCCGCCCAGCTGACGAAGGCCGCCCCGGCCGCCTGGGAGACGTCCGCGCGCACCGACTTCTCGGTGTGGCCGGCGCGCGGCGACCTCACCGGCGACGAGGAACTGCTGCGCCGGGCCCTCGCCGTGTGGGCGCGGCCCGGCGAGAGCGTGGGCGTCTCGGCGACGCCCGGCACCCCGACCGGCGGCCCCTCGGGCCCGCCCCAGCTGCTGTACGCCGGGACCGTCGACAACGCGCGCGTGGTGATCCTGCACGACGGTCTGCGCCTCGCCCGGTACGCCGAGCCGAAGGACGGCACGGCGGGCGCCGCCCTGGACTTCGCGCGCACCGACGGCGCCGGCCGGGCCGAGGCCACCGCGGTGGTCCTGGGCCGGGCCGACGGCAACGTCCGCTATCTGACGGCGCCCTGGGTGACGAAGGCCGCCGTACGGGACCTCGCCGACCCGGACTCCGACGCCCGCGCCCTGACGCTGACCGACGGAGTGACGTCGCCACTCGCCAGCCCGGTGCAGCAGCAGTCCGGGGCGTGTACGTCCTGGAACGTGCTGGAGCTGACCGACGGCTCGGACACCCGGCTGGCGACCGACCTCGGCGAGCTGGTCCCGGCCCGCCTCACCACGGGCCGTCCCGGTGCGGCGAAGGACGTCGCCGGGGCCGGGGCGCGGGCCGACTGGGCGCCGTACGCGTGCTCGCTCGGCGCGGTGCGCGGGCAGGGCGTGCGGTCGGTGAACGCCTGGCAGTTCGCCGCGCAGCCCCTGCCCGACGCCAGCGGCTCGGGGGACTGGGTCTGCACCCGCGCCGAGACCTGGCGGGGCGAGGGGGCCAGGGTCCTGGCCCAGTTCCGCACACCGGGCGGGGCCCAGGGCGCGGTGGCGGCGAAGGCGCAGGACGTGCCGGCGTGCGGCGAGCGCGACCCGCACGTGCTGGCCGGGGTGCTGTGGAAGTCGGAGGGCGGGCACTGGTACCTGCTCGCCGCCGGCGACCGCGACACGCGCTCGGTCGAGGCGACGGGCGGCATCAGCGACTCCGCCGACGGGAATGTGCTGACGGCGAAGGGCGAGCAGGGCGCGCAGGCCGAACTGAAGGGCACCCTGGACAGCGGCCGGACGATCAGCGGACTGCGGTAGCCCCGCCGGTAGGGAGCACCACGGAACACCTGTGCCCGGTCCGGGCCGTTCGAAGGCTGAATTCGATCGGTAAGGTGTTCGTATGACTACCGGGGTACGCCGCAGAATGGGCGTCGAGGAACGGCGGCAGCAACTGATCGGCGTCGCCCTCGATCTGTTCAGCCGCCGCTCGCCCGACGAGGTCTCCATCGACGAGATAGCGTCGGCCGCGGGCATCTCCCGCCCGCTGGTCTACCACTACTTCCCCGGCAAACTCAGCCTGTACGAGGCCGCGTTGCAGCGGGCCGCGGACGATCTCGCGGCCCGGTTCGCGGAGCCGGCCGAAGGCCCGCTGGGCGCGCGGCTGCTGCGCGTCATGGGCCGCTACTTCGACTTCGTGGACGAGCACGGCCCCGGTTTCTCGGCGCTGATGCGCGGCGGTCCGGCGGTCGGCTCCTCGCGGACGAACGCGCTCGTGGACTCCGTACGGCAGGCCGCGTATGACCAGATCCTTTCGCACCTGGGCGTCAACGATCCGCCCGCCCGTCTGGAACTGGTCGTGCGCTCCTGGATCTCGCTGGCCGAGTCGACGGCCCTGATCTGGCTGGACGGGCGCCGCATCCCGCGCGCCGAGCTGGAGGTCCAGCTCGTGCACGACTTCGCCGCGCTGACGGCGGTGAGCGCCGCCCACGACGAGGAGATGGCCGCCCTGCTGCGCCGCGTCGTCGCGAACGAGCCGGCCGACGGCCCCTTCGGGGACCTGGTCGGCCGGCTGTCCGCACTGGCCGCCTAGCTCTCGAACTTCCGGTACGACGGATCGAGGTCGCGGACCTCCGCCGAGGCGTGCAGGGTGAGGCCGTCGCCCGGCTTCACGTGCTGCCGCAGCAGCTCCAGCACGGCCTCGGTCAGCCGCGCCTTGGTCTCGTCCGTGCGCCCCGCGAGCAGCCCGAGGGTGACGTGCACGACGGCGTGCCCGTCGGTGTCGGGGCCGACCGTGGTGTCCTCGGTGCGGCGGAACTGCGTCTTGCACGCCGGCGGCCTGGCGGCCGCGATCTCCACGACGGCGCCGTGCAGGGCCCGCGCGAAGGCGGGCCGGTCGAAGTCGTCCGCGAGCGAGGCGGAGTAGTCGACGGTGATCTGCGGCATGAGCCCTCCCGTTGCGTGAACAGCAGGGCTCACCCTAACCGCAGTACCCCGACTGTCAGCCGGTGCGCTCGAACACGGCGACCGTACGGCCCGGCACGGTGAACGTGCCGGTCCCGGACGCGTACGCGGACTTCTTCACCACCGGGTCCGCGCCCGCCGCCTGCACCGGGTGCAGTCGGTAGCCGGTCCCGGCCGCCGTCTCGATCCGCTGCTCCTGCGCCTGTGGGGTGGCGTTGAAGACGACCACCAGGCCACCGAGGCGCATGGTGATCACGCCGGGTGTCTCGTGCTTCCCGGAGAGCGGGAAGGAGAGCCGGGACTGCACCTGCTCCGCCGTGGCGAGGGAGAAGTCCCGCTCGCCCGTACGGATCTTCAACAGGTCCCGGTACGCCGCCGAGGCGCCGGTGATCTGCGGGCAGCCGACCTGCACAGAGCCGAGCAGGGGCTTGGCGTAGGGCCACTTGTCCTGGTTGTCGGCGGCCGGGGGCAGGCCGCGACCGAAGCCGTTGCCGTCGGCGCAGTTCCAGTGGATGGCGTTGAACCAGTCGCCGCTGTCGTAGGAGTTGCGGTCCAGCGACTTGGAGCGCAGCAGGTCGGTGCCGGCCTGGGAGAGCGCCGGTCCCTGGGAGAGGGCGGCGGTGGCCATGGCGAGGACCTGCATGCGGGCCCGGTCGTCCGCGTTCACCGAAGTCGGCAGCTTGAAGGCGAGCGCGTCGAACAGGGACTCGTTGTCGTGCGCGTCGGCGTAGGCGAGGGCGTCGCCCGGGGCCTCGGCGTATCCGGCGGGGGCGCCGTTGTAGTCGACCTCGGAGCCCTTGACCTCCTTGCCGTCGGTGTCCGTGAAGGTGTAGTCGGCGAGGTTGCCGGTCAGGCCGACCTTGATGAGGTCCTGGTAGTGCAGGAGGCGGGCCTTCTGCTCGGCCTCGGTGCCGTTGGCCTCGGAGCCGTTGGGCTCGGTGTAGAGGCCGGAGGCGAAGCCCTGGACGCCGGGGTCCTCGTCGAAGGGGCCGCCGCCGCGCACGGCGTCGCGGGCGCGGTCGGAGAAGGTCGCGATGCCGGTGCCGGCCATGTTCTTCTGGGTGGCCTGGACGAAGCGGGCGTCGTCGGCGACCTCGCCGAAGTTCCAGCCCTCGCCGTACAGGATGATCTTCTTGCCGTCGACGCCGTCCTCGGCGAGGGTCAGCTCGTCCAGGGCCTTCCTGACCGCGAGGATGTTCTTCTTCGGGTGGTGGCCCATGAGGTCGAAGCGGAAGCCGTCGACCTTGTACTCCTTGGCCCAGGTGACGACCGAGTCGACGACCAGCTTGCCCATCATGGCGTTCTCGGTGGCGGTGTTGGCGCAGCAGGTGCTGTTCGCCACGGAGCCGTCGGCGAGGAGCCGCTGGTAGTAGCCGGGGACGATCCGGTCGAGGACGCTGGTCTTCGCCTGGCCGCTGGCGGCCGTGTGGTTGTAGACGACGTCCATGACGACCCGCAGGCCGTCCTCGTTGAGCGCCTTGACCATCTTCCGGAACTCGACCGTGCGGGCGGTGCCGTCCGGGTCGGTGGCGTAGGAGCCCTCGGGGACCGTGTAGTGGTACGGGTCATAGCCCCAGTTGTAGGCGTCCTCGGCCGCCGCCTTCGCCACGCACTCCTGCTGCTTCTCGGAGTCGGCGGGGAGCGCGGCGAGGTCGCAGTCGACGGTGGCCTGGTCGGACTTCTTCTCGGGGATGGTGGCGATGTCGAAGGCGGGCAGCAGGTGCACGTACGACGTGCCGGCCTCCGCCAGCTCGCGCAGGTGCTTCGAGCCGTCGCTCCGGTCGTCGGTGAAGGCGAGGTAGGTGCCCCGGTGGTCCGGGTCCGCCGTGCGGTCCGCGACGGAGAAGTCGCGGATGTGCAGCTCCTGGATCTGGGCGTCCCTGAGCGGCACGGCCTCGGGCTTGTCGTAGCTGTGCCAGCCGCGCGGGGCGAGCTTCCGGTCGTCCAGGTCGACGACGAGGCTGCGCTCGGAGTCGGTGGTCAGGGCGAGGGAGTACGGGTCGGTGACCTTGTTGGTGACGACCTTCCCGGCCTCGGGCGCCCACACCTTCACGGCGTAGCGGTAGGGCTTGCCCTTCCAGGAGCGCGGGCCGCGGACGGACCAGACGCCGGTGTCGTCGTCGCGCCGCATGCGGACGGTGCGGTCACCGATCTCCAGCTTCACGTCCTGTGCGGTCGGTGCCCACAGGGAGAGGGTGGGGCGGCCGTGGCGGAAGACGGGGCCGAGGTCGGCCTTGGTCGCCTCGGCCGCGTAGAGGTCGTCCAGGACGCCGGCGATCTGCACGCCGGTCGCCGCGAGGACGGCGCCGTTGGCGGCGCGCTGGGAGGCGACGACCTGGCCGCGCAGGGCTTCGCGGACCCGGTCGCGGTCGCGCGGGTCGACCGACCAGGCGGTGTACTCCTTCAGGTGCGGGTACTGCGCCTTCTGGGCGTCCGTGAGGGCCGTCTTCGTGAGGCGGAGCCAGCTCGTCTCGTCGTCGGCGGTCAGGGTGCCGTCCTCGGCCTTGATGGAGCCGGAGCGGGAGGCGAGCAGCTGGGTGGAGGCGGCGCCTGCGGAGCCGTTCCAGGCGACGGTGTTCCGGTCGATCCAGACCGCCTTGGCGGTGGTGAGGTCGACGGCGGCCGCGGAGCCGGCCGGCTGCGGCAGCAGGTACTCAGCCTCGCCGCTCACCAGCCACACCTCGTGACCCTTGGCCCTGAGGTCGAGGGCCTGGTCGGTGGGCAGGTCCTTCTCGTCGCCCTTGTGGACGATGTAGCTGAGGCTGGTGGCACCCTCGGTGAGGGGTACTTCGAAGACCGCGCCATAGGAGTCAGTCTTGACCGGCGTCAGCGGCTTCGACCAGTCGGTGGGGTTCGCGGCGCCGCCCCAGACGTGCAGGCCCCAGCCGTCGTAGTTCCCGTCGGCTCGGTGGTAGTGCAGGACGGCCTTGCTGGTGTCCTGGGCCGGGTAGTCGGGCCGCTCGGTGACGACCTGCTCCTTGCCCTGCTCGATCCACACCTCGCCGGTCTGCGTGACGTCGATGGTGCGGTCGGCGGCGACGTCCTTGTTGCCGTCCTTGTCGATGACGAGGAAGCCGACATTGGACGCGCCGGGCTTGAGCTTGACGTAGGCGAAGGCACCGTAGGCGTCGCGGCCGATGAAGGGGTGGCTGTTCGGCCACTCGGTGGCCTCACCCTCGGCGAGGTCGCCCCAGGCGTACAGGCCCCAGTCGTCGTAGTTCCCGTCCTCCCGCTTGTAGTGGACGATCGCGTAGTCGCGGGAGGCGGCGGTGGGCGGTGCTTCGACGGGCGGGATGCCGGTCGTCGAGGCGGCCGTGGCGCTCGCCGTACGGCCCGCCGAGTCGATCACGACGGCCTTGTAGCGCAGGGCGGTGCCGGCCGGGGTGTCCTCGGCGATGGTGTGGGTGACCTTGTAGGGGGCGTGGTCGGAGGAGCCGAGGGTGCGCCACTTGCCGTCGCCGGTCTGGGCGGCGAAGACGACGCGGTTGAGCTGTCCGCCGCTGACATCGGCCGTCAGCTCCACGGTGCCGGTGGCGCCGGGCTCGGGGGCCTTGAGGATGACGCCGGGCTCGGTGGCGGGCTCGGCGAGGCGGCCCGCGGCCTTCAGGACGACGGCCGATCCGGCCGGGACGGTGACCGTGACCTTCTTGTCGGCGCCGGACTTCACGTCCTCGTCGGTGCCGTAGATGCCCCGGAAGGCCATGTGCGCGGAGCCGGTCGCGAAGGTCGCCGTCCTCTCCTCGTCGGCGTTGTTGAAGGCGACGACGTACTCGGTGCCGCGGTCGGCGTCGGTGCGCGAGAAGGCGTAGACGCCGGCGCCGTCAGCCGCGTACCGCTCGGTCTGGACGCCGTCGGCGAGGGCCGGGTGGGCCTTGCGCAGCTTCGCGAGGGCGCTGATCTGCCGGTACAGGGGCGCGCCCGTGTCGTAGGCGTCCTCGGCGTGGGTGCGGTCGGTGCCGAGCTGGTCGTCGTCGAGGTAGTCGGCGGTGCGGGAGGCGAACATGGTCTGGCGGGCGTCCTTGTCGCCGCCCGCGCCGGTGAAGCCCTGCTCGTCGCCGTAGTAGATCACCGGGTTGCCGCGGCCGAGGAACATCAGCTCGTTGGCGAGGCGGGCCTTCTTCAGCAGTTCGGCGTCGGTGGCGTCGGGGTCGTCCTGCTTGAGGAAGGTGCCGATGCGGCCCATGTCGTGGTTGCCGAGGAAGGTGACCTGTTCGTAGGCGTTGGCCTTGTCGGTCGTGTACTTCCAGTCGTCGCCGTAGACGGCGGCGAGCTTCTGGGCGCTGCCGCCCTGGGAGGCGTAGGCGCGGGCCGCGTCCTGGAAGGGGAAGTCGAGGGTGGAGTCCAGGCGGCCCTGGGTGACGTACGGGGAGGTGACGGCGGTGTCGGCGGAGTAGACCTCGCCGAACATGAAGAAGTCGTCCCGGCCCTTCTTCGCCGCGTAGGCGTCGAGGGCGGTGGCCCACTGGGTCCAGAACTCCATGTTGACGTGCTTCACGGTGTCGATGCGGAAGCCGTCGATGTCGAAGTCCTTGACCCACCGCTGGTAGATCTTCTCCATGCCGCTGACGACCTCGGGACGTTCGGTCCACAGGTCGTCGAGGCCGGAGAAGTCGCCGTACGTGGTGGACTCGCCGGCCCAGGTGGAGTCGCCGCGGTTGTGGTACATCGCGGGGTCGTTGAGCCAGGACGGGACCTTGAGCCCGCGCTTGTCGGCCGGGACGGTCGGCGTACGCGGGAAGGAGCCGGAGTCCGTACGGGGGAACCGGCGCTCGCCGTCCGCGTAGTCGGTGTCGTCGAAGGGCTCACCGTCCTTCGTCAGGTACGGGAAGGCGCCCTTGGAGAGGTAGTCGTAGGACTTCTCCTCGTAGTCGACGACGTCGGCGGTGTGGTTGGTGATGACGTCGAAGAAGACCTTCATGCCCTTGGCGTGTGCCTTGGAGATCAGGTTCTTCAGGTCCTGGTTGGTGCCGAAGTGCGGGTCGACCTGGGTGAAGTCGGTGATCCAGTAGCCGTGGTAGCCGGCGGAGGCGTTGTCGCCGGTGCCCTGCACGGGCTGGTTCTTGAAGATGGGCGCCATCCAGATGGCGGTGGTGCCCAGGCCCTTGATGTAGTCGAGCTTCTGGGTGAGGCCCTTGAGGTCGCCGCCCTGGTAGAAGCCCTTGTCGGTGGGGTCGTAGCCGGTGGTGAGGCGGGTGCCGGTCAGGCCGCCCCTGTCGTTGCGGGTGTCGCCGTTGGCGAAGCGGTCCGGCAGGACGAAGTAGAACTGCTCGCGGGTGAGGTCGTGCCGGGCCTCGGCCTTGGCGAGCTTGGCGTCCGAAGGCGGCCGGGGCGGGGCGTCGGCCCGCGCGGCGAGGGGTGGGAGGAGGGCTGCGGCGAGCGCGGCCACGGTGACGGCCGCGACCCGTCTCGCTCGTGCGGTGCGGCGCGCGACAGGCACCGGCCTTCTCGGTATCACGGCGTGAGCTCCTTGCGATGACGGCTCGTTCGGGTCCGACCCCGGCGAGACGGTAGCGCCGACGCAAGTCTTGCGGCAAGGGTCGTGAAAGCAACGGAAAGAACTTTCACGAACTCTCACGACCCCTGCCCCCTGGGCCCGTTCAGCAGGCGGACTTCCCGGCGTACAGCGCGAGCGCGGTGTTGGCGCCGAGCGTCGCCGTGAACTGGCCGGAGCCGTTCACGGTCACCGGCTTGCCGCTCTGGACGTCGCAGTACGTCCCCGCCGGCAGCGAGGTCTGGTACGTGCGGGTGAGGGCGCCCGACTCGTGGTTGACGGCGACGTAGCCCTTGTTACCGCGCCCGAAGGCGATGGCGTCGTTGCCGTTGTCCCACCAGTTCGTGACGGCCTGCCCGCGGGTGGCGTTGCGGAAGGCGACCATCGACTTGATCTCCGGCCAGGCGTGCTGGCACTTCCAGCCGTCCTGCCAGCAGGCGTTGACCTGACCGCCGTTCGGCGGTCCGGCGTCGTGGTTCGACCACTCGTAGCCGGAGTTGATGTCGGGGGCGCCGTAGGGCCAGGCCAGCATGAAGACGTTGGCCAGGGTGTAGTTGGCGTTGTCCTTGTAGTTGAGCGTGGAGCCGTTGCGCTCGGTGTCGTGGTTGTCGACGAAGACGCCCGCGTCGGAGCTGCTCAGGTATCCCCAGCCCTCGCCGTAGTTCTTCAGGTAGGCGAGTTTCTCGTTGTTGAAGACGCGCTTGAGGTCGTAGGCGTACCGGAACTCCTGCACGTCACCGTTGCCGGTGTACTCGGTCGGCTGGACGGCCTCGCCTGCCCCGTAGATGACCTCGTGCTTCCAGTACACGCCCGGGTCGCTCAGCCGGGATTTGATGTTCGCGAGGTCGGCGGCCGGGATGTGCTTGGCCGCGTCGATGCGGAAGCCGTCGACGCCGAGGGAGAGCAGGTCGTTCAGGTACCCGGCGATCCTGCCGCGGACGTACTCCTCGCCGGTGTCGAGGTCGGCGAGGCCGACCAGCTCGCAGTGCTGGACGTTGTACCGGTCCCGGTAGTTGTTGATCTCCGAGCGGCAGTCGTCGAAGTCGTACGAGGAGTAGATGCCGGGGTAGTCGTACTTGCCGTACGAGGAGCCGCCGGTGCCCGTGCCGCTGCCCGCCGACATGTGGTTGACCACGGCGTCGGCGACGACCTTCACACCGGCCGCGTGGCAGGTGTCCACCATGTTCTTGAAGGCGGCCCGGTCGCCGAGCCGGCCGGCGATCTTGTAGCTGACCGGCTGGTACGAGGTCCACCACTGCCCGCCCTGTATGTGCTCGGCGGGCGGGGAGACCTGGACGTAGCCGTAGCCGGCGGGGCCCAGGGTGTTCGTGCACTCCCTGGCCACGGAGGCGAAGTTCCACTCGAAGAGGACGGCGGTGACGTCCTTGGCGCCGGGCGGGGAGGCCTGCGCGCTCGTCGGGGTCATGACAACGGAAGCTGCCGCGAGTGCGACGGCCGCCGTGAGGGCTCTGCGTGCCATGTGGGGTTTCCTTCATCGTCGAAGGCGTTGCGGGGAGCCGAAGGTGCCCGATAGGCCGGTTGAAGACTCTTGCTGAAACCTTCAGAAACCTTGCGGTGACGCAGATGTTAAGGGTTCACCGACCGAAAGGGCAGTGGTCGGTGCGAAGTCGAGGCAAGAAGTTCCGCCGGGAGCCGGTGCCGGGGCGTTGTCAGTGCCCGGTCGCATACTGCACCCATGCAGACGATCACCGAGGACGCGCTCAAGCAGGCCTGGCACCGGCTGGCCGCAGGCTCCGACCTGCTCGACGAGGCCGTGTTCCCGCCCACCGGCACGTCGTACGAGCAGTACGAGGACCACGCGGAGGAGGACGGGTACGCCGGCCTGTACCTCGTCCTGGAGGAGGACGGCACGGTCTGCGGCTACCACGGCCCCCACGACAACGCCTTCATCGCCCGGGACCTCGACGAGACGCTGTACTTCCTCGCCGAGGAGGCCGTCCGCGGGCTGGACGCGACGGTCGTCGGCCAGGCCGCGCTGATGGACCGGATAGACCCCGCCTGGGGCCGCAGCTTCCGCGGCGGTGGCACGGACGGGACGGAACCGGCGCCGCTCTGCGGTCGCGACCCGCTGGAGGGGTTCGCGTGGATCTCCGGCTCGTGGCGCGAGCAGGCACCCTACACATCCCTGGAGTTCTTCCGTGGCGAGAACGTCAGCGCGGAGCGGATCGCCCTGCTGTACGGGGCCGACCCGCAGCACGTCGCCGCGGGAACCCGCCTGGCGGACCTGAGCGAGGGGAACGGCGGCACCTACGACAACTTGCTCACGGACTGGGACAGCTGCTGCTTCGGACAGAGCGGCGACTGGACGTTCCTGATGTACCACGAGACGGCACCCGGCACCCGGGTCGACGCGGCAGCGTTCGCCGAGCTGGGTGTGACGGAGACCGTGGAGCTGAGCGCCTGCCTCGGCAAGGCCATCTACACGTTCGACTACATGCGCGACGGCCACCGCGTGGACGACGACGGCATCACCGAGCTGATCTACTACGACCGGGGCCGCACCCCGTACCTCCGGGGCGGGCAACTCGACTTCCTCAACCGGGCCCTGCGCCGCGCCGAACTGGACCACCCCGAGCTGACCGACGAGTTCGCCCTGTACTTCCACGCCCTGGAGACCTCGCTGGGTCTGAGCCTGCCCCGCAAGGAGATCGCGGAGGGGACGGTCCGGGCCGCCCGGTGGGCTCGTCGCGAGGGATGACGCGGTGAGGGGCCCGCCCGCGGCCTGCGGACCCCTCCGGGCAGGCGGTCAGGCCCGCGACCACCACACCGTCGTGTCGCCCGGCACCTTCGCCTCGCCGTCGACCTCCGTCACCTCACCGCTGGCCAGCAGCAGCCGCCCGTGCGCGGGCAGCGCCACCGACTCGCCGGTGGTGTTGGCGACGCACACGAACTCCCCGCGCCGGAAGGCGAGGACGCCCTCGGGTGCGCGCAGCCACTCCACGGCGTCGCCCGCGCCCAGGTCGGCCTGCTCTCGGCGGACCGCCAGCGCGGCGCGGTACAGCTCCAGGGTCGAGCCGGGCTCGCCGGTCTGCGCCTCGACGCTCAGCTCGCCCCAGCCCGTCGGCTGCGGGAGCCAGCTGCCGCCGTCGCCGAAGCCGTACGACGATCCGGTGCGCGTCCACGGGATCGGCACCCGGCAGCCGTCGCGGAAGCCGTCCTGGCCGGCGCCCCGGAAGTACGCGGGGTCCTGGCGCACCTCGTCGGGGAGGTCGACGACGTCCGGGAGGCCCAGCTCCTCGCCCTGGTAGACGTAGGCCGAGCCGGGCAGCGCCAGCATGAGGAGGGTGGCCGCCCGTGCCCTGCGCAGGCCCAGTTCGCGGTCGCCGGCCAGGCGGATCTGGGTGCCGAGGCCGGCCGGGTTGGCGAAGCGGGTGGCGTGGCGGGTGACGTCGTGGTTGGACAGGACCCAGGTCGCCGGGGCACCGACCGGGCGCATGGCGTCCAGGGTGCGGTCGATGACGCTGCGCAGTTCCTCGGCGTCCCAGTGGGTGCCCAGGTACTGGAAGTTGAAGGCCTGGTGCAGCTCGTCGGGCCGGACGTAGTTGGCGGTGCGCTCGACGGTCGGGGTCCAGGCCTCGGCGACGAAGATGCGCTCACCGCTGTACTCGTCCAGGATGCGCCGCCACTGGCGGTAGATGTCGTGGACGCCGTCCTGGTCGAAGAACGGCATGACATCGTTGCCCAGCAGCTTCAGCTGCTCGTGGTCGCCCAGGTCGGGCAGCCCCACGGCCTTCACCATGCCGTGCGCGACGTCGATGCGGAAGCCGTCCACGCCCATGTCCAGCCAGAAGCGCAGGATGGAGCGGAACTCGTCGCCGACGGCCGGGTGCTCCCAGTTGAAGTCGGGCTGCTCGGGGGCGAACAGGTGCAGGTACCACTCCCCCGGCGTCCCGTCCGGCTCGGTGACCCGGGTCCAGGCGGGACCGCCGAAGATGGACTCCCAGTCGTTGGGCGGGAGTTCGCCGTTGTCGCCCTTGCCGGGACGGAAGTGGTAGCGGTCGCGGGCCGGGGAGCCGGGGCCCTCGGCGAGGGCGCGCTTGAACCACTCGTACTGGTCGGAGGAGTGGTTGGGGACCAGGTCGACGATGATGCGCAGGCCCAGGGCGTGCGCGTCGCGGATCAGCGCGTCGGCGTCCAGCAGGTTGCCGAACATGGGGTCGACGGCCCGGTAGTCGGCGACGTCGTAGCCGGCGTCGGCCTGCGGGGAGGCGTAGAAGGGGCTGAGCCACACGGCGTCCACGCCCAGGTCGCGCAGGTACGGCAGGCGGGTGCGGACGCCCTCCAGGTCGCCCATGCCGTCGCCGTTGCTGTCGGCGAAGCTGCGCGGGTACACCTGGTAGATCACCGCGTCCCGCCACCAGTCGCGGCGCCGCGCGACGGTCGCCGTGGCGGAGGCGGAGGCGGTCGTGGGGGTGGGGGCCGGTGCGGCGGAAGGCTGCTGGCTCATGTCGTCCTTGGGATGAGACGGAGTTCTGGTCATGGAGGCATGGGTGGGGGGGCGGCCGGCCGCGGTGCTGCGGGGTCGGATGGGCACCGCGGCCGGACGTTTTCCCGGCCGGGCGTCAGCCCTTGGTGCCGCCGGCGGTGAGGCCGGTCACCAGGTTCTTCTGCACGAGGTAGAAGAACGCGGAGACGGGTATCGCGACGAGCACGGCGGTGGCCGCCATCAGGTGACGCTGCGCGTCGTGCTCGCTGATGAAGCTCTGCAGTCCGACCGCGAAGGTGTACTTCGTGTCGCTCAGCATGAACGTCGAGGCGAAGGCGACCTCGCCGAAGGCCGTGATGAAGCTGTAGAAGCCGGCCACCGCCAGGCCCGGCCGGGCCAGCGGCAGGATCAGCCGGAAGAAGGTGCCGAAGGGGGTCAGTCCGTCGACGCGTCCGGCCTCGTCGATCTCGAACGGGATGGTGTCGAAGTAGCCCTTGAGCAGCCACGCGCAGTACGGCACCGCGGTCGAGCAGTAGACGAGGATCAGGCCGAAGTAGCTGTCGACGAGCCGGAGCTCGGACAGGATCTGGTACATCGGCACGATCAGCACGGCGATGGGGAACATCTGGGTGACCAGGAGGACCCACATGAGCTTGCGGTAGCCCGGGAAGCGCATCCGGGAGACCGCGTAGCCGGTGGTGGCGGCGACCATGACGCCGATGACCGTGGTGCCCAGCGAGACGATGAGCGAGCTCTTCAGCCAGTCGAAGAAGTTGGTCTCCTGGAGCACGAAGACGTAGTTGTCGAAGGTCATCTTCGACCAGATGCGCTCGGGGTGCAGGTAGTCGTTCTTGTCCGGGCCGAGGGACAGGTAGACCAGCCAGGCGACCGGGAAGAGCGCGACGAGGCTCGCCACGGTCAGGATGCCGTGCGAGGCCAGGGAGGCGACGCGGCTGCGCTCGCCGCGGGAGCGCACCTTGCGCGGCGGGTCGGCGGGCGCGGTGCCGGCCTGCTCGGCCGGAGCGGACGCCGGAACGGTCGTAGTGCTCATGGTGGCTCCTGCCTCAGATCGCGAGCTGCTGCTCATTGCGGTTCAGCCAGCGGCGGTAGAAGGAGGTGAAGACGATCAGGATGGCCAGCAGCAGGATGCCGTAGGCCGCGGACTGCGCGAAGTCGCGCGGCTGCTGCCCGAAGCCGAGCTGGTACGCCCAGGTGACGAGGATCTGCGCCTCCGGGGCGGTGTTGCCGAACAGCAGGAAGATCACGGCGAACTGGTTGAAGGTCCAGATGACGCCGAGCAGGACGACCGTGGAGCTGACCGAGCGCAGGCCGGGAAGGGTGACGTAGCGGAAGCGCTGCCAGGCGTTCGCGCCGTCCATCTCGGCGGCCTCGTAGAGGCTGTTGTCGATGGACTGAAGGCCGCCGAGGAGCGAGACCATCATGAACGGCACGCCGCACCAGGTGTTCACCATGATCGCGGAGAACCGCTGCCAGAAGGTGTCCTCCAGCCACGCGGGCGTGGGCAGGTGCAGCCAGTCCAGGCCGGAGTTGATGATGCCCTGGTCGGCGAGCATGAAGCGCCAGCCGAAGACGGTGACGAAGGTGGGCACGGCCCACGGCAGGACCAGGATCAGCCGGTAGAAGGTGCGGCCGCGCAGCTTCTGGTTGAGCAGCAGGGCGAGGCCGAGGCCGATGCAGAAGTGCAGGCCGACGCAGACCGCCGTCCACACGATGGTCCAGATGAAGTGGGACCAGAACCGGTCGTACGCCGTCGGGCCCCACAGGATGTCGGCGTAGTTGTCCAGACCGACGAACTGGTAGGTGGCCTCGATCTCGTTGACGCCGATGGTGCGCGCGCTGTTGAGGCTGTTGGCGTCGGTGAGGGTGAGGTAGAGGCCGTAGCCCAGCGGGTACAGCACGAGGACACCGATCACGACGGCCACCGGCGCGATCATGGCGTAGGCGTACCAGTGCTTCTGGTAGCCGTCTTTCAGACGCCGGCCGAGGCCGGGCCGCGGGGTGCGGTCACCGCGGCGCTTGCCGGTCGCGCGGTCGATGGCGACTGTCATGGTTCGACACCTTCGGGAGCAAGGGGAAGGTCAGCAGGTCAGCAGGTCGGGGGTGCGGCGCACGGCCGGTGGCCGCCGGGTCCCTCCCCTCCTGGTGGGAGACCCGGCGGCCACGCGGGCTCACTTGCTGAAGTCCGGCACCAGCTTGGCGATCGCGGTCTCGGCGTCGCTCAGGCCCTCGTCCAGGGACTTCTTGCCGCCGGCGATCTGCGGCAGCTCGTCGTCCAGCGGGGTCAGCAGGGAGCTGTACTCCGGCAGCGACGGGCGCGGCTGGGCGGCGGGCAGGACCGTCTGGAAGCCGGCGATGCCCGGGTCGGCCTTGACCTCGGCGGTGTAGGCGTCGTCGCGGGTCGGCAGCGTGGAGTTCTTCAGGGCGACGGTCTCCTGGGACTTCGCCGAGGTCATGAACTTCACGAACTTCAGCGCCGCCTCCTGGTGGGCCTTGTCCGAGCCGGCGTAGACCGAGAGGTTGTGGCCGCCGGTCGGGGCGCCCGCCTTGCCGGTGGAGCCGGCCGGGACGGTGGCGATGCCGAGGTTGTTCTTGTCCTTGAACGCCGAGCCCTTGTAGAAGTTGGTGATCTCCCACGGGCCCTGGATGATCGAGGCGACCTTGCCGCTGACGAACGCCTCCTGGATGTGGGCGTAGGCGTCGGCGGTGGTGTCGGCCTTGTGCAGGCCCTTGCCGTCGAACAGGCTCAGCCAGGTGCCGTACGCCTTCTTCGCCGCGGGCGAGTTGACGGTGATCTTCTTGGCCTCGACGTCGACCGTGTCGGTGCCCTCGCCGTAGAGGAACGGCTGCGCGTAGTAGCCGGCGGTGGAGGCCCAGTAGCCGTCGACGCCGGTCTTGTCCTTGATGGTGGCGGCGGCCTTCTTCAGCTCGTCCCAGTTCTTGGGGACCTCGACGCCGGCCTTCTCGAACAGTTCCTTGTTGTAGACGAAGGCGAGGGTGTCGGTGACCAGCGGGACGCCGTAGGTCTTGCCCTCGTACTTGGCCTGCTCGATCAGCTTGGGCTGGAACTTGTCCTGCTCGGCGAGGGCCTCGGTGCCGTCCAGCGGCAGGAAGAAGCCCTTCTTGGCGAAGGCGGCGGTCCAGCCGACGTCCGTGCGCAGCACGTCCGGGGCGCCCGAGGCACCGGCGGCGGTGTCGAACTTGTTCTGCGCCTGGTCGAAGGGGACGTTGACGTAGTTGACCTTGATGCCCTTGTTGGCGGCCTCGAACTCCTTGGCCAGGGCCTTGTAGGCCGGCGCCTCGTTGGTCGCGTTCGAGGTGTCCCAGTACGTGATGGTGACCGGTCCGCCGGACTCGCTGTCGCTGTCGCCGTCCCCGCCGCACGCCGTCGCCGCGAGGGCGAGGGACGCCACCAGAGCGGTGGCCGCTATGCCACGCCGCATGAGTTCTCCTTGAGGGTGAAAGCCCGTGTGGTGCAGGGTGCGGGCCCGTCCGCCGCTCCTGCCGACACCGACCGCGTCGTTGGCGCCGTCGGGCGACGTGAACGTAACAGCGTTGAAAGCGACGCGAAAGGTCTTGCAGCAAAAAAGTGCAAGACATCTCCGAAGTTATTCGGGCGTGACCTCCCGGCGACCGTCGTGAGACGCTTCCTTACAAGGGAAGAGCGCTTTGTTACGGGGGGCGAGCGGCGTCCGGGCCGGTTGTGCAAGACTCTGCAAGCTCTTGCCATCACTTTCTCGAGGGAGCGCGATGACGCAGCAGCCCGCGCCGGGCCGTCCGACGGGCCGTCCAACAGGCCGCCCACGGCGCCCGATCGGTGTGCAAGGGGGCGGCCGACAGGTACAGTCCACCCCTGTGACCACACGGCTTGCCGACATCGCCGCCCAGGCGGGGGTGAGCGAAGCGACGGTCAGCCGCGTCCTCAACGGGAAGCCGGGCGTCGCCGCCACCACCCGCCAGTCCGTACTGGCCGCCCTCGACGTGCTCGGCTACGAGCGGCCCGTCCGGCTGCGGCAACGCAGCGAGGGCCTGGTCGGTCTGATCACCCCGGAGCTGGAGAACCCGATATTCCCGGCGCTGGCCCAGGTCATCGGCCAAGCGCTGACCCGGCAGGGATACACCCCGGTGCTCGCCACCCAGACCCCGGGCGGCTCCACCGAGGACGAGCTGACCGAGATGCTGGTCGACCGGGGCGTCGCCGGCATCATCTACGTCTCCGGTCTGCACGCCGACACCACCGCCGACATGCAGCGCTACGAGCGGCTGCGCGCGCAGGGCGTGCCCTTCGTCCTCGTCGACGGTTTCTCGTCGAAGGTGCAGGCGCCGTTCATCTCCCCCGACGACCGCGCCGCGATGAGCCTGGCGGTCACGCACCTGGTCTCGCTCGGCCACACCCGGATCGGGCTGGCCCTCGGACCGCAGCGGTTCGTGCCGGTGCAGCGCAAGATCGAGGGTTTTGTCCGCACGGTCCAGGAGCAGCTGGACCTGAACGCCGAGACGGTGCGG
This sequence comes from Streptomyces sp. AC602_WCS936, assembly GCF_019049125.1. Lineage (NCBI taxonomy): Bacteria > Bacillati > Actinomycetota > Actinomycetes > Kitasatosporales > Streptomycetaceae > Streptomyces > Streptomyces sp. AC602_WCS936. The sequence goes on along the minus strand of NZ_JAGMUF010000090.1, from coordinate 577,198 downwards.
AAGGAACTCGTCCAGCACTCCCTCTACACCCTGGAGGGCGGCCAGGCGGCGGCCACCGCCCTCATGGAACGCGACTGCACGGCCGTGGTCTGCGCCAGCGACATGATGGCGCTGGGGGCGATACGTGCGGCCCGGCAGCGCGGGCTGGACGTGCCCAAGGACATCTCGGTCGTCGGCTTCGACGACTCGCCGCTGATCGCCTTCACCGACCCACCGCTGACGACGGTCCGCAAGCCGGTCCCGGCGATGGGACAGGCGGCGGTGCGCACGCTGCTGGAGGAGATCGGCGGGACACCCGCCCCGCACAGCGAGTTCGTGTTCATGCCGGAGCTGGTGGTGCGCGGTTCGACGGCTTCGGCGCCGGGCGAGCGGAGCCGGCCCTGACGCCCGTCCCGGCCATCCCGTAGTGGCCGGATGCGGCCCGCATCCTCCCGGGGGATGATCGGTGGGACAGGGCTTTTCTGGCAGACTTCATGCCTATGGGTGACGTGACCGTGAGGACTCCGGAACGCCAGGAACTAGGCGTTCCGCACCCCGTCACGGAGGGGACGGGGCAGGGCCTCCTGCGCCGGTTCCGCGCACCGCGCCGGCCCCGGCTGTGGTTCGAGATCCTGCTGATCGCGATCAGTTACTGGACGTACTCCCTGATCCGCAACGCGGTGCCCGAGCAGCGGGTCCAGGCACTGCGCAACGCCGACTGGATCTGGCGCGTCGAGCAGCAACTGGGCATCGCCGTCGAGCAGTCGGTCAACCATGCCGTGAATTCGGTGACCTGGCTGGTCGTCGGCATGAACTACTACTACGCGACACTGCACTTCGTGGTGACGCTGGGTGTCTTGGTGTGGCTGTACCGCAGCCATCCCGGGCGCTACGCGGCGACCCGGCTGGTCCTCTTCGCGACGACGGGCGTCGCCCTGGTCGGCTACTACCTGTATCCGCTCGCCCCGCCCCGGCTGATGAACGGCGGGAACTTCATCGACACCGTGCTGGTCCACGACACGTGGGGCTCGATGGCGTCCGGCGACCTGAAGAACATGTCCAACCAGTACGCGGCGATGCCGTCGATGCACATCGGGTGGTCGGTGTGGTGCGGGGTGACGATCTTCGCGCTGGCCTCGGTGCCGTGGGTGCGGGTGCTGGGGCTGGTGTACCCGGCGCTGACGCTGGTGGTGATCGTGGCGACCGCCAACCACTTCTGGCTGGACGCGGTGGGGGGCGTGCTGTGTCTGGGGTTCGGGTACGCGGTGGCGTTCGCCTGGTACGGGGCGTTGCCGCATGCGCTGCCGAGGGACGTGCCACGGGTCGGTGAGCGGCGCAGGGCGTGGTTGCCCACGCGCGCGTAGCGCGCGGGCGGCTACGCGTAGAACAGCTCCTCCACCACCACCCGAGCCCTCCGCGCCGTACGCCGGTACTCGTCCAGCATGTCCCCCGCGTGCCCCGGCCCGTGCCCCAGGTACCGCCCCACCGCCGCCAGCTCCCGCGGATCGGTCGGGAAGGTGTCCCCCGCCCTCCCCCGCACCAGCATCACCGCGTTCCGCACCCGCGTCGCCAGCACCCACGCCTCGTCGAGCGTCGCGGCGTGCTCCTCGGAGACGAGGCCGGCCTCGCACGCCGCCGCCAGTGCCGCCCGCGTCCGGGTGGTCCGCAGCCCGGCCTCCGCGTGCCCGTGCCGCAGCTGCATCAACTGCACGGTCCACTCCACGTCGGACAGTCCGCCCGGCCCCAGTTTCGCGTGCAGCTTGGGGTCCGCGCCGCGCGGCAGCCGCTCCGACTCCATCCGGGCCTTGAGCCGCCGGATCTCCCGCACCGCGTCGTCGCCGAGCCCGTCCGCCGGGTACCGCAGCGGGTCGACCAGCTCGGTGAACCGGCGCCCCAGGTCCTCGTCCCCGGCCACGAACTCGGCCCGCAGCAGCGCGTGCCGCTCCCACACCAGCGACCAGCGCCGGTAGTACGCCTCGTACGACTTGAGCGTGCGTACCAGCGGCCCGGACTTGCCCTCGGGCCGCAGGTCGGCGTCGATCAGCAGCGGCGGGTCGGCGCTGGGCACCTGGAGCAGGCGGCGCATCTCGGCGACGACCTTGTTGGCCGCGTCCGCCGCCTCCCGCTCGTCGACCCCGTCCCGCGGTTCGTGCACGAAGAGCACGTCCGCGTCCGAGCCGTAGCCCAGCTCGTGCCCGCCGAAGCGGCCCATGCCGATGATCGTGAACCGGGTCGGCAGGGTGTCGCCCCACCCTTCCCGCACGACCGCCCGCAGCGTGCCCGCCAGGGTCGCCGCCGTCAGGTCGGACACGGCGCCGCCGACCCGGTCCACCAGGGCGCCCTGGTCGGCCTCGACGGGCTGCGCCTCGGTGCCGTAGGAGCCGACGATGTCCGCGGCGGCCGTACGGAACAGCTCCCGGCGGCGGACCCCGCGCACCGCGGTGACCGCTTGGACGGCGCCGTCGGCGCGGCGGACCGCGGCGAGGGTCTCCTGCTCCAGCTGCGCCCGGCCGCGCGGCGCCAGCCCCCCGGAGTTGCCGTCGCCGAGCAGCGCGACCGCCTCGGGTGCCCGCATCAGCAGGTCGGGGGCGAGCCGCCCGGCGGAGAGCACCCGGGCCAGGTTCTCGGCCGCGGCCCCCTCGTCCCGCAGCAGCCGCAGGTACCAGGGCGTGTTGCCGAGGGCGTCGGAGACCTTGCGGAAGTTGAGCAGACCGGTGTCCGGGTCGGCGGAGTCCGCGAACCAGCCCAGCAGCACGGGCAGCAGGGTCCGCTGGATGGCCGCCTTGCGGGTGACGCCCGACGCCAGCGCCTCCAGGTGCCGCAGCGCGGCGGCCGGGTCGGCGTACCCGAGGGCGACCATGCGTTCGCGGGCCGCCTCCGCGCTGAGCCGGACCTCCCCCGGCGCCAGCTGGGCGACGGCGTCGAGCAGCGGCCGGTAGAACAGCTTCTCGTGCAGCCGCCGTACGACGGAGGCGTGCCGCTTCCAGGCGCGCAGCAGCCCGGGCACCGGGTCGGTGCGCAGGCCGAGGGAGCGGCCGAGGCGGCGCAGGTCGGCCTCGTCCTCGGGCACGAGGTGGGTGCGCCGCAGCCGGTGCAGCTGGATGCGGTGCTCCATGGAGCGCAGGAAGCGGTACGCCTCGTCGAGCTGGGCGGCGTCCGCCCGGCCCACGTACCCGCCCGCGGCCAGCGCCTCCAGCGCGGCCAGCGTCGTACCGCTGTGCAGGGAGGTGTCGGCCCGGCCGTGCACCAGCTGGAGCAGCTGCACGGCGAACTCGACGTCCCGGAGGCCTCCCGGGCCGAGCTTGAGCTGGCGGTCGACCTCGGCGGCGGGGATGGTCTCCACCACCCGGCGGCGCATCTTCTGCACGTCCGGCACGAAGTTCTCGCGGTCGGCCGCCTGCCAGACCAGGGGCTGGAGGGCGGCGACGTACTCGGCGCCGAGGCCGGGGTCGCCGGCCACCGGACGGGCCTTGAGCAGCGCCTGGAACTCCCAGGTCTTGGCCCAGCGCTGGTAGTAGGCGACGTGGCTGCTGAGGGTGCGCACCAGCGGGCCGTTGCGGCCCTCGGGGCGGAGGTTGGCGTCGACGGGCCAGATGGAGCCCTCGACGGTGGTCTCGGAGCAGATCCGCATCATGTGCGAGGCGAGCGAGGTCGCGGCCCGCAGCGCCTTGGTCTCGTCGGCGTGGGGGCTTCCGGCCGTGCTCTCCGCCGGCTCGCCGACGAAGATGACGTCGACGTCGGAGACGTAGTTCAGCTCGTGTCCGCCGCACTTGCCCATCGCGATCACCGCCAGCCGGCACAGCGCGGCGTCCTCGGGCGCGGCGGCCTCGGCGAGGGCGAGGGCGGCACGCAGCGTGGCGGTGGCGAGGTCGGCCAGTTCGGCGGCGGTCTCGGCGACGTCGATGGTGCCGCACACGTCGCGGGCGGCGATGGACAGCAGGCAGCGCCGGTAGGCGACGCGCAGCGAGACGGGGTCGTCGGCCTCGGCGAGGCCCCGCTCGAAGTCGTCCACGCCTCGGTGCAGGTCGCGGGGTTCGTAGGTGACGAGTGCCTGCCAGTCGCCGGCGTGCCGGGCGAGGTGGTCGGCGAGCGCCTCGGAGGCGCCGAGCACACCGAGGAGACGGTCGCGCAGCGGCTTGGCCGCTATCAGGGTGTCCAGCAGCTCCCGGCGGGCGGTGGGGTCGGGCTGCGCCTCCAGGAGCCGGACCAGGCCGTGCAGGGCGAGGTCGGGGTCGGCGGTGGCGCCGAGGGCCTCCAGCAGCACGGGGTCGTTGCGGACCGGTGCCAGCTCCGCTCCGTCCAGCAGCCGCTCGGCGGCCGAGGGATCGGTGAAGCCGTGCCGCAGCAGCCGCGTGAAGGTACTGCTCCTGCGCCCCGGCGCCGTCATCTCGGCCTCCTTGTCGGACCTGTGGGATCAAGGGGGTGGTAAGGGGGGTGCTACAGAGCTGAGCGTAACCGGGCTTCCGGTGGCCCGCTCTGGACTCGTACGATATCTTGTACAAGCCGTGAAGGGAGGCACCGGTATGTCCATTACCGCCAGCGAAGCCCGTCAGAACTTGTTCCCGCTGATAGAGCAGGTCAACGAGGACCACGCCCCGGTGCACATCACCTCCCGCAAGGGGAACGCCGTGCTGATGTCCGAGGAGGACTTCACGGCGTGGACGGAGACCGTGCACCTGCTGCGGTCGCCGAGGAACGCCCGCCGTCTGCTCGACTCGATCGCGGAGGCCGAGGCCGGCGAGGCGCGGCACCGCGAGCTGATCGACCCGGACGCGGAGCGGGCGTGAGGATCGCTTTCACGTCGCACGGCTGGGAGGACTACGTCCACTGGGCCGAGAGCGACCGGAAGATGACCAGACGGATCAACAGACTGCTCGCCGACACCGCGCGCGACCCCTTCAAGGGCATCGGCAAGCCGGAGCCGCTCAAGGGCGACCTGTCCGGCTACTGGTCACGGCGCATCGACGACACGCACCGTCTGGTGTACAAGCCGGGCGACGACGAGCTGATCGTCGTCCAGGCGCGGTACCACTACTGAAACCACTGACAATCGGCATCGAAGGAGTCACGTCATGGACTTCACCCTCGAAGTGATCCCGCTGCCCGTCACCGACATCGACCGCTCCCGGGACTTCTACCGGGACAAGGTCGGCTTCCACGTCGACATCGACCAGGAGGTCATGCCGGGGATGCGCATCGTCCAGCTCACGCCGCCGGGCTCGGGCTGCTCGATCGCCCTCGGCGACGCCATCTGGGACATGGCACAGGGCCAGACCAAGCCCGAACCGGGCTCCTACCAGGGCCTCCAGCTCTGCGTCGCCGACATCAAGGCGGCCCACGCGGAGCTGGTGGGGCGCGGCCTGGACGTCTCCGAACCCGTCCAGTACGCCCCGGACGACGGCGCCACCTTCATGTACTTCAAGGACCCCGACGGCAACGGCTGGGCGATCCAGGAGTACCGCCGCCGGGAGGCGGAGCCGCTGCACAAGGTGCTGGCGGACCTGAAGCGGCAGGGCTAGCCGCCGGTCAGCCCCGCTCCCGCCACCGGTTGGTGACCGGGAGCCGGCGGTCCTTGCCGAAGCCCTTCGGGGAGATCTTGGTGCCCGGCGGGTACTGGCGCCGCTTGTACTCGGCGGTGTCGACCATGCGCAGCGTCCTGGTCACCAGCTCCCGGTCGTACCCGGCGGCCACGATCTCGTCCGCGCCCCGGTCCCGGTCGACGTACAGCTCCAGGATCGCGTCCAGGACCGGGTAGTCCGGCAGGGAGTCCGTGTCGACCTGGCCCGGGCGCAGTTCGGCGCTGGGCGGCTTGGTGATCGAGTTCTCGGGGATGGGCGGTGTCTGTCCCCGGGTCGTGGCCGCGCGGTTGCGCCACTCGGCGAGCCGGAAGACGGACGTCTTGTACACGTCCTTGATGGGCCCGTACGCGCCCACCGAGTCGCCGTACAGCGTCGAGTACCCGACCGCCAGCTCCGACTTGTTGCCCGGGGCCAGGACCAGGTGGCCCTCCTGGTTGGAGATCGCCATCAGCAGCGTGCCGCGCAGCCGCGACTGGAGGTTCTCCTCGGCCAGACCGGTCAGCTCCAGCGCCCCCGTGTACGCGTCGAACATCGGCTCGATCGGCACGGTGCGGTAGTGGAGCCCGGTGCGCCGGGCCAGCTCCGCCGCGTCGTCCTTGGAGTGCTCGGAGGAGTACTTGGAGGGCATGGAGACGCCGTGGACGTTCTCCGCGCCGACCGCGTCGCAGGCGATGGCGGCGACGAGGGCGGAGTCGATGCCGCCGGAGAGTCCGACGAGCACCGAGCGGAAGCCGTTCTTCGCCACGTACGCGCGCAGTCCGACGACGAGGGCCGAGTAGACCTCCTCGTCGTCGTCCAGCCGCTCGGCGACCCCGCCGGACAGCCACTCACCCACGGTGGGCGCCGGCTCCTCGGAGAGCACGACCCGGTCGATACGCAGCCCGTCGTCCACGACGCCGGTGGGCGCGTCCGCGTCGGCGGCGGGCAGGTCGAGGTCCAGCACCACGCACCCCTCGGTGAACTGCGGCGCCCGCGCCAGCACCTCCCCGTCCCGGTCGACCACGATCGAGTCGCCGTCGAAGACCAACTCGTCCTGTCCGCCGGTCATGGCGAGGTAGGCGGTCGTACAGCCGGCCTCCTGGGCGCGCTTGCGGACCAGCTCCAGCCGGGTGTCGTCCTTGTCCCGCTCGTACGGCGAGGCGTTGACGGACAGCAGCAGACCGGCCCGCGCCGAACGCGCCGCCGGCACCCGGCCGCCGTCCTGCCACAGGTCCTCGCAGACGGCCAGCGCGACATCCACCCCGCGCACCCGCACCACGGGCATGGTGTCGCCGGGCACGAAGTGGCGGAACTCGTCGAAGACGCCGTAGTTGGGCAGGTGGTGCTTGGCGAAGCTCAGGGCCACCTCACCACCGTGCAGCACGGCCGCCGCGTTCTGCGGGGCGCCGGCCGGCTGGCCGTACCTCGGCTGTGCGCTCGCGGAACGGTCGAGGTACCCGACGACCACCGGCAGCCCGCCGAGGCCCTCGTCGGCGAGGCGCGCGGCGAGGGAGCGCAGGGCGGCGCGGGAGGCCGCCACGAAGGACGGCCTGAGGGCCAGGTCCTCGACCGGGTACCCGGTCAGCACCATCTCCGGGAACGCCACCAGGTGCGCTCCCTGCCCGGCCGCGTGCCGGGTCCAGCGGACGACCGACTCGGCGTTGCCGTCGATGTCGCCGACGGTGGAGTCGATCTGGTTCAGGGCGAGTCGTAGGCGGGGCACGGCGGCCAGTGTAATCGTCAGAACGACGCAATGGGGTGACGTACCGGTTTCCGCCTCATGTCCGAAGCCTCACGCGCGTGGCTTCGCACCCCGCTCGGCGAGCAAGTCCGCCATCAGCCGCATCTCCGACTCCTGCGACTCCACCATCCCCTGGGCCAGCCGCTTCTCCACCCCCACCGTGCACTTCTCGGCGCACCCCTCGGCCATGTGGACGCCGCCCTTGTGATGCTCGGTCATGAGCTGGAGGTAGTAGACCTCGGCCTGCTTCCCGTCGAGGGTCGCCAGCTTCTCCATCTCGGCGTCGGTGGCCATGCCCGGCATCAGCGACCCCTCCCCCGCCGAGGGCATCTCACCCATCCCCATCCAGGTCATCGGCGGGTCGGACGACACCTTGGGCAGCCCCCACAGGTCCAGCCAGCCGATCATCATGCCGCGCTGGTTGGCCTGGGTCTGCGCGATGTCGTACGCGAGCCGCCGCACCTCCTCGTCGTCGGTGCGGTCGCGGACGATGTACGACATCTCCACGGCCTGCTGGTGGTGCACGGCCATGTCCCGCGCGAACCCGGCGTCGGCGGAGTCGGCCGTCGGGACCCGGCCCGCGCCGTCGTCCCCGGCGACGGCGTAGGTGATACCGCCGGCCGCGACGAGGGCCGCGGCGGCGGCCCCCGCGATCCAGCCGGCCCGCCTCGGGGTCACTGCGACAGCCCGTTGGTGCACGCGGCCCCAGGCTCGGGGGTCTGCTTACCCTGGACGAACTTCTCGAAGAACTTGTCGACGTTCGGGTCGTCGGCGCCCGTCACGGTGCGCTGGTGGCCCCAGGCGGTCAGCATGATCGGGTCCTTCTGCTTGTCGTTGGGGCTCATCAGCGAGTACGGCGTCTTCTTCACCTTCTCCGCCAGCTTCTCCACCTCGGCCTTCGGGGCCTTGTCGGTGTACGTCACCCACACGGCGCCGTGCTCCAGGGAGTGCACGGCGTTCTCGTTGTTCAGCGGCTTGGTGTAGACGTCGCCGTCGCAGTTCATCCAGACCTGGTTGTGGTCGCCGCCGACGGGGGGCTCGGCGGGGTAGGACACCTTCTTGGTGACGTGGTTGCGGCCCAGGTTCCCCTCCCAGGTGCGCACCCCGTCCTCGCCGGTGACGAACTTGCCGGAGGTCTTCGACCCGTCGCCGTTCGAGGCCATGTCGTCCGAGTCGTCGGACTGCGACCGGACGAGGAAGACGCCGCCGACCACGAGACCGGCGACGACCACGGTGCTGACCGCGATGGTCAGGATCCGGTTCCGGCGCTCGCGGGCCTCCTCGGCGCGTCGCATCTCGGCTATGCGGGCCTGTCGCGCCTGGTTGCTGCTCTTCTTGGCGGAACCCATGGGGTGTGCCCTTCTGGGGAAACGTCAACGGAAAGGGAGCTGTGAGGTCCGCTGATCGTAATGCGGCGGGGCCCGTCGTTCGTAGGGCGATCACAGGATCCGTCCCGGCGGATCCCCGGAATGGCCCGATCGAACAGGTGGCCTCTACGCTGCGGGGAGGGCAGGTGGGCCGACCGCGGTCCGCAACGCGTACGAAACCGTGCTGTGGTGTGATGGCCCAGGTGCCCGACCGCCTCCCGCCGTACCGGAGACAGGCGGCCTGACCAGCGAGGATGGGGAAGCGGAAGATGGACAAGCAGCAGGAGTTCGTGATCCGGACGCTGGAGGAGCGCGACATCCGGTTCGTACGCCTGTGGTTCACGGACGTGCTGGGCTTCCTGAAGTCCGTCGCCGTGGCCCCGGCCGAGCTGGAGCAGGCCTTCGACGAGGGCATCGGCTTCGACGGCTCGGCGATCGAGGGCTTCGCCCGGGTCTACGAGTCCGACATGATCGCCAAGCCGGACCCCTCCACCTTCCAGGTGCTGCCCTGGCGCGCGGAGGCCCCCGGCACGGCCCGTATGTTCTGCGACATCCTGATGCCGGACGGCTCCCCGTCCTTCGCGGACCCGCGCTACGTCCTCAAGCGCGCCCTGGCCCGCACCTCCGACCTGGGCTTCACCTTCTACACCCACCCGGAGATCGAGTTCTTCCTGCTGAAGAACAAGCCGGTCGACGGCACGGTCCCCACCCCCGCCGACAACTCCGGCTACTTCGACCACACCCCGCAGAACATCGGCATGGACTTCCGCCGCCAGGCGATCACCATGCTGGAGTCGATGGGCATCTCGGTGGAGTTCTCCCACCACGAGGGCGCACCCGGCCAGCAGGAGATCGACCTCCGATACGCCGACGCGCTCTCCACGGCCGACAACATCATGACGTTCCGCCTGGTCATGAAGCAGGTGGCCCTCGAACAGGGCCTCCAGGCCACCTTCATGCCGAAGCCGTTCTCGGAGTTCCCCGGCTCGGGCATGCACTCCCACCTGTCCCTCTTCGAAGGCGACCGCAACGCGTTCTACGAGTCCGGCGCCGAGTACCAGCTCTCCAAGGTCGGCCGCTCCTTCATCGCGGGCCTGCTGCGGCACGCGGCGGAGATCTCGGCGGTCACCAACCAGTGGGTGAACTCCTACAAGCGCATCTGGGGCGGCACCGAGCGCACGGCGGGCGCGGGCGGCGAGGCCCCCTCCTACATCTGCTGGGGCCACAACAACCGCTCGGCCCTGGTCCGCGTCCCCATGTACAAGCCCGGCAAGACCGGCTCGGCCCGCGTCGAGGTCCGCTCCATCGACTCCGGCGCCAACCCGTACCTGACCTACGCCGTCCTCCTCGCCGCCGGCCTCAAGGGCATCGAGGAGGGCTACGAACTCCCGCCGGGCGCCGAGGACGACGTCTGGGCCCTGTCCGACTCGGAGCGCCGCGCCCTGGGCATCGAGCCCCTCCCCCAGAACCTGGGCGAGGCCCTCGCCCTGATGGAACGCAGCGACCTGGTCGCCGAGACCCTCGGCGAGCACGTCTTCGACTTCTTCCTGCGCAACAAGCGGCAGGAGTGGGAGGAGTACCGGTCGCAGGTCACCGCGTTCGAGCTGCGGAAGTCGCTGCCGGTGCTGTGAGGGCAGTCGGAGAGAGTTTCCCGCTGATTCAACGGTTGGGGCCGACGGTCGCGCACCGTCGGCCCCAAGGCGTCTCACCAGGCGTGGGATATCCCTGGGCCGTCTGGCGCAAGATCGGCACCCTCGTGCAAGCCGCCCACGGCCTTCGGGACCCGCGCGTCGCTCGACATGTGGTGCAGCTAGACAGACCCAACACTTACCGCGCCGCACTCAAGAGTTCTACGAAGTACTGCTAGTCACGGGCGACTTGCACCCAGTTAGCACGAACGCGTCCATCGGATTCAATCCTTGGAATGAACCGGACGATATTCCCTGTAAGGTCCTCGAAGCTCGCGCCTCGGTTGCCATCTTCTAGCGCCGAAGCGTGAAAGAACACGTCTTTAGGGAATCGCGGATGAGCGATAAAACCGTACGTAGAGCACCAAGCCTTCACCACACCTTCGACCACGTCGTCGCGTTGCAGATCCTGATCCGTTAGCTCTGCACCTGTTGACGGACGAGCATATTCCAAAATTCGATCACACAACTCTTGAATTTCGGAACTACTAGTCGTACGCCGCAACTTGGCAACATGCCCAGGGAAATGCCGCCACGCCCGGCACGCCTCAAATGCGAATAGCTGTGTGCTAACTCGCTTCATCAAACGAGCTGTCTGAAGGTCCTTGATGGTGAAATCAACACCCGGCGCCGTTATGCATCGAATATACTGCGATACACTCTCAAGAACTGTATCAAAGAGACGCAAGTCGGATACGCCACCTCTAATCTCCTGGTCGCCGATAGAGAATCCAGCGTGAGCTTTGTCTGCGGCTTCCAGGGCCCTGTGCTCGTGATCGACAAGGTACTCTGACCAGCGTCGCCAGGAATCCACTAGCGCAGTAAGCGTAATAAGCTTAATCCTCCCTTCAGCGCAATCGAGCCCCCACTCAAGCAGCTGCTGACCTTCGCCGAATTCTTTGATCCAAATCAAGTAGGATCCGAGCGTTTGCGCCGTCTCTGCACTATTGAAGTATCCATGCGCAATACGCGCATACTCCACTGCTTTGTCAGTCTCGTGCGCTTTCCTCGCTAGATGTCCGGCGAAGAAGTATCCCACAACCGCCTCAGCGAGATCATCATCACCTGCCCTGGCCTTCCTAAGGGCCGCAAGGTAAGCAGACGTCGCCGCGTCAACGTTTCCTTGCGCCGACAGGATGAAGCCTTGCACTCGATCCACCTCCCAAAATTCTGGGCTTATGGATCGCGCCTTCTCCACCAAGCTTAGACTCGCTCCGAAGGCGCCATCTTTCGATTCCTTCAGAGCCTTTCGTAGAAGGTGCGCCACCGGTTCGTCATTGTTCGTGCGCGTACGCACGACGTTAGGCGCGAGCTTCCTGGCCTTTTCGTCGTTACGCCGATGCTCGGCAGACCGTCTGAAATCCTGCTCCTTCTCCAAGATCGAGTTCACTGCGACTGGGTTCGGGGTATTAACCCGTCGCAGGTAGGACTTAGCAGTCTCTGTGAGGCTAACACGCGAAATCAATGAACCGTCTGGATCGTTCTCCAGGCGGACCATCGAACCCTTAAGTAGCTCCTGAATCGACCTACGCAGCGAATCGATATCAACCTCCGTGAGCACAGCCAGCTCATCGAAGGTAACCTCTCTTTCGAGAGCGAAAAGCGCCAGAAGAACCCCTTGCGCGCTTTGTGTCGTCCTGTCGTACACAGACCTGACACAGAAGTCCAAAAGTTCTTCTTGGTTCACTAGGGCCAAGTTCGGCTGTTCGCCTGCCTCTACGGATAGAATGTACCACCGAATAGCCAAGGGGCTATACCTGAGCCTTTTAACCACTTCATTCACCGTATCGGAGGCCAGGCGTACTAGCCTAGAAACATCTCGCGATCGAGCGAAGTGGCGAAAGAGACTCGAGGCATCTTTTACTTTCAATGGACCCAACGGAATCCGGCGCTCGAACTGCCCCACCCCAACGCGACTTGTGAATAGATAATTAACACTGTCTGGCAGCCGTTCATACAGTGCCACCACCTCTTCACTATCAACAGTCTCCAAATTGTCAATGACAAGCAACGTCTCAATCCCTTCAAGGGCCTCTGCTAGATCATTGATCCCACCACGGAAATCCGCGTCAAAAGCCTGACCGAGCTCTCGTGCGGCACCCGTGAGATCTCTAATCGAATTTACGATACCAACGACCCCAGAGGGGGTCAGTCGCTCTGTCTTAAGCGAAACCCAAAGAATACACTCGTAGGGCGACTCTGGATCATCAGCCAGCGTGTAAGCCGCTTCAAGCGCGGTTGCCGTCTTGCCAATCCCTCCCTCGCCCGTAATCGTTAGCATTGATTCCCGTCGCTTAACGAGGTGAGAGACGATTTTCTTGCAGTCTTCAGATCGACCAATCAACCCCGTTTCATCGTACTCAGGAAGAGGCAGATTGTGCAGAACTCGATCTGAGCGTCGCCCTTGGTTTTCGAAAGCAGGTTCCCAGGTTGGGTCGGCGTCAAGATGGTCCAGAATGCCTTTCAGGAGGTTCCAGTAACGGGTTCGGAAATTTCTGCAAACACTGACGGCCGTCTCCGGGTCGCCGGCCCGTAGTGGCCGCCCATGCATCACTCGATTTCTGATAGGTACGAGTAGGTCCATGGATGGAGTATTCTCCCGCAGCTCCCTGCCTAGGTCTGCAGGCAGAGATTCGCGATGCCTGTTGAGTACGTCATAAGCCTCACGCACGTCCAAGTACTGGACGGCACTAATCGGTTCCCCCGGCCCCTCCGCCTCGCGACGCAGGTTGGCCTTTTCGTAGTTCGGCCCCAGAGCAGACTCTTCGTCCATGTGATCGAGCACGTAGCGGACTAGAAGGTTCCGCATGTCGGCTTCAACTGAGTCAACGAGAACGTAGAGTCGAGACCTCGTCATACGAGTATGCGGAATCACTCAGTCTCCCAGGTTGGCATCATCAAGCTGACAATCTTGCCACCGCCTTAATGCACACGTCAGTAAAACCTGCAACTTCTCAACCGCGGTGCTGTCCGCGGCAGCGCGTCGCTCAGCCACCATGGCTCAAGCGAGGCTGCTCAGAGGGAGAGGAAGCACGCGTTCTCCCATCCTCATGGGGTAGCCGGTCGTTATGACGGGTCGTCAGCGGTCAGGTGATGCGGCCACGCCTCCATGGCGCCGACGCCGGATGGTGTACTGGCCGGCAGTTCTGGCTACCTACTTGTCGTGGTCGGACTCGCAGCCACGTTCTGGCACTGGGTGCGGGGCAAGCCGTGGGACGACTCGCTGTCCTTCACGCTGACGGTGACGATGACTGCGATCGGCAGCCAGCGGGGAGCCGCGATCACCCGGCGGAAGGCCAGTCGCGGTGACGGCTGGCCATCGGCCGTGGCAGCGGTTGCGCTCGGTCCTGCGGGACGACGCCGGCCGGTGCCAAACCTCCCTCAGACCTGCACACCGTTCATCGCACGGCCGCAGGGAGTGGGTGTGGCGGACGCTCACCGCGCCCGCTGCGCCCGTCCCGGCCCCCGGGGAGCTCTATCACCGGCGGGAAGCGTGAAGACGCGGGCCCTTTCCTCGACCGTTCGCACACACTGATGACCTCAAAGGCACCAGGAGAGGGCCGCCAACCGGACACGGATGCTAGGCCGTTCGCCGCCGTGCTTTGATCGGTGCGCGGCACGCCGGTGGCCGGTTTCGGGCCTCCCACCTCGGAATGCGGGCGTGCGTGCCTTACCGCTCCCACTTTTTCGTCAGCACGAGAGGAAAGACCTGCCATGAACCTCGTCCCCCAGGTCGAAACGGCTGAGATCTCCGACGCGGACCTGGACCAGGTGTCCGGCGGCACCATCGGTGTCGACGCCGGTGTGGCCGTCATCACCGCCGGTGGTGCGCTCGGCGCCGGTTTCCACGCGGAGGTCGGCCCGCTCTCCGTAACCGCCGGTCTGGGCGCCTCGGCGGCCTTCGGCGGCGCCTCGGCGCAGGGTCACGCGCACACGACCATGGCCTGAGGCGCGCGCCTCCAGGTGAGCGTGAGCCCCGGACCGCTGTGTCCGGGGCTCTCTCCTTGCCGTTGTCGGCTGACAACGTCGGCCACACGAGCACCTTGTAGCCGTCGGACAGAGGCGTTTTCACCGCCGACAAACAAGGATGCCGCCGAGGCAGGTGATCTCGTACGCACCGTGCCGGGCGATGCAGTCGGCGACGATTGCACGGGCTCTGCCGATGGTCTCGTCGAAGGGGACGTCGTGCTGGTCCGCCCAGGCGCGATACGAAGCCATGTGGGCGATGACAGGCTCGGGCTCACGAACAGTGATGGTTCCTGGCAGTTCGACGACCTCCACGCGGCTGAACTCGTCGCCAAGCAATGCTGGAGCCTTCTCCAGGGAGAACCGAGCGCTGAGCGAGATTCGCGCCGGACCGCGGTCAATGCCGAGGACCTCTCCGGCGGCCCGCTGCCAGAGGTCGTCGAGTTCGGCCTTGTCGCGATCGCTGTTGGTGGAAGCGATGACCAATCCGTCACGGGCCACGACCCGGGCCAATTCTCTGATCGCCTGGGGAATGTCGGGCACGTGGTACAGCATGTGGAGCGCGAGAGCCGCGTCGACGCTCTTCGCGCCCAGCGGCAGCCTCGTGGCATCCGCCACGGCGACCGGGCCAGGGACGCCGGCGAGAATGCCCGGGGCGATGTCGAGACCGAGCAGAGACAGGTCCGGGCGGTCCTGACGAAGTCGCTGGATGAACTTGCCGTTGCCGCAACCGATGTCCACGACCCGGTCGCGTACGTCACCCAGCCGCTCGGCGACGAGGCCGGGGAGGTCGTACCGGGGTGTCTGCCACCGATAGAGCGACTGCCTGGCAGACAGGTCCCGGTCTCCGTTGTAGGCGCTGTCCGCCAGGCGGGTCCGGTCGGTGACGGCTGCGTCGTGGGCAGCGGACAGGTCGGTCACGTCGGCAACTCCGGAGGGTGGGCGGCGGGCAAGGACGCACGGACGGCCGTGTGCTGGAGTCGTTCACGCAGGTGTACCGCCTGCGCAGCCCTACCGTACTGCGGCGCTCCCAGTTCCCGCCCGAGAGCGGTGAGCCGACGCACGATACTGGCCGACATCCGCTCCGGCGACGCCTCAAGAACGAAGCCGAGCCTCTCCGCCGTACCGTCCAGGTCGCCCAGGAGCAGGTGCCCGCGTGCGAGATCGAGGTGCGCGGCGAACAGGTCGCCTACCGACTGGTCGTCTCCGTCCGCGCTGCGATAAAGGCGAATGGCCGTCTCGGCACTGACGATGGCCCGCTGGACCTGCTCCTGCCCACCCACAGCCAGGAGGGTCGTCCCGGCGTACGCGAACTGCTTGGCCGCAGGGAAGTCAAAAACTCCCCCTACCTCGTCCCGGCCCGTGATCGCCTCACGAGATCGTTCGGCATCCGCCAGGGCATCGAGCGCACGGGCCGAGTCGCCGCATATCGCCAACGCCCGCGCCTCCAGACTCGCAAGCCGTGCGCCGATGGTGCCGCTCGTCCTGTGGCACAGACCGGCCTGCGCCAGTCGGGCCGCCTGCTCGTGCCTTCCCATCCAGTACGCGATCAACGATTCCACCGCACGGACCCACGCGAACATCCCCTCGTGTCCGACCACCTCGGCACAAGCCCGGGCGGTGCGGGCGTGTGTGGCGGCGGAGTCGTAGTCTCCGAGGTCGAGACAGACGTGTGCGGACAGCCCGCAGAGGCGAGAGGCGGAGAGGTAGAGGTCGGTGGTCTGCCGGGGATGTTGACGTCCTCGCAGCAGCTCGAACACTCCGTCCCGTAACCGCTTGATCTCCACGTACTGCTCCATCAGCGGATGGCTGACGTACGTACGAGCGAGGCGGCCGACGTCCGCCTCCAGTTGCTCTACGACGACCTCGTCGGCGTTGCGCTGCGCAATGAACCGGGCAAACTCGGCCGACCGCCACGCGTCCGCCGAGAGCGGCTCCGCCCGGGCATCGGAGTTTCGGACCGGCTGCGGAGAGGGTGCTTGCTCGACGCCAACTGCACCGGCCTCGTCACGCTGCCCCTTGCTTACGGCAACGGCTTGGTCGAGCATGGCGACGTCGACGCCGAAGACCTGTGCCAGGTACTTGCGGGTGTAGGGCACGGGGATCCGCGCTTCGCGCTCGTACCGCCCGACCTCCTTACCGGTCTTCGTCGACCGCCCCTCCAGGGTGTTGTACTCGTCGGCGACCCTCTGCTGGCTCCAGCCGCGCGCGGTACGCAGCCGGACGAGCAAGGCGCCGATGCCGGTGTCGCCCATGCCGTCCCCCAGGAACACGTGACCTCTGGCCCCCATAGTGGCCCCCAGGTTGGCCCCCATGCTGGCTCCCGACCCAAACGAGTTAAGCCGCTTTGCTGTTGGCCATGGCAAGCAGACTCACCTCCGAGGTGGCCAACGGCCTGTCCGATCGCCTTCCGGGCAGGGACCAGCACCGCACCATGCTCTTCCCACGCCGCCGGACCGCACCACGTGCCGCCCGCGACTTCGTCGTCGCCACGCTGACCGAATGGGGTGAGAAGAGCCGCCTCGACGACATGCGACTGTGCGCCTCGGAGCTCGTCACCAACGCGGTGATTCACGGGGCGCCCGCGGGCCGGCTAATCCTCGTGCGTGTCGACTCCCTCGGCGACCAGTTGCGCATCGAGGTTCACGACTCCGGCGACGACACCCCGACCCAACGCACTCCCGAGGAGTCCGCCGTCAACGGTCGCGGCCTGCTGATCGTCTCCGCGACGGCGGACAGCTGGGGCGTGCAGGAGAGGACGGGCCCCGGAAAGTGCGTCTGGGCCGCATTTGACCGCGACAAGAGCGGGGCGGCAGCCACGCCGTCCCGCGATACCGAACCGCAGGGGGACACGTCATGACCATGCACCCCGTCTCGCCGAATACCGTTCTCGCCAACGCCCTCCACCGCGCCGAGGACGTTCTTACCCCTCGAATCCTCGCGAAACCGCCCGAGCGGATCGTGCTGGTCGTCGGGACCCAGATCAACGGTGCCCCGCACATCGGCACCTCGCTCGTACAGTCCCTGGCCTTCGCCATGGCCGTCCGGCTGCGCGACCGCTTCGACCTCCCCACCGAGGTGTTGTTCAGCGCCCTCGACAACGCGCCGTACGAACTGACCACCGACCCGGTCAGCGGTCACCGCTACCAGCGCGCCTATGCCCAAGCCATGGACGAGCAGGACCTGAACGACCTCATCACCGCTCTCTACCAGCCGCTCTTCACCACCCTGTCCAGGCGTCTGGGCATCCCCCACCACATCGAGACGTACTCGCAGCAGCAGGCCGGTGAGCACTACCGCCGCACGTGGCTTCGTCTCCTCCCCCGCATCGATGCCGCCCGCTGGTGGCTAGCGCCTTCCACCGGCGTCCCTCACCTCCGTGTCCCCTGCCCGCGCACCGACTGTGGCTGGGCGGAGAAGCACGCCGAACGCACCCGAATCGGCCGCATCGAAGCCGAGGCGGCGGCGGTCTCCGCCGTCTGCCTGCACCACGGCGAGTACGAGACCAGGGTCATGCCCACCGCCGGCGCGTACCTGGACTTGGCCACGCTCTACCGCAACCTGGTCAAGGAACTCGCCCTGACCAACCTCCAGGGCACGCTGCACGTCATGGTCAAGGGAGGCGACTGGGTCTTCGGCTCCCACCTCGTCGACGAGGCGCTCCATGCCGTGGGCCTCACCCGCGTCCAGCTCCCGGCCCGACTGTTCTGCCCTCAGGTCGTGTCCGACACCGGCGCCAAGCTGTCCAAATCCCTCGTACGGGAAGGCCGTGCCCCCTTGCCCGAGGGCGCGGCCCCTTGGATGCTCGACACCCGGCAGTGGCCCGGCACCGTCACCGAGTACGCCGACCAACTGCTCGGCATGACCGAAACTCTGCTCTCTGACCCCCGTCACTTCTTCCGTTCTTACTCGGTCGCTGAGATCAGCCGTCTGATCACCGCACCGTCCGCGAGGAGCGTTTCCACCCGATGACCGACCGCACAGCCCGCGTCCACGAACTCAACCTCTATCGCCAGTACTTCGACCTCGTCGCAGCGGGCACCAAGACCATCGAGGTGCGAGTCAAGTACCCGCACCTCGCCGACCTCGCCGTCGGCGACACCATCCGCTTCCGTATCAAGGACACCTGCGAGAGCTGCAACGTGATGGTCCTCCGGGTCACCGAGTACCCCGACTTCACGGCACTCCTCGACGGGGAAGGTCCGTCCAACGTCAATCCGACTGCCACCCGCGACCAGCAACTCGCCAACATCCGCACCATCTACGGCCCCGAGAAGGAAGCCCTCGGCGCGCTGGCCATCGAGATCGAGCGCGTGCTGTGACCGTTTACCGGGCTGCTCTTGGCCGTCGACCGTCCAGGCGAAGTGCCCACGGTCACTGAGGAGAGAAACCGGCAGGAACCGGCGGGGTGGCACGGTCCAGCAGCAAGGTGAGGACCAACTCCCCGTGGGTCCACAGCAGGGCACCCCCGATCCCCGGTACGACGTGCCGGCGGGCCCCGCGTATCCGGGTCGTGAGGAGGGCGCCCATGTCCGGGGAGTGGCTGGTGTCGTGTTCGCCGTACCAGAGGTCGACCGAGACGGTGACGGCGTCGAGCGCGAACGGCCAGCGACCCATGGCGAGGACGGTGTCGCGGGCGTATCCGGCCGCCCCGCCCTGAGCGAAGCCTTCCGACAGGGCGCGGCGGTAGGCGGCCGAGAAGCCGTCCTCGCGGTACACGGCGAGGTCACAGGCCGGGCTGCCGCCCAAGACCATGTCCCACATCGCGTCCGCGTCGAAGCCGGCGAAGAGCTCCTCGGCGCCGGACGGGTCCCGTACGGCCCGTTCGGTCAGCGCGCGCAGCTCAGCGGGGAGCGCGGCGGCGAACTCGGGGACCGCCACCTCGTCGGCGGCCGAGACGAGGGCCAGCGCAGAGGCGACGCCCGCCTCGGCGCAGGCGAGGGCGAACGGGGCGCCCTGGGAATTGCCGACCACGGCCGGGCGGTCCAGGCCCCGCAGGGCGCACAGGGCGCGCATGTCGGCGGCGAAGTCGGTGAAGGTGCGGCCGGGGGCGGGTGTCGAGGCGCCCAGGCCGGGGCGGTCGACGGAGACCAGGCGGACGCCGAGCGCCTCCACCACGCCCGCGCCGAAGCCGAGCCGGCGGCTCGTGGCAGCGCCGGGGCAGAGCAGGACCGGTACGCCGTCCGGCGGACCCCACTCGGCCCAGCCGAGCAGGCGTCCGTCCGGGAGGCGGGTCTCACCGAGGCGGGCGGGGGCGGGCACGCGGACGGCGGTCATGTGCCGCATCCTCGCGCCGCAGTGCGGGGCCGCGCACGCGGTTTTCGGTGCCGCCGTACGGCCACAGCTCAACCAGCCGCCCGCCGCGCCCCCGCCGTCACCGCCGTACCGCTTCCACCCCCTCCGGCACGTGCCCCGCGACCACCCGCTCACGCCCGACGGCCGCAGCGGCGGCGCCCCGGCGCCGGTCCACCGCCCACGCCGCGCCCGCGACCGCCAGCCCGAGCACCGCGAGCCCCGCGCCCGCCGTCGCCGGGGAGGTGACGCCGAAGCCCGCGGCCAGGGCGAGGCCGCCGATCCAGGCGCCGCCGGCGTTGGCGAGGTTGAAGGCGGCCTGGTTGGCCGAGGAGGCGAGGGAGGGAGCCGCCGACGCCTTCTCCATGACCATCAGCTGGAGGGGCGAGCCGGTGATGAAGGCGGCCATGCCGAGCAGGGCCACCGCGAGGGCCGCCGTCACCGGGGTGCGCATCAGGAGCGGGAAGAGGGCGAGGACGACGACCAGTGAGGCCAGGCCGCCGAAGAGGGTGCCTCGCAGGGAGTGGTCGGCGAGGCGGCCGCCCAGCAGGTTGCCCGCGGTGGCGCCGACGCCGAAGAGGGCGAGGAGCAGCGTGACGCTGGCCTCGGCGAAACCGGCGGCGTCCGTGAGCATCGGCGTGATGTAGCTGTACGCGGCGAAGAGCGCGCCGAAGCCCGCGACCGTCGTGCCGAGGGCCAGCCAGACGGGGACGGAGCGCAGGGCGGCCAGTTCGCCGCGCAGGCCCGTGGCGGGGGCGGGGGCGTTCTCGCGCGGGATCAGGGCGACCAGCGCCGCTATCGCCGCGACGCCGATCGCGCTGACGCCGAGGAAGGTCGCCCGCCAGCCGAGCTGCTGGCCCATGGCCGTGGCGGCGGGGACGCCGACGATGTTGGCGACGGTCAGGCCCAGGAACATCAGGGAGACGGAGCGGGCCTTGCGTTCCGGCGCGACCATGCCGGTGGCGACCACCGCGCCGACGCCGAAGAAGGCGCCGTGCGGCAGGCCGCTGACGAAGCGGGCGGCGAGGAGGGAGACCTCGCCGGGGGCGACGGCGGACAGGGCGTTGCCGGCCACGAACAGCGCCATCAGGGCGATCAGGACCGTGCGGCGGGACATCCGCGCGGTCGCCGCCGCGAGCAGCGGGGCGCCGATGACGACGCCGAGCGCGTACGCCGAGACCAGGTGGCCGGCGCTGGGGATCGAGATGTCCAGGTCGGCCGCGACGTCGGGCAGCAGGCCCATCATCACGAACTCGGTGGTACCGATGCCGAAGGCGCCCACGGCGAGGGCGAGCAGGGCCAGGGGCATGAGGGGTCTCGCCTTTCGAGAGCTTCGAGCGGAGTGCGTACGGGAAGGGGGACGTCGTTATGTTCCCGTACGGAACAAAGGCTCTCAGGGCGAGTATTCCGCCGACGAATCTCAGGAGGCGGTTGTGTCGACCTTCACACGCGCGGCGATCGGGAGGTGGTCGCTGCCGGTCGCCGGGAGGGTCCAGCTGGTCGTCGGTTCGACGCCGCTGACCAGGATCTGGTCGATGCGGGCCATCGGGAACGCCGCCGGCCAGCTGAAGCCGAAGCCGTCGCCCACCGCGCCCTGCGGGGAGCGCATCTGGGAGGTGATGGCGGTGAGGGCGCGGTCGTTCATGGTGCCGTTGAGGTCGCCGAGCAGGATCTTGCGGTCCAGCTTCTCGTCGGCAATGGCCTCGCCGAGGGCGTTCGCGCTCTTGTCCCGCTGCCGGGCGGTGAAGCCGGCCTCCAGCTTCACCCGTACGGAGGGCAGGTGGGCGACGTACACGGCGACCGGCCCGGCGGGCGTGGCGACGGTGGCGCGCATCGCGCGCTTCCAGCCGAGCTGGATGTCGACGGGCTTCACGTCGCTCAGCGGGTACTTGCTCCACAGCCCGACCGTGCCGACGACGGCGTGGTGCGGGTACTTCGCCTCCAGTGCCGCCTCGTACGTCGGCACCGCGGTCGCCTTCAGCTCCTCCAGGGCCATCACGTCCGCGCCGGCGGCGGCCACGGCGCGGGCGGTGCCGGCCGGGTCGGCGTTGTCGGCGTTGACGTTGTGCGTGGCCACGGTGAGGTCGCCGCCGGCGCCGGTCTTGTCGAAGAGGAGGCCGCCGAAGAGGTTGAGCCACACGCTGACCGGCAGCACCAGCGCGATCAGCGCCGTCGCCGACTTGCGGGCGAGCGCGATCACCAGCAGGACGGGGATCAGCAGGCCGAACCACGGCAGGAAGGTCTCGGTGAGGCTGCCGAGGTTGCCGATGGCGTTCGGGATGTGGGAGTGGGCCGCCATGACGCCCGCCAGGATCACCGCCACCGCCGCGGTGATCAGGCCCCGGCGCCAGATCCGCCGGTCGCCTCGCCACCCGGCGACCGCCCGGTCGTACAGGCGCCGAATCCGGGTCACCCGCGGCTCGGGCCCCGAGCCGCCGTCGTCCGTCTCCGTGATGTACGCCTGCTGCGCCATACCGTCGCCTCACTGCCTGCCGTGCACACCGTCGCCCCCCGTGACTCAGCACCCTAGGGGATGATCGGTTCCGTTCCTGCCGTCCCTGGACGGCCGTACGGGCACGAGGACGTACGGGGCGGCGTCCGGAGTTCCGGACGCCGCCGCCGTGGGCGGCTCTGTGACAGAACGAGCACATTCGCCCCGCCCGGCGCAGGGGGCGCTCCGGGCCCGTGGCGGGGGTCCACTAGCCGCCGGGGCGCGGTAAGTGCCACCATGGAAGGGATCCGGGGACGCCGTGAGGGCGCCTCGAGATGACATGAAGGAGCCGTTGCCATGACGCAGCTTTCGGCTGCCCAGACGCCACAGAGCCGGCCCGCCGACGGGAACAAGGCACTGTACGGGGGCAAGAGCAACCGTCGTATCACCGTCCGGGACATCGCCGCCGCCAAGGAGCGCGGCGAGAAGTGGCCCATGCTCACCGCCTACGACGCGATGACCGCGTCCGTCTTCGACGAGGCCGGCATCCCGGTCATGCTCGTCGGCGACTCCGCGGGCAACTGCCACCTCGGCTACGACACCACCGTGCCGGTCACCCTCGACGAGATGACCATGCTGTCCGCCGCGGTCGTACGGGGCACCTCGCGCGCCCTGATCGTCGGCGACCTGCCGTTCGGCTCGTACCAGGAGGGCCCGGTGCAGGCGCTGCGCTCGGCGACCCGGCTGGTGAAGGAGGCGGGCGTCGGGGCCGTGAAGCTGGAGGGCGGTGAGCGGTCGCACGAACAGATCCGGCTGCTGGTCGAGTCCGGCATCCCGGTGATGGCGCACATCGGCCTCACCCCGCAGTCCGTCAACGCCATGGGCTACCGGGTGCAGGGCCGGGGCGAGGAGGCGGCCCAGCAGCTGCTGCGCGACGCCAAGGCCGTGCAGGACGCGGGCGCCTTCGCGGTCGTCCTGGAGCTGGTGCCGGCCGAGCTGGCCGCCGAGGTGACGCGGTCGCTGCACATCCCGACGGTCGGCATCGGAGCCGGGCCCGACACGGACGCCCAGGTGCTGGTGTGGACCGACATGCTGGGGCTGACCGGCGGCCGGGTGCCGAAGTTCGTGAAGAAGTACGCCGACCTGCGCCAGGTCATCGGCGACGCGGCGAAGTCCTTCGCCGAGGACGTCGTCGGCGGAACGTTCCCGCAGGACGAACACTCCGTCCACTGAACCATCGCGGCACCACACACCGGCCCCGCCGATCTTCCCCCGTCGGCGGGGCCGGTCGCCGTCCCGGCGGTGTCGGTGGGATGTCGGTGCCGCCACCGTCCTGGCGGTGGAGTGTCGGCGGGATGTCGGTGGTTTGTCGGCAGGTGCTGACAACGTCGTCTGCATGAAGCGAATCGATGGCAACCCCCCGACCGTCGCGGGCAGCGCGGTCACCGTGCGGGGGCTGGTCAAGCACTACGGCGAGACCAAGGCACTGGACGGCGTCGACCTCGACGTGCGCGAGGGCACCGTGATGGGTGTGCTCGGGCCGAACGGGGCCGGCAAGACCACCCTCGTCCGCATCCTGTCCACCCTCATCACGCCCGACTCCGGCCAGGCGCACGTCGCCGGCTACGACGTCGTACGGCAGCCCCGGCAGCTGCGGCGGGCGATAGGGCTCACCGGGCAGTACGCGTCCGTGGACGAGAAGCTCCCCGGCTGGGAGAACCTCTACATGATCGGGCGCCTGCTCGACCTGTCCCGCAAGGACGCCCGCAGGCGGGCCGACGAGCTGCTGGAGCGGTTCTCGCTCACCGACGCCGCCAAGCGGCCCGCGTCCACCTACTCGGGCGGCATGCGGCGCCGCCTCGACCTGGCCGCCTCCATGATCGGGCACCCGGCGGTGCTGTACCTGGACGAGCCGACCACCGGACTGGACCCGCGTACCCGCAACGAGGTGTGGGACGAGGTCAAGCGCATGGTCGGCGACGGCGTCACCGTGCTGCTCACCACGCAGTACATGGAGGAGGCCGAGCAGCTCGCCTCCGAGCTGACCGTCGTGGACCGGGGCAAGGTCATCGCGAACGGCGGCATCGAGGACCTGAAGGCCAAGGTCGGCGGCCGCACCCTGCGCGTCCGCCCGGCCGACCCGCTCCAGCTGCGCCCGCTCGCCTCCTACCTGGACGAGCTGGGCATCACGGGGCTCGCCAGCTCCACCGTGGACGTGGAGCGCGGCGCCGTCCTGGTGCCGATCCTCAGCGACGAGCAGCTGACCGCGGTGGTCGGCGCGGTCAGCGCGCGCGGGATCACCGTCTCCTCCGTCACCACCGAACTGCCCAGCCTGGACGAGGTCTTCCTGTCCCTCACCGGCCACCGCGCCAGTGCCCCGCAGGACCCCGCGCCCAGCACCGAAGACGCCCGCGAGGAGGTCGCCGTATGAGCGCCGCCACCATCACCCCCACCCCGGCTCCCGACGCCCGGATCTCGCCGCGCGGGCACGTGCGGCACACCGGGGCCCTGGTCCGCCGCAACCTGCTGTGGATCCGGCAGGACCCGGAGTCGATGTTCGACGCGCTGCTGATGCCGGTCGTCTTCACCCTGCTGTTCGTGTACGTCTTCGGCGGCTCGATCGGCCAGGCCCTGGGCGGCGGCCAGGACGGCTATGTGCAGTACGTGATCCCCGGCATGATCGCGATGATGAGCATGACGCTCTCCCAGGGCGTCGGCACCGGCTTCAGCCAGGACTTCAACTCCGGTGTGATGGACCGCTTCCGGTCGCTGCCGATCGGGCGCGGCTCGGTGCTCTTCGCGAAGATCGCCGTGGAGATGCTGCGGATGCTGTTCGCGACGGCGGTGCTGATGATCGTCGCCGTCCTGGTCGGCTTCGACATCGAGAACTGGGCCGGTCTGTTCGCGGCCGTGGGCCTGTCGGCGGTGTTCGCCTCGTCGATCATGTGGGTGTTCATCACCCTGGGCGTGGTCCTGAAGAACGCCCAGTCCGTGCAGGCCATGGGCTTCCTGGTGCTGTTCCCGCTGCAGTTCGGCTCGTCGATCTTCGCGCCGACGCAGTCGATGCCGGGCTGGTTGCAGGCCTTCACCGACTACAACCCGCTGTCCACGCTCGCCGACGCGGCGCGCGGTCTGATGGTGGGCGGTCCGGTCGCGCACGACCTGTGGATCACGCTGGGCTGGTCGGTGGCGATCACGGCGGTGATGGCGCCGGTCGCGATCCACAAGTTCCGTACGAAGACGTGAGCCGTCCGCAGTGACGTGGTGTCCGGGTCAGACGAGGGCGACGGCCTCCCGCGGGGAGAGGGCGGCACCCTCCGCGTACGCGGCCTCGTACGCCTCGGCGTCGAGCACCTCGCGCACCCGCGCGGTGGCCCGGACGCGCGCGTCCCGCTCCAGGCCCATCGAGACGTGCTCCGGCGGCAGCATCGCCTCGGCGGCGCCGATGCAGCGGGCGGCATCGGCGGCCCGGCGCCCGCCGTCCGCGCGGGCCAGCGCCATCGCGGCGATGGTCAGGTATCCGGAGCGCATGTGCGGGGCGATGGCCGCCGACAGCGGGTCCTCGGCCCGCTCCAGCGCCTTGCGGACCTTGTCCAGGCACTCCTCGTGCCGGTCCTCCAGCGTGGCGATCCACGCCTCGGCCGCGAGGATGAAGGCGTCGAAGACGATGAAGTGGGAGATGGCGAAGTCCTCGCGCAGCAGCCGCAGCTGCACCCGGGCCTCGGCGGTGCGGCCGGTCATGCCGAGCCAGCCGGCGAGGAAGAGCCGGGCGGCCGGCATGGCGCCGCTGTGCCCGGCCCTGTCGGTGCGGTCGATCACGGCGTACAGGATGCGCTCGCCCTCCTCCCCGTCGCCCGCCTCCAGCAGCACGCTGCCGAGGCGGGCCTGAAGGACGTCCACCTGGGCGTGCGCGCCGAGCCGTTCGGCGTGCCGCGCGGCCGCCCGGTAGTCGGCGGCGGCGAGCCGGAACTCGCCCTTGCGCTCCCGGGCCTCGGCGCGGGCGGAGAGCGCCTCGGCGGTGCCCCAGGCGTCGCCGAGGCGGCGGTAGATCTCCAGCGCCTCGTCGGCGTCGGCGGCCGCGTCGCCCGCCCACTCCGTGCGGTTGGCGAGGAAGTTGGCGCGCATCTGGAGGCTGCCGGCCAGCGCCCAGTCGTATCCCGGTGTCTCGCGGCAGGTGCGCACGGCGGCGTCCATGATCACGCGCAGGCGCTCCATGTCGCCGGAGAGCATCACGGCGAAGAACCAGAGCAGGCCGGGCGGGGTGCAGGTCTGGGGCATGCCGGGTTCGTACGTCTCGGAGATGACGCGCAGTTTCCGTCTGGCCGCCGGGTTCTGCCAGGCGTCCAGCTCGGTGTCCATGCAGGCGAGGTGGGCGAGGTGGACGCCGCGCCGGGCCTCGGCGAGGACTTCGCCGGTCATCGGGGGCGGGGCGGCCGTGCACCGCTCCCACACCGGCTCGGCGGGGCGGACCGGCTCGGCGAACGGGTCCGGGCCGAGGGTCATGATCTCGCTGAACCAGTTCCGGGCCTCGACCCGCAGGTCGCGCATCTGCCAGTACCAGACCAGCGACAGGGCCAGGCTCAGCGCCTCCTGCTCGTCGCGCTCGGCGATGGCGTGGCGCAGGGCGGTACGCAGGTTCTCGTACTCGCGCTCCAGCCGCTCGATGGCGGTGAGCTGCTCGGGGCCGCGCAGCAACGGGTCGGTGGTGCGGGCGAGTTCGCGGTAGTACGTCAGGTGCGCGCGCTCGGCGGCGGCCCGGCCGCCGGTCTCGTCGAGGCGTTCGGCGGCGTATTCGGCGACGGTCTCCAGGAGCCGGTAGCGCATGCCGTCGCTCCCGGACGGCGCGGCCACGACCAGGGACTTGTCGACGAGGGAGCCCAGCGCCTGGAGGGCGGCGGGCCCGCAGACGGCCTCGGCGGCGGCCAGGTCGCAGCCGCCCGCGAAGACGGACAGGCGGCGCAGCACGTCCCGCTCCTCCTCGTCCAGCAGCTCCCAGGACCAGTCGACGACGGCGCGCAGGGTCTGCTGGCGGGGCAGGACGGTGCGGCTGCCGGAGGTGAGCAGGCGGAAGCGGTCGTCGAGGCGGTCGGCGATCTGGCGGGGGGTCAGCATCCGCAGCCGGGCGGCGGCCAGTTCGATGGCGAGCGGCAGGCCGTCGAGGCGGCGGCAGATCTCGGCGCAGGCGTGCGCGGTCTCCTCGTCGGCGTCGGGGCGGAAACCGGGGCGGGCGGCGGCTCCCCGGTCGGCGAGCAGGCGCAACGCGGCCGGTTCGGGCAGCGGCTCCACCGGCCGCAGCAGCTCCCCGGGTACGCCGAGGGGTTCACGGCTGGTGGCGAGGACGGTCAGGTTCGGGCAGCGGGAGAGCAGGTCCTCGGCGAGGCGGGCGGCGGCGTCGACGACGTGCTCGCAGTTGTCGAGGACGATCAGCATGCGGCGCCGGCCGCAGTGCTCGACGAGGCGCTCGACGGCGGTGGCCTGCCGGTCGGTGGCGGCGACGGCCCGCATCTCCTCGGCGCCGGCGCCGTACAGCACGGTCTCGCGGGCGCCGAGCGCGGTCAGCACGGCCTCCGGTACGGCGCCGGGGTCGTCGACGGGGGCGAGCTCGGCCAGCCAGGCGCCGTCCCGCGCCGGTTCCCCGACCCCCTCGGCGGCCTCCTGCGACAGCCGGGTCTTGCCGGCACCGCCTGGTCCGAGGAGGGTGACCAGCCGCGTGGCCGCCAGGTCGGCACGCAGGACGTCCAGGTCGGCGTCCCGGCCGACGAAGGAGGTGAGCCGGGCGCGGAGGTTGCCGCGGGGGCGGGGGGCGGCCGGAGCGACCGGGGCGTCACGGCCCTCGGTCGCGGTGAGTGCGTCGGGCGCGGCAGACGTGGCGGTCGCCCCGGGCGTCGCGGGCGTCGCGGGCGTCCTAGGCGTCGCGGTTGTCGCGGGACACGCGGTCGTCTCGGGGGGCACTGGCGTCGCTGGATTGAGCAGTTCCCTGTGCAGGGCCCGAAGTTCGCGCCCTGGATCGGTGCCGAGTCGGTCCGCGAGGAGTCGGCGTACGGCCTCGTAGGCGGCCAGCGCCTCGGCGGTGCGGCCGGTGTCGCGCAGGGCGCGCAGCCGCAGGGCCTGGAGGGGCTCGTCCAGGGGGTGGCCGTCGCACAGCGCGGTCAGCTCGGGCAGGGAGTGCTCGGCCCGCCCGAGGACCAGGGCGGCGGCGTGGCGGGCGCGCAGGGCGTCCAGGTGCCGCACCTCCCAACGAGCCGCCTCGGCGGTGCGGTCGGGCAGGTCGGCGAGGGCGGGGCCGCGCCACAGGGAGAGGGCGTCGTCGAGCACGACGGCCGCCTTGGCGGGGTCGCCGTCGGCCAGGGCGCGGGTACCCTCGCCGGCCAGCCGGTCGAAGCGGTGCAGGTCGACGTCATCGGGGGCCGCGGCGAGCCGGTAGCCGCCGTCGGCCGAAGCCACCGCGTCCGCACTGAGCGCCCGGCGCAGCCGTCCGACCAGCGCCTGCAGCGCACCCGGCGCGTCGGCGGGCGGGTCGCCCGCCCACACCTCCTCCACCAGCAGCCCCGCGGGCACGACGCGGCCGGGCCTGAGCGCGAGGACGGTCAGCAGCGCGCGCAGCCGCGCCCCGCCGAGCGGGACGGCCGTGCCGTCGGGACGGAGTACCTGTGTGGTGCCGAGAATGCGATAGCGCACGGGGTCCATTCTCGCCCGCCCTCCGAACCAGGAGAGAGCGTCCTTGCCATCAGAGTGGATCGAGTAAGGTTTACGCAACCCTCAGCTCTTTAGGTACACACACGCTAACGTGACTCCATGGCACGATCCCCCCGGGCACTCATCGCCGTCCGATTGACCGTCCAGACCGATTCGACGGCCAGCCCCGAACGGCAGCTTGAAGAATGCAGGTCGTTCTGCGAATCGCATGGCTGGGAGGTCGTAGGTATCGCTCAAGACCTCTCCGTGTCCGCCAGCGCGGTACCACCATGGAAACGTCCGGAACTGTCCCGGTGGCTCGATCGCGCCCCAGAGTTCGACGTCATCGTCTTCTGGCGACTCGATCGGTTCGTCCGCCGGGTCGGCGACCTGCACCGGATGATCGAGTGGACCGTGAGTCATGGCGGCAAAGGGCTGGTTTCCGCCACCGAACCCTTCGACCTCACGAGTTCGGCCGGACAGGAGGCAGCCACCATGATCGCCACATTTGCGCAGATGGAAGCCCAGGCCGCCGCCGAACGGGTCGCATCGTCTCGTGCCCACCTGCTCACGTCGACACGATGGGGCGGCAGTTCGCCTCCGTTCGGTTATCGCACCTACCCGAAGGACGGCGCACGGTACCTGGAGGTCAACCCCCAGACAGCGAACATCGTCCGGGAAGCAGCCCGACGGGTCATCAACGGCGAGCCGGTCAATGCCATCTGCCGGGACTTCGAGGAACGTGGGCTCCCCTCCCCGGCAGACACGTACCAACGGAACAAGTCCGGCAAGGACTTCGTCTGGTATCCCCGCACGCTGAAGGGAATCCTCACCTCTCCCACCCTCCTCGGCTGGAAGACACGTAGTGAGGACGTCCCCGGGAAGAAGTACAAAAGGCGTGTCCTGGTCCGTGACCGGGACGGGTGTCCCGTCCGCGTAGCCGAAGCGGTGCTGGACCAGGACGTCTTCGACTGCCTTCAGGACGCTCTGGCACGCTCCGCCTCGCCGGTCACCCGCCGCTCCACTGCACCCAGGACTCCACTCCTCAATGTGATCAAGTGCGGGGGGTGCGGCAAGAACCTCCAACTGCACACTTCCCGGAAACGACGTAAGGATGGAACCTTCCGGGTCACCGAGAAGATCCGCTGCCTTTCACGCGTCGGCTCCCCGGCGTGTCCGGGCTACGTGTTCGCGCCCATGGAGGAGATCGTCATCCCCATCCGGCACATGCTGGTCGAGGCAGTCGGAGATGTGCCGGTCACTCGCCGCGTGTACGTCCGATGTGCTGGGACGTGGGATGAATCGACGCATCCGTCACCCGACGTCGATCAGGACCACTGGCGGTTTGTGCCACTCGGTACCACCTTCGCCGAGCGGTGGCAGGACATGACCGTCACGGAACTCGGTGAGGACCTGTCGCAGGCCGGCGTCACGGTCAGATGCCACCCGCAGGAAGGCGGTGGCCATGCTCTGGAGATCCCCGACGATTTCCGGGAGCGTCTTGCGAAGTCAGTGGGGTAGACGCCTCCACTCGACGGTGTCCTCGTGATCCCCATCACGACCGAAGTTCCCAACAGTTCGGCCGCTACGTCCCAGGAGCCTCACTCATGACAACCGCCTCTCGAACGAGCGAACAGCGGATCAGTCCTGTCTTCCTTGGGATTGTCGCCGTCACAGCAGTCACCGGCTGGGCGCTGTGGACTGGCTTCGCGTCGGCTCCAGGCCTTGCCGTCTTCCTCTTCGTCACCTCGGCCTGGGTGGTCTCCCTCTGCCTGCACGAGTACGCGCACGCCCGCACCGCGCTGCACTCGGGAGACATCACCGTAGTGGCCAAGGGTTACCTGCGCCTCAATCCCCTCGCTTATACACATGCCCTGCTGAGCATCGTGCTGCCGGTGCTGTTCGTGATCATGGGCGGGATCGGTCTGCCGGGCGGTGCGGTCTTCATCGAGCGCGGGCGCATCCGGGG
This sequence comes from Streptomyces sp. AC602_WCS936, assembly GCF_019049125.1. NCBI lineage: Bacteria > Bacillati > Actinomycetota > Actinomycetes > Kitasatosporales > Streptomycetaceae > Streptomyces > Streptomyces sp. AC602_WCS936. The sequence continues at coordinate 546,532 of NZ_JAGMUF010000090.1, read as the reverse complement.
ACGTTGGCGGCACAGTCTGATCTCGGCCGCGGGCCCGCTGACCAACGTGCTGTTCGCCGTCGTGTGCACGGCGCCGTTCTGGCTGGACGCGCTGGACGGCGTGCCGCGCGACTTCCGGATCGCGCTGGCCTTCCTGGCGCTGCTCCAGGTCACGGCGGCGATCCTGAACTTCCTGCCGGTGCCCGGTCTGGACGGCTACGGGGTGATCGAGCCGTGGCTGTCGTACAACGTGCGGCGGCAGGTGGAGCCGCTGGCGCCGTTCGGGCTGCTGATCGTGTTCGCGCTGCTGTGGATCCCGGCGGTCAACGGCGTGTTCTTCGACGCGATCGACGCGATCCTGCGGTCCCTCGGGATCGGCGAGATCGACACCTACTGCGGCTTCGAGCTGTACCGCTTCTGGCAGACGGACGAGCTGTGCACGGTCAGCCCGTGACGGAGGTGGCGCGCCGGGTGTCCCGGCCGCGCTTCACGTAGTACCAGCACATGTTGGACGACACGCCGGACAGCAGCACCCACACGACGCCGATGACGACGCTGCCCTGCACGAAGGAGACGACGGCGGCGGCCACCGCGAGGACGCAGACGACCAGGGCGTAGAGGGCGAGGCGGGGCATGGGGCGGGCTCCTGTCGGGGGACACGTGCGGGTACTGCGCCGGCGCGGCCGGCTCCCACCAGTGTCCCCCATCGCCTCACACGTCGGTGACGCGGAGCCCGGCGTGTGCCTTGTAGCGACGGTTGACGGAGATCAGGTTGGCGACCAGCGACTCGACCTGGTGGGCATTGCGCAGCCGCCCGGCGAAGACGCCGCGCATGCCGGGGATGCGCCCGGCGAGGGCCTGCACGATCTCCACATCCGCCCGCTCCTCGCCGAGCACCATCACGTCGGTGTCGATCTCGTCGATGGCGGGGTCCTGGAGGAGGACCGCCGACAGGTGGTGGAAGGCGGCGGTGACCCGGCTGTCCGGCAGCAGCGCGGCGGCCTGCTCGGCGGCGCTGCCCTCCTCGGGCTTGAGCGCGTAGGCGCCCTTCTTGTCGAAGCCGAGCGGGTTGACGCAGTCGACGACGAGCTTGCCGGCCAGTTCCGCGCGCAGGGACTCGAGTGTCTTCCCGTGGCCGTCCCACGGCACGGCGACGATCACGACGTCGCTGCGACGGGCGGTCTCGGCGTTGTCGGCGCCCTCGACGCCGTGCCCGATCTCCTCGGCGGCGGCCTCGGCACGCTCGGCGGCGCGCGAGCCGACGATCACCTTCTGGCCGGCCTTGGCGAGGCGGTAGGCGAGGCCCTTGCCCTGGGGGCCGGTGCCACCGAGCACGCCGACGACCAGCCCGGAGACGTCGGGCAGGTCCCAGGGGTCCTTGGCGGGGGCCTTCTGTGCAGCACTGTCGGTAGAGGTCATGGGCCGACCCTACGTCCGCCCCGGCCGCCGGGCGGGGCGAGGTCCCACCCAGCGCCGGACACCACCGGACCGGTCTCCCGGGCCGTTCCGCCCGTCCCCGGGTCGGGCGAATCCGGGGCGAACGGCGGGCCGCGTGGGTCGGGTTGCGGCAGGATGCGGGCGCATGGACGCCGTACGGGTCGCGCTGTTGCGGGAAGTGCTCGCCGGGACCGAGTGGCTGGGGGCCACCCGGAGGTTCGCGGGGGCGCTCAGGGGGTCGGTGGTGCCGCACGGGGGCGGGCTGCTGCTGGTGGGGACGGCCGGGTACGAGCCCTGGCACCTGGCGGCGCACCTGGTGGACGAGGCCGCCTGGTCGGGGACGCCGGAGCTGGCCCCCACCCTCGTACGGCACGACGCGCGCCCCTCGGACCCGGCACACCTGGCCGTCGGTCTCGGCCGGCTGGCGGCGGCCCGGCGTGGGGAGACGCTGCTCGTGGTGACGCCCGACGACCCCGGCGCCCCGCTCCTGGAACGGGTGCACGACGCCCGCCGGGCCGGCGCCACGGTGCTGGCGCTGGGCGGCGGCGAGCGGGAGCTGACGGCCATGGCGCACGAGACGCTGACCGTGCCGGACGGCGCCGAGCTGGACCTGGACACGGTGCAGCACCTGGTCAGCGCGGCGGCCGGTGAGAACGCGGTACCGCCCCCGCGCGGCCCCCGCCGCTTCCGCGACCGCCTGTCCCGCCTGGCCGACCACCTGACGGCCCCGCCCCCGTCGCGCTGGTGACGGAGGCTGGCACCCGGAAAACCGGTTGCCCACGCCCGTGCACCGGCCGACGATGACCCCTCGTGACCGACGACACCCCCGCACCCGCTGCCGGGCCCACCGGCCTGCGCGCCCTGCTGCCCGACCTCTCCCCCTGGCGGGCCTCGCGGGACTTCCGGCGGCTGTGGGTCTCGGGACTGATCACGAACTTCGGGAGTTTCCTGACGCTGGTCGCGCTGCCCGTTCAGATCAAGGAGCTGACGGGGTCGGCGGCGGCCGTGGGCGCGATCGGCGCCGTGGAGCTTGTGCCGCTGGTGGTGTTCGGGCTGTACGGCGGTGCGCTGGCCGACGCCCTGGACAAGCGGAAGCTGATCGTGTGGACGGAGGCGGGTCAGGGCCTGCTGTCCGCGGCGCTGCTGGTCAACGCGCTGCTGCCGAGCCCGGCCGTGTGGCCGCTGTACGTGATCGCCGCGTTCACCTCGGCGCTCGCGGCCGTCCAGCGCCCGGCCCTGGACGCGCTGATCCCGCGCATCGTGGCCCACGAGCACCTGCCGGCCGCCGCCTCGCTGAACGCGCTGCGCTGGCAGGTGGGCGGCATCGCCGGCCCGGCGCTGGCCGGCGTGGTGGTGGCGTACGCGGGGCTGGGCTGGGCGTACGCGGTCGACCTGCTCACCTTCCTCCTCTCCCTCGTCCTGGTGACCGGCCTCGCCGCCTCCCCCGCCTCGCACGAGGCACGCAGGCCGTCGTGGGCGGCGATCGCGGAGGGCGCCCGGTACGCGTGGCACCGCAAGGAACTGCTGGGCACGTACGCGGTCGACCTGGCCGCGATGTTCCTGGCGATGCCGCTCGCCCTGCTGCCGTTCCTGGCGGACGAGCTGGACGCCGAGTGGTCACTCGGGCTGATGTACGCCGCGATTCCGGCGGGGTCGCTGCTGGTGAGCGTGAGCAGCGGCTGGACGTCCCGGGTGCACCGGCACGGGCGGATGGTGGTGCTGGCGGCGGTCGGGTGGGGCCTCGCGATCGCCGCCGCGGGCATCGCGGGGAACGTGTGGCTGGTGCTGCTGTGCTTCGTCCTCGCCGGTGCCTGCGACATGGTGAGCGGCATCTTCCGCGGCGCGATGTGGAACCAGACCATCCCGGACGAGCTGCGCGGGCGCCTCGCCGGCATCGAGCTGCTGTCGTACTCGGTGGGCCCGCAGCTCGGCCAGGTCCGGGCGGGCGGCACGGCGGCGCTCACGGGGGTGCGGGCGTCGGTGTGGTCGGGCGGGCTGCTGTGCGCGGGCGCGGTGGCGCTGCTGGCGCTGTGCCTGCCGACGATGATGCGGTACGACGTGCGGACGAACGAGCACGCGGTGCGGCTGCGCAAGGAGCGCGCAGCCGCCGCCGGGACCGGCACCGGGACCGAGACCGGGACCGGGTCTGCGGCCGTGGCCGTGGAGGGCTGACCGTCAGTCCTCGTCCGCCCGTCCGGCCGGGGCGTCGTGCCACTTCGGGTCGTTCTCCCACTCGAGGTTGCGCTCGCGGGCCGTCCGCATCGCGTGCTCGGCCTCGGTGCGGGAGGCGTACGGTCCGAAGCGGTCCTTTCCCGGGCAGTCCGGGCCCTCCTCGACCTTCTGGTGCTCCAGGCAGTAGTACCACTCGCCCGGTTTTCCGACCGTGCGCTTCTTGAACAGGGCCATGACCGGCTCCTTTCGCCAGGGACATGGTCTCGTATGCCCGCTGGTTAGACTCGCTGTCATGTCTTCTGGCCAGTCGCTGCTCGTACCTGGGGAGCTCTCTCCCACCCGTTCCGTGCCCGGAAACATCCGGCGGCCCGAGTATGTCGGCAAGCCCGCGCCGACGCCGTACACCGGCCCGGAGGTGCAGACGCCCGAGACGATCGAGGCGATGCGCCTGGCCGGGCGGATCGCGGCGCGGGCCATGGAGGAGGCCGCGAAGCTCATCGCGCCCGGCGTGACGACGGACGAGCTGGACCGGGTGGCGCACGCGTACATGTGCGACCACGGCGCCTACCCGTCGACGCTCGGCTACCGCGGTTTCCCCAAGTCGCTGTGCAGCTCGGTCAACGAGGTCATCTGCCACGGCATCCCGGACTCGACGGTGCTGCGCGACGGCGACATCGTGAACCTGGACGTGACGGCGTACATCGGCGGCGTGCACGGCGACAACAACGCGACGTACCTGGTCGGCGACGTGGACGAGGAGAGCCGGCTGCTGGTCGAGCGGACCCGGGAGTCGCTGGCCCGCGCGATCAAGGCGGTCAGGCCGGGCCGGCAGATCAACATCATCGGCCGGGTCATCGAGTCGTACGCGAAGCGGTTCGGGTACGGGGTGGTGCGGGACTTCACCGGGCACGGGATCAACTCGTCGTTCCACTCCGGGCTCATCGTCCCGCACTACGACAGCCCGCACGCGACCACCGTCATCCAGCCCGGGATGACCTTTACGATCGAGCCGATGCTGACGCTCGGGACGCACGAGTACGACATGTGGGACGACGGCTGGACGGTCGTGACGAAGGACCGCAAGCGGACGGCGCAGTTCGAGCACACGCTGGTGGTGACCGACTCCGGGGCCGAGATCCTGACCCTTCCGTAGCCTCGGCACACCCCGAAACGGCCCGCTCTCCCCGGAGGGCGGGCCGTTTCGCGTCCGAGTGGGTACGCTTTTACCGACAGGCCGTCGGCAAGCTATTGACTTAGGTAAGCCTAACCATAGAAAATCATGCTCATGGACTCCTTCTCGACGCTCATCCGCACCGCCTCCCACGAGCAGCACGTGGAGGCGGAGACCTCGACGTTCATGAGCGACCTGCTGGGCGGGCGGCTCGGCGTCGACGCCTACGCGCGCTACACCGAGCAGCTGTGGTTCGTCTACGAGGCCCTGGAGGCCGGCGCCGACCGGCTGGCGTCGGACCCGGTCGCCGGGCCGTTCGTCCGGCCGGAGCTGATGCGGCTGGCGTCGCTGGAGCGGGACCTGGCGCACCTGCGGGGCCCGGACTGGCGCGCGGGGCTGACCGCCCTGCCCGCGACCGAGGAGTACGCGGCCCGGGTGCGCGAGTGCGCCGAGAGCTGGCCGGCGGGGTACGTCGCCCACCACTACACCCGCTACCTCGGCGACCTGTCCGGCGGCCAGATCATCCGCGACAAGGCGGAGCGGACGTGGGGCTTCGCCAGGAAGGGCGACGGGGTCCGGTTCTACGTCTTCGAGGAGATCACCAACCCGGCCGCCTTCAAGCGCGAGTACCGGGAGCTGCTGGACGGCATCCACGCGGACGACCTGGACAAGCAGCGGGTCGTCGCCGAGTGCAAGCGGGCCTTCGCGCTGAACACGGGGGTCTTCCGGGCGCTGGGCGAGGAGTTCCCGCTGTCCGCGTGAGCGACCCGGACACGGACACGGCCGGTCCCCCTCGGCCGCCTGGGCCGAGGGGGACCGGGTGCGAACGGCCCGACCGACTCAGTTGTCGATGTCGTAGTCGTCGCTGCGGCAGTTAATGCCGCCGTAGGTCACGTCGCTACCGGTGATCTCCGTGGAGACGCTGCCGAAGTACGGGCTGCAGGTGGCGTCCTCGTCACCGTGCAGGGAGCCGTCGAAGGCGGTGGCCGTCGCGGCACCGCCGGCGGTCATGGCGGCGGTCAGCAGGACGGTGGCGAGGGCGGAGCGGATGCGCATGGATTTCCTCTCGCGTGAGGGAACGGTCAGGCGAGAGTTAACCCCTCGTGCCCGCGCGCACACGCTGTTCCACCCGTACGGCGGCGCCCGTCACCGCTCCAGGCGCACCCGTCCGCCGATCTCCACCCATCCCTCGGGCTGCGGCGCGGTCAGGATCTGCGAACCGGTCCCCTGGGTGATGTTCAGGGCCCGGCCCAGCCGCTCGGTCAGCAGCAGCGCCGCCGCACCGGTCGCCTCGTCCTCGTCGATGCCGTCGTCGCGGCCCGGGAAGGCACGGGCGCGTACCCGCCCCGCCGGCTCGTCCTCCCAGGCCCAGGCGTAGACCCACTCCCCCGGCGGCGGCACCGCCAGGTCGTCGACCTCGGCGGCGGAGGCGTACTGGCGCAGGGTGCGCGGCGGGGCCCACTCGGGGCGGGCCTCGATCCAGCTGAACTCGCCGTCCAGCCGGGCGCCCACCACCCCGGCCGGGGTGACGAGTTCGGGTACGTCGAGCAGCCAGGCCGTGCCGACGCAGGGGTGTCCGGCGAACGGCAGCCGCAGGGTGGGTGTGTAGATGTCGACGACGCCGCGCTCGGGGTCGTCGACGAACACGGTCTCGCTGAAGCCGAGTTTCGCGGCGAGTTCCTGCCGTCCGGCGGGGTCGGGCAGCACGGAACCGTCCCGGACCACGCCGAGCTCGTTGCCGTATCCGCCGTTCGGCGCGCAGAAGACGCGCAGTACGTCGTAGTCGGTCACCGGATCATTCAAGCATCGCGCGTGGGCGGCCAGAGGGGCGTGGGTGCCTCGTCGTACGGCAGGGCGGCGAGGGTGTCCGCGTACGCGCGGGCCAGGCCGGCGGGGCGGGCCGCGCGTTCCTCGTGCGCCGCGGTGAGCTCGTCCGCCTCCCGGCGCCAGTGCGCCCCGTCCGGCAGGCGGGCCAGCACCACGCACTCCGGCTCCCGGCCCTCGGCCAGCGCCGCCACGGCCCGGTCGTGTCCGTCGAGGATCAGCCAGCCGTCGAGGAAGGACACCCACCACAGCAGTACGGGGGCGAGGGTGCCGTCCCGGGCGTGCTTGCGGTACGCCTTCACGCGCGGCGCGTCGGGACCGGAGAGGGGACGCAGCGGCAGTACGCCGTGCCAGCCGCCCCCGCAGAGCAGTTCGAGGACGCAGTCCGGCCAGTCCCGCACGAAGTCCTCGGTCCAGATGCCGGGGGCGAAGGACGCCCGCGCGGTGAGCCCCCAACGCCCGTCGTGCAGGGGACCGCCGGACGCGTCCTCCAGCCAACGGGCGTATCGGTGGCGCCAGTCGGCGGGCTCGCGCATCGACGCGGCGCGCAGCGGCGGCAGCGGGGAGCGGTGGCCGGGCAGGCGGCGCAGGTGCAGCTCGCGGCAGCAGCCGTCGCCGGCGGACCGGGCCAGGAACAGCGGGCGGTTGCCCTGGTGGAGGGCGGGCGGGGCACCGTCGTCCGGCCGTACGAAGCGCAGCGGGGGCGGGCCGGGGCGGCCCCGGACGTCCAGGACCAGGGGTCCCGGTGTCCGTTCCCTCGCCGCCCGTCGCATGCGGACAGTATCGAGGGTGGGCCGCCCCGGCCCGCAACGCCTTTCCGACCGACTCCGACCGGCTCCTACGCCTGCGTGCGCCGCTTGCGCGTCGCGAACACCGTGCCCGCGCCGACCGCGACGGCGATGCCGGCCGCACCCGCGAGGGCCGGGCCCGGGATGTCCGAGCCGGTGGAGGCGAGGCTGCCGCCGCCGATGGTCGAGCCGCCCGTGGTGGAACCGGTGCCGCCGATGGTGGACCCGGTGCCTCCGGTCGTCGTCCCGGTGCCTCCGGCCGTCGAACCCGTACCGCCGCCGGTGCCACCCGTGGTGCCCGAACCGCCGCTGCCGCCCGTGCCGCCGCCCGGCGGGAGCTGCGCGTCCTCGCTCAGCGCCACCGACAGGTCGACGGCGTCGAGGGCCGTGCCGGCGGTGTAGAAGTCGCCGAAGGCCTTCGCTCCGGCCTCGGTGAGCGTGGCGGCGACGCCGTCGACCGTGATGACGTCGTTCCGGGCGGTCAGGTCGGCGGACTTCGCCTTGAGGTCGGCCAGGACGACACCCTTGGTCTGCGTGCCGAGGCTGTTCACGTCGGCGGTGAGCGTGCCGGTGCCGCCGTCCAGGGTGGCCTTCAGGTTGCTCAGGGTCAGGTCGAGGCCGTACGTGCCGTTCGTCTCGTGGCCCGTGAAGTTCACGGCGCCCTGGAAGGCGGCGGTGAGCTTGTCGGCGTCGGTGTCGTAGGTGCCGGTGGCGTCCTTGAAGGTGAAGGCGCCGTTGCCGGCCGCCTGGACGGCGCCGCCGGAGACGGTGATCTTCCCCTTGGCCACGGGACCGGTGACGTAGGAGCGGAAGGACTGCTTCACGCCCCAGCCGAGGGTGCCGTCGGCTATGTCGCCCTTGGTGGCGGCCTGCGTGGCCGTGGCGGAGGCGGACGTGGACGGGCCCGTGCCGGTGGTCTTCGAGGGCGTCGGGTCCGGCGCCGGCGTCCCGGTCTTCGGCGGTGTGGTGGGGGTGGTCTCCGTGGCCGACGGGGACGGCACCGGCGACTCCGGGTCCTCGGTGGGGGACGGGGAGGCGGGCGGCGTGGTCGGCGGCGTCTTCTCGACCACCGTCAGCGGGTCGCCCGCGGCGCCCGCGTAATCCGGGCTGCCGAGAAACTCCCCGGCCTCAGCCGTGAGGGTGGTCGCCATCTCCTTCATGCCGCGGGTCACGGCGACGGTGGCGAGCGGGACGTCGTCGCCCTCCGTGGTCTTCGGAGCCCCCTGGGAGCTGTCGACCTTCTTCACGTCGGCGGTGATCTCACCGGCCTTGCTGTCGAAGCGCACGTCGGTGAGGGTCACCTCGAAGCCGTGCGCCTTGGACGCGCTCACCAGGCTGCCCTGGAAGGCGAGGTCCACGGTGTGGCCGGTGGTGTCGTAGGTGCCGGTGCCGTCGACGAAGGTGAAGGCGCCGTTTCCGGCGGCCTGCGAGGCGCCGTCCGCCGTGGTGAAGCCGCCGAACATCCCGACGTAGGTGCGGTACGACTGCTTGATGCCCCAGGTCAGTTCGTAGTCCTTGAGGGGCATCTCGGCGGCCGAGGCGGTGGTCGTACCGACCGTGGCCAGCGCGGTGGCGCCGAGTGCGGCGGCCGTGGCCACGGCGGCGGCGAGTGCGGTGGAGCGGCGTCGTCCGACGGGCATGCTCGGTTCTCCTTGGGTGGCGGGCCGCCGGTGGGCGGCCGGTGTCGTGGGTTCAGCCCTGGTCCGCGTCCGAGGGGGACGCGGCGGGCCGGGTGCGGCGCCTGCGGACGGCGACGGCCACGAGGGCCGCGGCCACCAGCAGCAGGGCGCCGGCCGTGAGGGAGACGGGAAGTGCGGGGAAGTCGCCGTTGTCACCGTCGTCGGCGGTGCCGGCGAGGGGTTCGGCGGAGTTGTCCGGCCCGGTGGTCTTCTTCGGCTGCGGGCTCGCGCTCGCCGTGGGGGCGCTGCCCAGGTCGGGCAGGGCGGGCAGTTCGGCGTCGGCCGTGAGGGCGACGGCCAGGGACACCGGGTCCATCTCGGTGCCCGCCTGGTACATGCCGCCGAAGGCCTCGGCGCCGTGCGCGGTGAGCTTCGCGGGGGCCTCGGTGACCTTCACCAGGCCGTCGGCGGGCTTCAGGTCCCCGGTGGTGAAGGTGACCAGGGGCACCTTGTCACCGTTCAGGTCCGGGCTCTTCACGTCGGCGTAGAGCGTGCCCTCGCCGCCTTGGACCTCGGCCCGTACGCCGCTCAGGCTCAGGTCGAGGCCGTGCGCGCCGGTGAAGCGCACCGCGCCGTCGAAGGCCGCGGTGAGGGCGCCGTCCTCGTACGTCCCCTCGCCGCCGGGGAAGCGGAAGAGGGCGCCGCCGTCCTGGGCGCCCGCGGTCAGGGCCCACTTGCCGTCGGCGATGTCGCCGGTGACGTACTCGCGGAAGGTGCGGCGCACACCCCAGTCGACGGCGCCGTCCTCGATGGCGCCGTCCGGAGTCCGCCTGCTCTCCGGTGACTTGGTGGGCGTGCTCGAAGGCTGCTTCTCCGGCTGCTGCCGCGCCGCCGCCTTCACGTCGGCGGACAGGCTCACCGGGTCGAGCGCGGTGCCGGCGGTGTAGTACCCGGCGAAGGACCGGGCGCCCTCGGCGGTGAGGGTGGCGGGCAGGTTGTTCAGGGCCACGGTGCTGCCGCCGCCCCGCATGTCGATGCCGCCGAGGGAGAGCGCGGCGAAGGGCACCTGACGGGACGTCGTGACCGTCCCGGTGTCCTTCGCCTTGCTGGTGACGTCCACGTAGAGCGTGCCGGTGGAGCCGGAGATGCTCACGGTGGGACGGCTGAGGGTGAGGTCGAGCTGGTGGCCGCCCGTGCCGGTGCGGTGGCCGAGGAAGTGGACGCCGCCCGAGAAGGCGGCGTGGAAGGCGCCGGTGTCGCCGTCGTAGGTGCCGGCCGCCGAGTGGAAGCGGAAGGTGCTGCCGCCGACGGTGGCCGCTCCCCCGCTCAGGGAGTAACCGCCTTTCGCGATGGGCCCGGTGACGTAGCTCTGGAACGACGACTTGATGCCCCAGTCCAGCCGTCCGCCCTGCACGGTCCGGCTCTCGGCGTGCGCGGCGGCAGCGGGGAGCAGGGCTCCGAGAACCGCCGCGCACAACACGGTGACCAGGGCGCGAAGACGGGCGGGCATGCGAAGTCCTCCGGATCGGGGGGCCGGTAGCGAACGAAGGTAAGGCTAACCTAAGCTCTAGCCGACTGATACTGGCGGTCGAAGGAAAGGACGGACGGAACCGTGCGACGCTTGCGAGGCCGACTGGCGGGAGCAGTGCTGTCCGTGCTCGCCCTGACCCTGACCGCGACTGGATGCGGAGGCTCTTCCGAAGCCTCGTCAGGCACCGGGACCGAGCCGGGGGCCGCTGCGGCGGCCGGGTCCATCCCCAACCGGGTGGAACCGCTCGCGAAGAGACCCGAGCCCAGGCTCCCCGTGACCGTCCGCTCCGCCGACGGCGAGCAGGTGCGGGTCGAGCGGGCCGACCGGATCGTCCCCCTCTCCGGCAGCCTCAGCGAGATCGTCTTCACGCTCGGGCTCGGCGACCGGGTCGTCGCCCGGGACGTCACCGCCACCTTCGAACAGGCGGCGAAGCTCCCCGTGGTCACCCGGGGCCACGGCGTCTCCGCCGAGAGCGTGCTGTCGCTGAAGCCGGACCTGGTGATCGCCGAGACCACCACCGGACCGGAGGAGGCCGTGGACCAGATCCGCGCCGCCGGAGTGCCGGTGCTGTTCGTCGAGGCGGCCAAGGGCCTGGACGACGTGGGCCCGCGCATCCAGGCGGTCGCCGACGCGCTCGGCGTACCGGCGGCCGGCCGGGAGCTGACCCGGCGCTCCGAGCAGCGGATCGAGGCCGTACGCGAGGACGTCCCGCGGGGAGAGGAGCCCCGGGTCGCCTTCCTGTACCTGCGTGGCTCGGCCTCCGTCTACCTGATCGGCGGCGCGGACTCCGGTGCCGGTTCGCTGATCGAGGCGGCCGGCGCGGTGGACGCCGGGGCGGCCTCGGGCCTGGAGAAGGACTTCACCGCGATCACCAGCGAGGCACTGGTGAAGGCGGCGCCCGACGCGATCCTCGTGATGAGCAAGGGCCTGGAGTCGGTCGGCGGCGTCGACGGGCTGGTGAAGATCCCCGGCGTCGCCCAGACCCCGGCCGGGATGGACCGCAGGATCGTCTCCGTCGAGGACGGCGTGCTCCTCAACTACGGCCCGCGCACCGACCAGGTGCTGAAGTCGGTCGTGGCCCAGCTGTACGGCGAGGGCGGCGCGCGGTGACCGTACTGGACAAGCCCGCACGCCCCGAGGCGCCCGCCGAAGCGTCCCCGCCTCGCACCCGGCGCACCACCGGCTGGCTGCTGACCGCCGCCCTGATCGCCGGTCTCCTCCTCCTGGTCCCGGTCGCGGCCGGCACCGGCGCCTACCCGATCCCGGTCGGCGACGTGCTGGGCTCGGTACTGCACCACCTCGGCCTCGGCGGTACGGAGCTGGACCGGGTGGCCGACTCCGTGCTGTGGAACGTGCGGTTCCCGAGGATCGTGCTGGCGCTGCTGGTCGGCGCCTCGCTGGGCTGCGCGGGCGCGTTGATGCAGGGCGTGTTCGGCAACCCGCTCGCCGAGCCGGGCGTCATCGGCGTCTCCTCCGGCGCGGCGGTCGGCGCGGTCGCCGCCATCGCGTTCGGCCTGAACCTCCTCGGCAACTGGACGGTGTCCGTCTTCGCCTTCGTCTCCGGCCTGATCACCGTCCTGGTCGTCTACGCGATGTCCCGCTCGGGCGGCCGTACGGAGGTCGTGACGCTGATCCTGACCGGCATCGCGGTGAACGCCTTCGCGGGGGCGCTGATCGGGCTGTTCCTGTTCTTCGCGGACACGGCGGCGGTCAACCAGATCACCTTCTGGCAGCTGGGCTCGCTCGCCCAGGCGACCTGGCCGAAGGTGCTCGCGGTCCTGCCGTGCGCCGCGCTCGGGCTCGGCGTCGCCCCGCTGTACGCCCGCCGCCTGGACCTCCTGGCCCTCGGTGAGCGTCCGGCCCGGCACCTGGGCGTGGACGTGGAGCGGCTGCGGATCGTGCTGGTCCTGGTGATCGCGCTGCTGACCGCGGCGGCGGTGAGCGTGGCCGGGGTCATCGGCTTCGTCGGCCTGGTCGTCCCGCACCTGCTGCGGATGGTGGCCGGCCCGGGGCACCGGTTCCTGATCCCGGGCAGCGCGCTGCTCGGCGCGCTGGTGCTGCTCGCCGCGGACCTGGCGGCCCGCACGGTCGCCGAGCCCGCCGAGCTGCCGCTCGGAGTACTGACGGCGCTGCTGGGCAGCCCGTTCTTCTTCTGGCTGCTGCGCCGCACCCGGCGCAGGCAAGGGGGTTGGGCATGAGGAGCACCATGCGCCCGAGAGGCACGAGGACCGCGCACGCCAGAGGGCTGCTGCGCCTCGTCCCCTCCCGTCCGGTGCCGCCGCCCCCGGCCGCGCCCGGCGACGTGCTCGCCGAGGCGGAGGGCGTCCGCGTCCACCTCGGCGGCCGGCCGGTCCTGGACGGCGTGGACGTCACCGTCCGAGCGGGCGAGGTCCTCGCGCTGGTGGGTCCCAACGGCGCGGGCAAGTCCACACTGTTGGGGACGCTGGCCGCCGACGTCGCGGCCGCCCAGGGGGTCGTACGGGTCCACGGCCGTCCGGTGACGGACTGGACCGCGCCCGAACTCGCCCTGCGCCGGGCCGTGCTGCCCCAGTCGGCGTCGCTGTCCTTCCCGTTCCCGGTCGAGGAGGTGGTCCGGATGGGCCGGGCCCCGTGGGCGGGCACCGACCTGGCGGACGAGGACGACGCGGCGGTGGCCGAGGCGATGGCGCGCACCGAGGTCACCGGCTTCGCCGGCCGCCCGTTCTCGGCGCTCAGCGGCGGCGAGCGGGCCCGGGTGGCGCTGGCCCGCGTCCTCGCCCAACGCGCCCCGCTGCTCCTGCTGGACGAGCCGACGGCGGCGCTGGACCTGCGCCACCAGGAGCTGGTGCTGCGGCTGTGCCGGGAGCGGGCGCGGGCCGGGGACGCGGTGGTCGTCGTCCTGCACGACCTGGCGCTGGCGGCGGCGTACGCGGACCGGGTGGCGGTCCTGCGGGCCGGCCGGATCGCGGCCGACGGCCCGCCGGAGCGGGTCTTCTCCGAGGAGCTGCTCTCCGAGGTCTACGACCAGCCGGTGGAGGTGCTGCCGCACCCGCGCACGGGCGCCGTGCTGGTTCTGCCGCGCCGCGACCCCTGACGTCGGGGCGGCGAGGTCACGGAGAGGCGGCGGTACCCGGTCCCGGCGTCCGGGCGTCGTCCCACCCCGGTAGGGTTCGCCTCCGGGAAGGGGAAGGTGAAGGAACCTGATGAGCAGGGATCGCGGCCCTCGTAGGCCCCGCAGGCTTGGCAAGCACGCGCTGGTGGCCGCCTCGGCGACCGCTTTGTCGTTGACGGCGAGCGGATGCGTGGTGGTGCACGGTGAGCGCGAGGTGCTGCCGTCGGCCACCCGGGCCGAGGCCGCGAAGGCGCTCCAGCAGTTCACCTCCGCGTACAACGCGGCCGACAAGGCGTACGACGCCTCCCTGGACGCCGAGCACACCACGGGCGCCCTCGCCGCCATCGACTCGGCGCGGCTGAAGGCGGGCCGGGCCAACCACCCGGACGGCAACCCGTCGCACGCTCCGCTGGAGCTGACGGACGCCGAGTTCACCATCCCGGAGAAGGCGGGCTGGCCGCGCTGGTTCGTCGCGGACGCCAAGGGCAACAAGGGCGGCGAGGCACGCTGGCTGCTGGTGTTCACCAAGCACGGCCTGGACGAGACCTGGCAGGCGGCGTACCTGACGCTGGTCGCCCCGGACAAGGTGCCGGAGTTCAAGACCGACGCGGACGGCTGGGCCGAGGCCGTCCCCGCGAACTCCACGGACGTGGCGATACCCCCCGCCGACCTGAGCAAGGGCTACACGACGTATCTGAAGGACGGCGGCGAGGCCTTCGCCGAGGGAGTCCACACCAGTTCCTGGCGCGAGTTGCGTCAGAAGCGGTCGACGCGCCCCGGACTGGCCACCCAGTACATCGACGAGCCGTTGACGAACGGCGACTACGCGCCGCTGGCGCTGCGCACGAAGGACGGCGGGGCGGCGGTGTTCTTCACCTCCCGCCACTACGAGAAGCAGACGGCGGCGCGGGGCGCGGCCGTGCCGACGCCGAACAAGGACGTGCTGGCGCTGACGGACGGCGAGATCAAGCAGTCGCTGACGATGGAGTTCGTCTCCAACCAGCTGGCGCTCGACCCGGCGGACGGACCGGTGTCGGTCGTGGGCCGGGTCCAGGGCCTGACGTCGGCGAAGGGCGAGTAGCCCCGGGCGGCGGTCAGCGGCGCAGGGGCCAGACGGCACCCGCGTGGTCGCCGTCCGCGCCGGCGTACCGGGCGCAGGCGTCGGTGAGGATCTCCAGCAGGGTCAGCGGGTCCGGCAGCGGGTGCTCGGGGCCGCGCACCCAGTGCACCGTACGGTCCTCGCCGGGCAGCCGGGCGGGCGGTACGAGCACGTAGGAGCCGCGGCAGTGCCAGCGCAGGCCCGGGTGCTCGTCCATCGTCTCGGGGTGGCAGTCCAGCTCGCAGGGCCACCACTCGTCCTCGTCCTCGGGGGTGCCCCGGGTGAGGGTGAACAGCAGCATGCGGCCGTCGTCGCTCTCGGCGACCGGACCGACCTCGACACCGGCGTCGAGCAGCCTCTCCAGCGCCTCACGACCGGCCTGAAGGGGCACGTCCAGTACGTCGTGCACCATGCCGGTCGCGGTGATGAAGTTGGCCTCCGGCTGGTGGCGGGCCCAGCGCTCGATCTGCGCGCGGTCGGTCGTGGACTGCGTCTGCCAGGCGAAGGACACCGGGTGCCGGGCGGGAGTGGGGCAGCCGACGCGCTCGCAGGAGCAGCGGTATCCGGCCGGGTGCGCGGCGGGCGCCAGCGGCAGTCCCGCACCGGCGGCGGCGAGCAGCAGACCCTCCCGGCCACCGTCACCGGCGGCCTCCTTGGGGCGGCGTCCGCGCAGCCACGAGGAGAGTTTGCCCTGCAGACCGCTCCGACCGCCGAACTCCGCGCTCATCAATCTCCTCGCCTCGCCGTCGTGCGCTCCAGCATGCCCTATCGTCGCACCATTGCGCGCTTCGGGGTCGGGAAGGGACAAACTTCCCTGGTCAGGCTGATTGGCCGGAATTATTCGGTCAGCGCGGGGCGAGCCCGTGGAGGGCGTAGTCGACGAGCGTGTCGGTGTACTCGTGGGAGATCGGGGCCGTGCGCTGGAGCCAGCGCTGGGCGAGCGGCGAGACGAAGAGTTCGAGCGCGATGCGCGGGTCGAGGTCCGCACGGACGTGGCCGGCGTCCTGGGCCGCGCGCAGCCGGTCGACGAACAGCTGGAGCGACGGGTCCAGGAGCTCGGTCAGGAACGTCCGCCCGAGCTGCTCGTTGACCACGCCCTCCGCGGCGAGGGCACGGTAGGGGGCCTCGAAGCCGGGGTCGCGCAGTTCGTCGACGGTGGCGCGCAGCACGCTCTTGAGGTCGGCGGCGAGGTCGCCGGTGTCCGGGATGCCGACGCCCTGCTCCCCCGCCTCCTGCACGGCCCGGTCGCCGAGGTCGAGGAACGCCTCCAGCAGGACGTCCGCCTTGGAGGACCACCAGCGGTAGATCGTCTGCTTGCCGACGCCGGCGCGGGCCGCGATGCCCTCGATGGTGGTCCTCGGGTAGCCGACCTCGGCGACCAGCGCGAGGGCCGCGTCGTAGATGGCCCGGCGGGAGCGCTGGCTGCGGCGGCTGACGTCGGGGTGCGGCTTGTCGGGAGCGGGAGTCGGGGCGTGGGTGGGTTTCTGGGCGGCCATGGCTCAAAGCTACCAGGCTGACAAGACGGTACGTCTCGCCGAACGGGGAAGGCGACCGCCGGGAAACCCTCATGACGAGCCGCGGGGCTGGGCGCGCGCGTTCTCCAGGTAGTGCAGGACGGCCGCCACCCGCCGGTCGACCCGGTCGGCCGGGGACAGGTCGAGCTTGGCGAAGATGCTGCGGATGTGCTTGTGGACCGCGCCGTCGGTGACGACGAGCCGCGCGGCGATCGCCCCGTTGCCCAGGCCCTCGGCCATGAGGGCGAGCACCTCCCGCTCACGCGGGCTCAGCCGCTCCAGCCGGGTGTCCTGCCGGGTCCGGGTGAACAGCTGGGCGACGACCTCCGGGTCGATGGCGGTCCCCCCGGCCGCGACCCGGCGCAGCGCGTCCATGAACTCCTCGACCCGTCCCACCCTTTCCTTGAGCAGGTAACCGAGGCCGCCCACCCCGCCGGTCAGCAGGTCGGTGGCGAAGGACTGCTCGACGTACGCGGACAGCACCAGGACGGCCGTCGAGGGCCGCCGGCGCCGGGCCTCGACGGCCGCGCGGACGCCCTCGTCGGTGTGCGTGGGCGGCATCCGTACGTCCAGGACGGCCACGTCGGGCTCGTGCTCGTCGATGGCGTCGAGCACCGACTCGGCGGTGTCCGCGGTCGCCACGACGTCCAGGCCCTCCGCGCGCAGCAGCAGGGCGAGCCCCTCGCGCAGCAGTGGGTCGTCCTCGGCGATCACGATCCGCAGGGCCGCTTCATGTTCCACAGGGCAGGTCCACTTCCAGAGTCGTAGGTCCGCCCGGCGGGCTGGCCAGGCGGAGAGAACCGTCATGGGCCGCGACCCGGCGCCGGATGCCCGTCAGCCCCGAACCACCGCCCTCGTCCGCACCGCCGCGCCCGTCGTCCTCGACCAGGACCCGCAGCCGCCCGCCGCCCCCGCGCACGGTCACGGACGCCCGCCGGGCCCCGCTGTGCTTCGCGATGTTCGTCAGCGCCTCCGCCACCACGAAGTACGCCGTCGCCTCCACCGACGCCGCACACCGCCCCGGCACCTCCGCCTCGACCCGGCACGGCACCGCACAGTCCGCCGCCAGCCCCGACAGCGCCCCCGCCAGGCCCCGGTCCGCCAGCACCGGCGGCAGGATCCCGCGCGCCACCCCGCGCAGCTCCGCCAACGCCTGCTCCGCCGCCGACTGCGCCCGCTCCAGCAACTCGTCGGCCCCCGCCGGGTCCCGCCCCGCCATCCGACGCGCCGCACCCAACAGCACCGTCACCGAAACCAGCCGGTTCTGCGCACCGTCGTGCAACGACCGCTCGATCCGCCGCAGCTCCGTCGCATGCGCGTCCAGCGCCGCCGCCCGCGTCGCCGTCAGCTCCGCCACCCGCAACGACAGGTCCACGTCCGGCCCCGCCGCCAGCAGCCGCCGCCCCGGACCCGCCTGCGTCCGCGCCAGCCCCGGACCCAGCCCGAGCAGGATCGCGACCCAGCCCACCCCCAGCAGCGCCGCCGCGAGGGCGTCCGGCCAGGAATGTGCGGTGCCGATGCCCACGGACGTGGTCGTGGCGTCCCCGGGCCCGAGCCGCCACCACAGCGGGAAGGTGGTGTCCCGGACGGCACAGAGCGGCAGCAGAACCCCCAGCAGGCCCAACAACAGCCCCAGGGTGCCGTGCCGGGCCAGCCAGCGCAGCTCACGCCGGGTGACCGGGTCGGCCAGGGCGGGACGCAGCCCGGTCGGCGGCGGGTCCGGGGCGACGACCTCGCCGCCCCAGCGCCCCAGCCGTTCCCGCTCCCGCCCGGCCAGGGCGTGCAGCGCGCGCAGCACGACCGGAGCCGTCAACAGCCCCGCACCCACCAGACAGGCCACGGCGTTGAGGGCGATGGCGCCCAGCAGGAAGAACGCGAGCAGCGCCGTACCGAGCCCCCCGGTGAGCTGCCGCATCGCCGCGAGCGCGGCGGAGACGGCACGGAGGACGGTCTCCCGACGCCCGACGCTCGGTACTGCCATACGCCCTCCTCCCCTCAGGAACCCTACTGGCCGGGCGAGTTGACCTCCCCCGACGGCCAGGGATCGCCCCAGTCAGCGTCCCGGGCGGCCTTGTACAGGTCACCGTGGCGCTTGGTGACCGTCCGCCGGCGCAACTGCTCGTCGGGCTCGCACAGGTCGAGCAGCACCTGTCCCTTGCGGATCTGCGGACGCCGGACCACCCGGGACGGCGCGGGCTCGACGGGGAACCGGGCGGCCGCGACATAGCTGAACTTCTCGTCCTCGTGGGCGAGCGAGCCGCCCTTGACCTGCCGGTGCAGGCTGGACCGGCTGACCCGCGCCGCGAAGTGGCACCAGTCCGTGCCGGGCACGATCGGGCAGGCGGCGCTGTGCGGGCAGGGCGCGGCGACCCGGAACCCGGCGGCGATCAGCCGGTCGCGGGCCTCGATGACCCGGGCGTACCCGTCCGGCGTACCGGCCTCCACGAGCACGACGGCCTGCGCGGCCGAGGCGGCGGCGTCGACGAGGGCGGCGCGGTCGGGGCCGGTCAGCTCGTTGAGCACGTAGGAAACGGTGACGAGGTCGGTGCCCGCCACGTCGAGCGCCGCTCCGATGCGGGCGCGCTGCCAGCGGACGCCGTCCAGCTCCGGGAGGGCACCGGCGATCTCCCGGCCGAGGGCGAGCGCGGGCTCGGCCCAGTCGAGCACGGTCACCGGGCGGGCGCCGGGCCAGGTGTCGCTGACGGCCCAGGTCGCGGCGCCGGTCCCGCCGCCCACGTCGACGTGGCTGCCGGGCACCCACCCGGGCACGGCGTCCGCGAACGCCGCGAGCGCGGAGCGTACGGCGGCGAAGGTGGCGGGCATGCGGTAGGCGGCGTAGGCGACGACGTCCGCGCGGTCGCGCAGGATCGGGGCGTCGGTCGGGGTGGCCCCGCGGTAGTTGGCGATCAGCCGCTCCACGGCCTGCGCGGCCTGGCGGGGCGGCAGCCCGTCGACCAGCTCGGCGAGGGCGGCACGCAGGGTTTCGGCGGGGTCGTTCACTCGGTGCATTGTATGGGGCGGGTCGCCTGCGGCGCGGGGGCGTGGGGAGGGTGGGTGCGCAGCCCGGCGCTGACGGGGTGCCCGGCGTGAGTGTGGGCGTCGGGGGTGGGTGCGCGGCCCGGCGCTGACGGGGTGCCCGGCGTGAGTGTGGGCGTCGGGGGTGGGTGCGCGGCCCGGCGCTGACGGGGTGCCGCCTGCGCCCACCCGTGCCGCCCCAGCGGCACGACTGCCCGCAGCTGGGCGGGACGGGGCCCGCAGCTCCCGGCGCGGCCCCGACCCACCACCGAACCAGCCGCGCTACCCGCACCCCCACCGACCAGACACCCCGCTCAACCGCCGGAGGCAACCCGTACGGCCCGAGCCACCCGAGTCCCCACCCCCGCCCGAGGCCCGTTGTCCGGCGTCCGCCGCCGCGGGTGGACCGTGTTGGCCAGCAGGATCGCGAACGTGTCCGTCGCCCGGTCGAGGACCAGCATCGTCCCCGTGAACCCGGTGTGCCCGGCCGCCCCCCGCCCCGCCAGCTCCCCCATGAACCACGGCTGGTCGAGGGCGAACCCCAGCCCCGGCCCGGTCAGCAGCAGCTCCACGAAGTCCGGCCCGAGGATCCGCGCCGGCCCGTACGAGCCCCCCGCCAGCAGCGCCCGGCAGAACACCGCCAGGTCCCGCGCCGTCGAGAACAGCCCCGCATGGCCCGCCACCCCGCCAAGCGCCCACGCGTTCTCGTCGTGCACGACCCCCCGCAGCATCCCCCGGTCCGCCTTGGCCCAAGGCCGCCGCTGGTCCTCCGTGGCCGCCGCCCCCGGGCACGGCCCGAACCGCGTCGCCGTCATGCCCAGCGGCCGGGTGATCCCGTCGCGGACGAGGACGTCGAGCGTCCGCCCGGTGATGCGCTCCAGGACGTGCTGGAGGAGCAGCATGTTCAGGTCGGAGTAGCAGTACGTCCCCGGCACCCCCACCGGCGGCTCCGCCCGCAGCCTCCGCAGCCGCTCCTCCCCGTCGGCGCAGTCGTACAGCGGCAGCTCGGGCCGCAGCCCCGACGTGTGCGTGAGCAGCTGCCGCACCGTGATCCCGTGCACCGCCGCCGCCCGGAAGTCCGGCAGGTACCCCCCGACTTCCGCGTCGATGCCGAGCGTGCCCCGCTCGATCTGCTGCACGGCGGCGACGGCGCTGAACACCTTCGTCAGGGAGGCCAGATCGAACGGCGTACCGACAGTCATCGGCACCCGCGCCCCCTCGGCCAGCTCCACGCCCGCGTCGGCGCGCGCGTCGTAGGCCGAGTAGCGCACGGCCCACCCCGCCGCCTCCTCCACGGCGAGCACGGGCCCGCGCCCCACCGCGACGACGGCGCCCGCCGCCCAGGGCCGCTCCCCGACGACAAGGCCGTGCACCTCTTCCACGACACGGCGGAGCTGCTCGGGGTCGAGCCCGGCCCGCTCCGGGGTGCCGTGACGCAGTCTCGGGGTGCTCAGCTCTCTTCTCCCTCCGGAGGACGACGGCACATCCCGGCGAAGAAGGCGAGCGCCACCACCGCCGCGACGAGCTGCACCACGGCCATCGGCAGGGCAGTGTCCTCCCCCGCGATCCCGACCAGCGGCGAGGCGACGGCGCCGATGAGGAAGGACGACGTGCCGAGCAGCGCCGAGGCGGAGCCGGCCGACTTCTTCACCCGCATCAGCGCGAGCGCCTGGGTGTTGGGCAGGCTGATGCCCATCGCCGACATCAGCACGAACAGCGCGGCGGCGACCGGCACGAGCCCGACCTCGCCGAAGACGCCGAGGGACATCAGCAGCAGCGCGGTCGCGGCGGCGATGACGATGAGGAGGCCGAGGACCAGTACCCGGTCCAGCCGCACCCGTCCGACCAGGACCTTCCCGTTGATCTGCCCGACCACGACCAGCCCGATCGAGTTGAGCCCGAACAGCAGGCTGAACGTCTGCGGCGAGGCCCCGTAGATCTCCTGGATGACGAACGGCGACGCGGAGATGTACGCGAACAGCGAGGCGAAGGCGAATCCGCCGGCGAGCATGTACCCGGTGAAGGCCCGGTCGGCGAGCAGCCCCCGCATGGCGCGCAGCGTGTCGCCGACCCCGCCCTCGTGCCGCTCCCCCTCCGGCAGCGTCTCGGGCAGCTTGGCCCACACGACGACGCCCAGCGCCACCCCCACCACCGTGAGCACGACGAAGACGCCCCGCCAGTCCGTCACCCGCAGGATCTGCCCGCCGATGAGCGGCGCGACGACGGGCGCGACCCCGGAGATCAGCATGAGGGTGGAGAAGAAGCGGGCCATGGCCACACCGTCGTAGAGGTCGCGTACGACGGCCCGGGCGATGACGATCGCGGCGGCCCCCGCGAGGCCCTGCGCCAGCCGGAAGGCGACCAGCAGTTCCACGGTGGGCGCGAGCGCGCACAGCGCGGTGGCGACGACGTAGACGGCGAGGCCGGTCAGCAGTGGACGCCGCCTCCCCCATTTGTCGCTCATCGGCCCGACCACGAGCTGCCCGAGTGCCATGCCGGCCAGGCAGGCGGTGAGCGTGAGCTGCACGGTGGCGGCGGGCGCGCTCAGGGCCCGGGTGACCTCCGGGAGCGCGGGGAGGTACATGTCCATCGCCAGCGGCGGCGTCGCGGTCAGCCCGCCGAGGAGCAGCGTGACGAGCAGCCCGGCGCGGCGGGCACCGCGGACGTCCCCGCGGACGTCCCCGACGTCGCCGGCGTGCGGCGTGTTCGTTTGTGGGGTGGTGGTCGGTTGCGGCGGTGTGTGCGGTATGGACGGCCCGCGCTCGGGCATGTGCCCCTCCCTCTTCGACAGATCCGGCACCTATGCTCTCAGCTCGTACGGTCTTGAACGAACACAGAACCAACAGACTCGAACGAGTCGAACGACCTGAGCGAGGGTGGGGCAGGGTGTCAGCGGTGACCGGGCAGAAGGTGCGCTGGGGGATTCTGGCGACCGGTGGGATGGCGGCGACGTTCACGGCGGATCTGGTCGATCTGCCGGACGCGGAGGTCGTGGCGGTGGCCTCACGGACCGAGGCGTCGGCGAAGGCGTTCGCGGAGCGGTTCGGGATACCGCGGGCGTACGGCGACTGGGAGACCCTCGCCCGGGACGAGGACGTGGACGTGGTGTACGTCGCCACCCCGCACTCCGCGCACCGCAGGGCAGCCGGGATGTGCCTGGAGGCGGGCCGCAACGTGCTGTGCGAGAAACCGTTCACGCTGAACGCGCGCGAGGCGGCGGAACTGGTCGCGCTCGCCCGCGCGAACGGCCGCTTCCTGATGGAAGCGATGTGGATGTACTGCAACCCGCTGGTGCGGCGGCTGAAGGCGCTGGTCGACGACGGCGCGATCGGCGAGGTCCGCAGCGTCCAGGCGGACTTCGGGCTCGCGGGTCCCTTCCCTCCCACCCACCGGCTGCGCGACCCCGCGCAGGGCGGCGGCGCGCTGCTCGACCTGGGCGTGTACCCGGTGTCGTTCGCGCAGTTGCTGCTCGGCGAGCCGTCGGACGTCGCCGCGCGGGCGGTCCTCTCGGAGGAGGGCGTGGACCTCCAGACGGGCGCGCTGCTCTCCTACGACAGCGGCGCGCTGGCCTCCCTGCACTGCTCCATCACCGGCGGCACGCCCAACTCCGCCTCGGTCACCGGGTCCGGGGGCCGCGTCGACGTGCCGTACGGCTTCTTCTTCCCGGACCACTTCGTGCTGCACCGCGACGGCAAGGAGCCCGAGGAGTTCCGGGCCGACCCGGCCGACGGGCCCCGGGCCAGCCTCAAGCACGAGGCCCGGGAGGTGATGCGGGCCCTGCGGGCCGGTGAGACCGAGTCGCCGCTGGTGCCGCTGGACGGCACGCTGGCCGTGATGCGGACGCTCGACGCGATCCGGGACCGCGTCGGCGTCCGCTACCCCGGCGAGGAGAGCGGTCCGGGCGAGGAGAGCGACGAGCCGGCCGCCGGCCGCGAGGTCACGCCGGCTTGAGCCCCTGCTCCCCCAACTCCGTCACGAAGGACGCGGCGGTCGTGAGCGGCGCCCCCTCGGTGGTGACGTGGGAGACCGTCTTGAAGTCGGCGCGCGCCAGCTCGCGGCCGAGCGAGACGGTCGTGTAGCCGCGCAGCCCGCTGTAGAACTTCAGGTGCGGGTTGGCGGCCATGAGGGTGTCCCAGTTGGACGGCTTCGCGGAGCCGTCGCGTCCGCTGGTGACGGAGGTGGTGACGATCTCGGTGCCCAGGGTCCGGGAGCCGGGGTCGTCGAAGTCGCGCTTGATGTCGAAGCCGTAGTGGACGTGCACGTCGCCGGTGAGGACCATCAGGTTCTGGACGCCGGCGGCCTGCGCGCCGGCCAGCACCCGCTCGCGGGAGGCCGGGTAGCCGTCCCAGGAGTCCATGGAGACCTTGGACGGGCTGCTGGTCGAGTTGAACCGCTGCGAGAAGGTGACCTGCTGGGGCACCACGTTCCACAGGGCGTTCGACCGGTGCCAGCCGTTGATCAGCCAGCGTTCCTGGGCGCCGCCGGTCATCGTGCGGCCGGGGTCCTCCGACTCGGGTCCGGGGAACTGCCAGCCGTCGCCGTAGGCCTGGTTGGAGCGGTACTGGCGGGTGTCGAGCACGTCGAACTGGGCGAGCCGGCCCCAGTGCAGGCGGCGGTACAGCCTCAGGTCCGCCCCGTCGGGGAGCTGCGGCCGGCGCAGCGGCATGTTCTCCCAGTACGCCCGGTAGGCGGCGGCCCGCCGGATCAGGAACTCCTCCGGCGGCACGCTGTTCTCGGGTGTCTCACCGGCGTAGTTGTTCTCGGTCTCGTGGTCGTCCCAGGTGACGACGAAGGGGTGCGCGGCGTGCGCGGCCCTCAGGTCGGGGTCGGACTTGTAGAGGGCGTACCGCAGGCGGTAGTCGTCCAGCGTCACCGTCTCGCGGTCGAAGAGGTCCGGCAGGGTGCCCGCGGGGTAGGCGCGGGAGCCCGCGCCGGAGTTGACGGCGTACTCGTAGAGGTAGTCGCCGAGGTGGAAGACGACGTCCACGTCCTCCTGTGCCAGGTGCTTGTACGCGGTGTAGTGGCCCTGGTCGTAGCGCTGGCAGGAGACCAGGCCGAAGGTGAGGTCGGAGGCCCGGCTGTGCCGGGCGGGCGCGGTGCGGGTGCGGCCGGCCGGGCTGACGTACCGCCCGGCGCGGAAGCGGTAGTAGTAGACGTGGCCGGGGGCGAGGTGGTCGACCTCGACGTGCACGGCGTGGTGGAACTCGGGGTGCGCGGTGGCCCGGCCCCGTCTGACCACGCGGCGGAAGCGTTCGTCGAGCGCCAACTCCCAGTTCACGTCGATCCGTTTCGCGGGCAGTCCGCTGTCGGCCTGGTACGGGACGGGGGCCAGGCGCGTCCACAGCAGGACGGAGTCGAGCTGCGGGTCGCCGGAGGCGACGCCGAGGGTGAAGGGATCGTCGGTGAGCCGCGCCGCGTCGAGCTCGGCGGCGCTCGCGGTGCCGGCGGCCGGCAGGTTGACGGAGAAGGCGAGCGCCGCGGCGGCGCCGGTGACGGTCAGGAAGCGGCGGCGGCCCAGCTGCCGGGCGGCGGCGCGGAGTTCGGGGGCGTGCGCGGGCCCGTCGGTCCGGGTCTGGTGGTTCGCGGGTGTCATCCGTTCCTCCCCTTGCGGTGGTTGCAAGGGGCATTCGAATGGCCGGGGACGACCCCGGCTTGGCGCGGACATGACCGACCCATGTCGGACGGATGAGTTCCGCATGATCGGCCACGCGTACGCTGCCGACTCATGAACACCGTGAGAACCGGCGCCGAGGAGAACACCGGCGCACAGAAGGTAGCCCTCGTCACGGGGGCCGGCTCCGGCATCGGCCGGGCGGTCGCCGTCGAACTGCTCGCGGCCGGCTGGTCGGTGGCCCTGGCCGGCCGACGCGTGGAGACGCTGGAGGAAACGGCCGCACTGGCCCCTGCGGGTGCCGGGACGGCGCTCCCCGTGCGCGCCGACGTGTCACGCCCCGAAGACGTGGCCGCCCTGTTCGCCGCCGTACGCGACCGCTTCGGCCGGCTCGACCTGCTGTTCAACAACGCGGGGACGTTCGGCCCCGGCGGGGTGCCGGTCGAGGAGCTGCCCTACGAGGCGTGGCGGCACGTGGTGGACACCAACCTCAACGGCGCGTTCCTGTGCGCGCAGGCGGCGTACCGACAGATGAAGGAACAGGAGCCGCAGGGCGGCCGGATCATCAACAACGGCTCGATCTCGGCGCACACCCCGCGCCCGCACTCGGTGGCGTACACGGCGACCAAGCACGCGCTGACCGGCCTGACCAAGTCGCTGTCCCTGGACGGCAGGCCCTACGGCATCGCGGTCGGCCAGATCGACATCGGCAACGCGGCGACCGACATGACGGCGGGCATGCAGACCGGCGCGCTCCAGGCCAACGGTCAGACTGCGCCCGAGCCGGTGATGGACGTCGCCGACGTGGCGCGCACGGTGCGGCACATGGCCGAGCTGCCGCTGGAGGCGAACGTGCAGTTCGCGACGGTCATGGCGACGGCGATGCCGTACGTGGGCCGCGGCTGAGATCCACACAACCGGAATATCGAAGTCCGCAGTATTGCGGCCGGTGGCGGACTTATGCTCAACTCTCCTTCACCAGAGCTTCACACATGGAAGCCAGTACTTCCACGAAGCTCGGCGAGCCACACCGAGGGGGGAGGCGGCAGCCGTGCCGCCGCACCGGCTGGGGGGCCGGCAGGCGGCACGGCTGCCGTGTTTTCGTGCCTGCTCAGGCCTGACCGGTCTCGAACCGCGCGATCCGGCCGTCACCGTCCACGGTGAAGCTCCACCGCGTACGCATCTCGCCCCAGGTGTCGTTGCGGTAGCGGGCGATGAGGGCGCGACCGCCGTTCGACTCGTTGTCGACCTCCAGGTGCCCGTTGGAGGAGAAGATCTCCTGGTCGATCCACTGGGCGAGGTCCCGGTCGTCCCCGTCGTCGGCCATGGTGGCGTCCGGGGCGAGGGTCGCGAGGAAGGCGTCACGGTCGTGGGCGTTGACGGCGGCGACGAAGGCGCGGACGGCCGGGTCGCTCAGTCGCGTGGTCTGAATCGTCATGCCGGCCAGAGTCACACCGCCCACGACACCCCGCCACCCGACCGTGGGCCCGCTCGCCCGCCGGACCTCCCTCCGCTTCACCCGAACGGCGTCCGCAAAAGGTCCGCGCGACAGCGGCGGGCGACGGTGGATGGCGAGTGAGGTGCCGATCCACCGTCCGCGAGGGAGTCGACGACGTGAACTGTTATGACCGGCGTGATGTGGGCCTGCTGCTGCTCCGGCTGGGCACCGGCGGCGTCCTGGCCGCCCACGGCGCGCAGAAGCTGCTCGGCTGGTTCGGCGGTGGCGGCATCGAGGGAACCGGCCAGGCCATGGAGGCCATGGGCTACGCGCCCGGCCGGGCCAGCGCCACCGCGGCGGGCCTCGCGGAGGCCGGCGGCGGAACGCTGCTGGCACTGGGCCTGGCCACCCCGGCCGCGGGCGCGGCGGCGGCCGGCGCGATGGCGGGCGCCGCGGCGGTGCACGCCCCCAACGGCTTCTTCGCCCAGGCCGGCGGCTACGAGTACGCGGTCTCCCTCGGCCTGACGGCGGCGGGCCTCGCGGTCTCGGGCCCGGGCCGCTACTCCCTGGACCACGCCCTCGGCCACGCGGTCAACCGGAACTGGATGGTCCCGGCCGCGCTCGCGGCGACGGCGGCGGCCGCGGTGGCGGTCGTCGGGGCCCGGAACAAGCGGGTACGGAAGGCGGCGGAGGGCGAGCAGGAGCCCCTGTTCGACTGACGTACCACTCGCTCCCCGTCACGTGGCAGGCTCCCCGCCATGACCGACAACGACCACGGCACCCGTGTCTCCGCCCCCACCGACCTGTGGACCACCATCGACGCCCTGTGGAAGTGGCTGGAGGCGGATCAGCCCGTGAGCGGCAGGGAGGGCCTGCTGCTGCGGATGCTGAAGCTGTCCGAGGAGGTCGGCGAGGTCTCCGAGGCGGTGATCGGCGCGACCGGCCAGAACCCGCGCAAGGGCGTCACCCACACGTGGGACGACGTCGAGGCGGAGCTGTGCGACGTCGTGATCACGGCACTGGTGGCACTGCGCACGCTGACGCCTGACACACGGGCGGTGTTCGAGGGGCATCTGACGCGGGTGGCTGAGCGGTCGCTGCCGCCTGGTAGGTGAGGTGCCGGGCCCGGGAGCGGCGTCCCGGGCCCGTCTGACCGGGCTCAGCCCGTACTGCAGGGGACCGTCGGCCAGGTCCAGTTGCCGTTGGCCTGAATGGTGGCGCCCCAGGTGTCGCCGCTGCCGTTGGACTTGGCGGTCAGCACCTGGGCGCTGGGGTAACTGGCGTTGACGTTCCAGGTCGACATGACCCGGGCCGGGGACGGCACGTTCATCGTCACGGTCCAGTCACTGGCGCCGCTCACGGAGACGTTGAGGTTGTACCGGTCCCCCCACCGCTGCCCGGCGGACAGGACGGCGGTACAACCACCGCCACCGCCTCCACCGCCACCGTCGTTGCCGCCCCCGTCGTTGCCGCCCCCGTCGGGGGCGACGGCACGTCCGGTCTGCGGCGAGATCATGCCGGCGCACAGCCCCTTGGCCGCCAGGGTCCGCGCGATGCGCGGGATCGCCGCGAGGGTGTTGGCGGGCCAGTCGTGCATGAGGACGACCTGGCCGTCGCCCGCCCGGGAGACGGCCTGCACGATCGCGTCGGTACTGGCGTTGTTCCAGTCCTGCGAGTCGACGTCCCAGATCACCTCGGTCAGCCCGTACCGGGCCTCGACCGACCGCAGCGTGGCGTTGGTCTCGCCGTACGGCGGACGGAAGAGCTTCGGCGTGCCACCGCCCGCGGCGGCGATGGCCTGCTGGGTCCGGGAGATCTCCGACTCCATCTGCGCCTGACTCAGCTGCGTCATGTGCGGATGGGTGTAGCTGTGATTGGCGACCCACATGCCGGCGTCGACCTGGGCCCGGACCAGGGAAGGGTTCTGGGCCGCGTACTGGCCCTGGTTGAACATGGTGGCCCGCAGCCCGTTCTGCCTGAGCGCGTTCAGCAGGGCCCGGGTGTTGCCGGACGGGCCGTCGTCGAAGGTGAGCCCGACGTAGCCGTCGCAGGCGGCGGCCCGCGCGGGCGCGGCGTCGGCGGCGACGGTCCCGGCGGCGGCCAGCGCGGCGGCAAAGACGGCGGTGACCAGCGAACGCCAAGCCGGACGAGATCGCGTGCGCATCGGAGTGAGTCCTCCTTTCTCTTCCCCGGCCGTGTCAGCCGGCACTGCAGGAGACCGACGGCCAGGTCCAGTTGCCGTTGGCCTGGATGGTGGCGCCCCAGTTGTTCCCGTTGCCGTTGGGGCGGGCGGTCAGCACCTGGGAACTGGGGTATGCGGCGTCGATGTTCCAGGTGGACATGACCTTCGCCGGGGACGGCACGTTCATCGTCACCGTCCAGTCACTGGCCCCGCTGACGGACACGTTGAGGTTGTACCGGTCCCCCCACTTCTCCCCGGCGGACACCGTCGCGGTGCACCCACCGCCGCCACCGCCCCCGCCACCACCGCCGGAGCCGGTGCTTCCGACCGTGATGTTGGAACTGCCGCTGCTCTGGTAGCCCTCGGTGGCCATGATCATGTAGTAGCTGAAGTCGCCCAGCGGCATTCCGGCCCGCGCCCAGGCGTCGAAGTGGTTGCCGGTGGTGATGGTGCCCCCGGTCCGCTTGGACTGCCGCACGCTCCAGTACTGGTCGAAGGTCCGGGTGCCTTCGACGGAGGGCGCGTTGTAGCGGGTCGTCTTGTAGATGTCGTAGGTGCCGCCGTCGGTGGTCACGGTGCCCTTGTGCTCGCCCGTGGGCCGGTAGGTGCCCCAGTTGTCGACGATGTAGTACTCGACGAGCGGGTTCGACGTCCACCCGTACAGGGCCAGGTACGCGTTGCCGGACGGGTTGAAGGTGCCCGAGTACTGCACGGTCCGGCGTCCGCCGTTGCTCCAGCCCTTGCCGGCGACGAAGTTGCCGGTGTTGCGCCACGAGGTGCTGTACTGGCCCCCGGACCCCATGTCCATGGAGACGGTGCCCTGGCTGTCGGTCCAGAACGAGTAGTAGTAGCCGTTGTTGGTGCCCTCCTGGTTGGTCGTGACGACCGTGCCGGCGTGGGCGGTGCCCGGCAGCATCATGGCGGCGAGAGCGGCCAGCGCGACGGCCCAGGCGCTCCTGACGAACAGCGTGAGGGGGCCGCTTCTGCGACGCCTCGGTTGCACGAGCAGGTTCATGGGGGGTGTTCCTCTCCTGTGGGTTCGGACGACGGCGCCAGTGTTGACCTGCACCCATCAAGCGTCAACAGTTTCGGTAAGACTTTCGAAACCTTCGCCGAACCCGAAGTCGCCGCCGAGAGGAGAAAGTTGCAGCTCAGTCCACCTTCACCCCAGGGTGGCGAGCTACAACAAGAAAGACCTCACCAGTGCCGCCGGAAAGCAGATGGAGGAAGCCCGAAACTTTCGGCGCCTCGTGCCCTGGACACCCGCAGTGTGGACTCACATCCTTCGGTCCCTGGAGTCCATCCGGCTCGCCGACGAACTCGGTTTCCACGCCTGCTACGCCGCCGACGAGACCTGGCACAAGGACCTGTGGCTCCTCTTCGCCGCGGCGGCGGGCCGCACCAGCCGCATCCGCCTCGGGCCGAGCGTCTCCCCGGTGACCCTGCGCGAGCCGACCCTGATCGCCCAGGCCCTCGCCACCCTCGACGAACTCTCCGGCGGACGCGCCGAAGGCGTCCTGTCCAGCGGCAACTTCGGCCTGCTCGCCCAGTACCGCATCGACTGGGCCCGCACCAAGCCCCTCTCCCGCGTCAAGGAAGCCCTGCATGTGATGCGCACGTTCCTCGACGAGGGCGCCATCACGCACGACGGCGAGTTCTACTCCTACGACGGCCTGTTCACGTTCGCCCGCCCCGTGCAGGACCGGCTGCCGCTGAAGCTCGGCGCGATGCGGGGGCCGAAGTCCTTCGAGGCGGCCGGTGAGTTGTCGGACGGCTGCCACCACGCCCTGAGCTACACCCGCGAGGCCTACGACTACGCGGTGCGGCACATCCGGGCGGGCGCGGAGCGCGCCGGGAAGGACTGGCGCACGCTGGACATCGGCGCCTGGGTGGTCTTCGCCACCGGCCCCGACTCGGCGGTGGCCAAGGAGGCGGCCCGCAGCATGGTCGGCATCTACGCGTCCTCGATGCCGGAGGAACAACTCCTCCGCAACGGCGTCGACCCCGCTGAACTGAAACCGGTCATCGACGCGATCGCCGCCGGCGACCTGGCCCGCGGCATCGAACTCACCACCCCGGCCATCGCCGACCGCCTCTCCGTCGCGGGCACGCCGGAGGAGTGCCGGGAGAAGATTGAACGGGACATCGCTCCGAGTGGCGTGAACCACATGATCTGCGCCATCACCGACCGCGCTCTGGTGAAGGCGTTCACGGGGCGGGACCTGCCGGAGGCGGCGGACGTGGACACGCAGCTGCGGCTGATCGCGGAGCGGGTGATGCCGGGGGTCGGGTGACGGGGTGACCGGTCGACGGACCGCTCAGGCGGAACACCGCGCTGGAACTCCAGTCCCTTGAAACGGTGCATGATGCCGATGCGGACCGCCGCGGCCCGGATGCGGGGCGTGCTCAGGGGCCACTAGGGGCGAGTCCGTGCCGTCTCCTGGCCGCCCGACGGACAGGCAGCTCCGTGGCCGCCTCGTCAGACCCCGACCACATGCACATCCGCAGGCGCCAGCACCGCAAGGTACGCCTGGATGTCCCCCGGGTCGGTGGTGAAGATCACCGCGCTGCCGTGCCGGGCCGCCGCCAGGGCCACCCAGGCGTCCACCGCGTCCGGTCGCTTCTTCGCCGGCAGGTTCGCGCTGCCCAGCACGGTGCCGATGCGACGCCAGTCCGCGAGGTCCGGGCCCGTGGCGCAGGCCAGGCATTCCGGACGGCCCGCTTTCGTTTCGCGCAGCGGCGGCTCGGACGTCCGGGCCTGAGGGACGGTGCAGTCCTTCATCACTCCGGACAGGGCGTGTACCAGCCCCGGTTGCGGGCGCCATACCTGGGCGAGGACCGGACCGAGCACCAGCGCGCGGTGCGGGAGCGTGCGCAGGCCCTCGTGCAGGGCCACCGCTTTCGCCTTGCGGTCGGCGAGGGCGATGAGCATGCCGGTGTCGTAGACCGGGACCCGTGGGCTCACGCGGCGTTTCCCGGGCGGTGGCGGTGCCTGTCCTGGCCGTGGGCGAGGCCGAGGGCCTCCTCGACCTCGCGGCGCTCCTGCTCCGTCAGTTCCGCGGCCGGTTCCTGAGCGGGATCTGCCGGCAGGCCGTCGGCTGCCTGCTCGGCGCGGGCGATGAGGGCGTCCACCTCGGCGAACTGTTCCTCTATGGCGTCGCTCTCGGCCATCTGCCGAGTCGCGGCGTGCACCAGGTACGCCGAGACGTCCATGCCCGCCCGTTCCGCGTGCTGCCTGATGCGTTCGGCCTGGGTCTGGTCCAGGCTGATACTGATCCGCGTCTTTGCCACGCGGCCATCGTAATACGCGTATGACGAGCGTGCGAGGCCATAGAAGGCCGTCGTCGCGTGGGTGGGGCACCACAGCCCCGACCCCAGCGGCTTTCCATCGGTCGCGCGCGGCACGGCCTTCCACGCGTCCGTCCGCGCAAGCCTTCCGCAGCGCTTGGCTCAACGGCGGAGTGAAGGCGGCAGACGAGTCGGGCTGTACGCCGGGTTCTGTTCCGGCGGGGCCTCGCGGTCCCGCCGGCGACGGCCATCCATCTAGGGCCGGCGTTGCCACCGGCCTCCAGCGGTCTACCCGCGGACTCGGGCGGGCCGCCCTCGATCGTCCGCGCAGAGACGCCCCTTCTTGCGAGGAGGCGTCTCCTCTTGACCTTGCTCCGGGTGGGGTTTACCTAGCTGCCCAGGTCGCCCTGGGCACTGGTGGTCTCTTACACCACCGTTTCACCCTTACCGGGGGCCGAAGCCTCCGGCGGTCTGCTTTCTGTGGCACTGTCCCGCGGGTCACCCCGGGTGGCCGTTAGCCATCACCCTGCCCTGTGGAGCCCGGACGTTCCTCGGGAAGTCCCGCAAGGGACTCCACGCGGCCGCCCGCCCGGCTCGTCTGCCGTGTCGACCATGGTACCCGGCGGACCTCCCGCCTCGGACCGGCAGCGGCCGTCGCGAGGACCGAGCCGGCCAGGATCAGGGCGAAGGCGACGCCGATGCCGAGGGTCAGGTCCTCGTCCAGGAGGAGAGCGCCCGCGGCGACGGCGACCGCCGGGTTGACGTAGGTGATGACGCCGGCGCGGACCGGGCCGACCTCCTTGATCAACTCAAGGAAGGCCACGAAGGCGATCGCGGTGCAGACGACGCCGAGTCCGGCCAGGGCTGCCAGGACCTCGCCGGAGGGGAGGGTGGCGGGCCGGGTCAGGAAGGCGGCGGGAGCGTAGACGACGGCGGCCAGGGTGAGGCAGGGGGTGATGAGCTGGAGGGTGGGGACGTCCTTGAGGTGGCGGGCGGCTATCAGGGGGGCGGTGGCGTAGCCGACGACCGTCACCAGCACCTCGGCCAGCGAGCGGGCGTCGCCGCCGGTGAGGTGCGGCACGGTGAGGACGGCGACGCCCCCGAGGCCGAGGCCGAGGCCGGTGATCCGGCGGGCGCCGATCCGCTCCGCGGCACCGAAGAAGCGGGCCAGGACCACGCCGACGATCGGCACGCCCGCGATCAGCAGGCCCGCGGTCGAGCTGGACAGGTGGCGTTCGGCGTCCGTCAGGGTCCACCAGGGGCCGATGATCTCGATCACGGCGAAGGCCAGCATGGGTTTCCAGTGGCGTCGTACGGTGCCGAAGAGGTCTCCCTTGCGCAGGGCGAAGGGGAGCAGGACGGCCGCGCCCAGGGCACAGCGCGTGAA
Source organism: Streptomyces sp. AC602_WCS936 (assembly GCF_019049125.1). Lineage (NCBI taxonomy): Bacteria > Bacillati > Actinomycetota > Actinomycetes > Kitasatosporales > Streptomycetaceae > Streptomyces > Streptomyces sp. AC602_WCS936. Next base: position 513,386 of record NZ_JAGMUF010000090.1, on the reverse strand, counting down.
CACCACTCCGGACGGGGACACCTCGTCCACCGCCACCTTGATCATCAGGTAGGGGACGCCCCACACCACTCCCATCAGGGAGAACAGGAACCAGCCGCGTGCAGTCATGCGGTGAGTGTCGGCCGGCTCAGGCGGCGCGGTCTTGAACGCTGTTGCGGTACGCCGCCGGGGTCACGCCGAGGACCCGGCGGAACCAGCGGGTCAGGTGCGCCTGGTCGGCGAAGCCCACCAGCGCCGCCGCCTCGGCCGGGCGCAGGCCCGCGTCCAGGAACCCGCGCGCCCTGGCCACCCGGTGCTGGGCGAGCCAGGCGTACGGCGGTATCCCCATCGTCGTACGGAAGGCGCGCAGGAGCTGGTAGCGGGACAGGCCGAGGTCGGTGGCGAGGACCGCCAGGGACGGCGGGGCGAGGAGTTCGTCGGCGAGGCGGTCGCGTACGACGCGGGCGACGCGGTCGGCGCCGGGGACCGTGTCGTCGGCCGCGCGGGCGGTGGAGTGGCGGCGGGCCAGGGCCGTGAGGAGCCAGGGGAGGCGGGACTCGGCCTCCAGCGGGTCGGGACAGCGGGCCAGGTCCGTGTGCGTGGCGCGCAGGGCGGCGGCCAGTTCGGGGTCGTCGAGGACGGGTTCGCGGAAGTGCGGGAGGGCGGCGGGGGTGCGTGTTCCGTCGGTGAGGAGGGACGGGGCCGCGTACAGGGCACGGTACGAGTAGCCCTCGGGGGCGGCGGGGCCGCCGGTGTGCACCTCGCCCGGTTCGAGGACGACGATGGACCCCGGTCCGGAGCGGATGTGCCCGCCCCGGTAGGCGATGACCTCCAGGCCGCCGACGGTGACGCCGACCGTGTACTCGTCGTGGGCGTGCGGGGCGTAGACGTGGCGGTCGAAGCGGGCGGTGAGCAGGTCGAGGGGCGGGCCGGCCGTCCCCAGCCGGGCCCTGGTCCAGCGTGCCTGTTCGCCGCGTGCGTCCATCGCCCCCCACCCCCAGCCCCCACGGGATCAAAGGAAGTCGCTCGTGTCCAGGTCGAAGGAGAAGGGGGCGGGCAGAGTCAGCGGCTTCCCGAAGGCGACGGTGCAGTGCTGTCGGTAGTCGTCGTGGCCCGGGTCGCTGAACAACGTGATCGACGACTCCTGACGGTCGACGAGCAGGTAGTACGGGACGCCGCCGCGCGCGTACGCATGGCGTTTGGTCTCGCGGTCGGCCTTGGGCTTGGTGGAGGTCACCTCCAGCACCAGCGTCACACCGTCGCAGGGCATCCAGGGTTCGGCTCCGCGATAGAGCCTGGACTTCCTGGGCGCGAAGGTGCCGTCGGGGATCACATGGTCCGCCAGGAGGCCCTCGGCGTTCTTCAGCTTGAGGCCCTTGTTGCCCGAGAACTGCATGTCGGTGACGGATCGCCGGTGCACCTGGCTCACGATCAGCCCGATGTAGTCCTCGTGGTCCCCGTCCGGCGGCGGTGTCACGACGATCTCCCCTTCGATCAGCTCCGCCCGGAACCCCTCCGGGGTGTCCAGGTCGAGAAACCACTCCAGCAAGAGGTCCCGCGTGATCGGTTCGTGTGCCATGGCAGTCATGTCACGCCCCTCCTTCGGTCGCTCGCCAGACTGGGGCATCGGCTGATCACCTGTTCGTGAGATCGGAAACCGTTCCCTCGATCGTGGCACAGGAGCGGCGGCGCTGTCCGGAGGCCGGACCCGCGTCCCGCTTGACCCTGCCGCAACGTCAACGTCTCTACTGAAGCCATGCGGATCGGAGAACTCGCCGACGCCGTCGGCGTCACCACGCGGACCGTGCGGCACTACCACCACCAGGGCCTGCTGCCCGAACCGGAGCGGCTGGCCAACGGCTATCGGACGTACACCCTGCGGCACGTCGTCGTGCTGGCCCGGATCCGGCGGCTGACCGAGCTGGGGCTCGGGCTGGCGGAGGTGCGGGACGTGCTCGCGGACGAGGCAGGGAAGGATCTCACCGAAGTGCTGGGGGAACTGGACGCGGATCTGGCGCGGCAGGAGGCGGCGATCCGGGAGCGCCGGGCGCGGCTGCGGGCGCTGCTGGAGACGGAGGGCGGGCTGCCGGCCGAGGGACCGGTCTCGCCGGAGCTGGCCGAGTTGTTCGCGGGGATGGGGGACGTCTCCGGCTCCCCCATGGCCGTACGGGACCGCGAGATGCTGGCGCTGCTGGAGAGCACGGTGGCGCCGGAGGACCGGGAGGGGCTGCTCGCCACGCTGCGTGGTGCGCTGGGATCGCCGGAGGCGGTGGCGCGGGCGCACGAGGCGTACGCGCTGCTGGACGAGCTGGCGGACGCCGGCGTCGATGATCCGCGGGTGGCGGAGGCGGCCCGGGTACTCGCCGAGTGCATGCCCGAGGGGCTAGTGCCCGAGGAGGGCGTCGAGCTCGATTCCGGTCACGGTTTCCTGCGCGCCATGTACGCCGACTTCGCGCCGGGGCAGGCGGAGGCGGTCCGGCTGGCGCTGGAGATCGCCTCGCGGGGGCGGCGGTCATGAGGGGCCCGGCCTTCGTCACGGTCCCGTTCCTCATGGTCCGGCACGAGGTGCGGCTGCTGGTGAGTCTGTGGTTGTGGGTGGTCCGGCGGACCCACGGGACGGCGGGCGGCGGTTCGGCCTTCGGGTACTCGCGGGGGCAGGGCGCGATGATGTTCGGGTTCGGGTTCGTGTGCGTGATCGAGTCCGTGATGATGTCCGTGCTGCTGCGGGACTGGCCGGCCGTGCACCACGTGGTGCTGGTCCTGGACGTGTACACCATCGTGATCGTGGTCGGGCTGCACGCCGCGTCCGTGGTCCGGCCGCACGTCCTGGACCCGGCCGCCGGGTCGCTGCGGGTCCGCCGGGCCGTCCACGTCGACGTGCGGATACCGCTGGAGCGGATCGCCTCCGTGCGCCGGGAGCTGCGGACGACGCACGAGCGGGCGGAGGGTGAGCTGGACCTCGCCGTCGGCTCCCAGACGTCCGTGACCATCGAGCTCGGCGAGCCCGTCACCCACGTCGCCTTCTTCGGGCGGCGGCGCGAGGTCCGCGTCGTGCGCTGTCACGCCGACGACCCGGGGGCGCTCGTACGGGCCGTCGACTGGGCACGCGAGGGGTACGCCGTACCCTGACCGGGGGCCTTTTGAGCTCGATGTGAAGGAGTACGTGTGCTTGTCCTGCTGCCGCCGTCCGAGGGGAAGGCCGCGTCCGGCCGGGGCGCTCCGCTGAAGCCGGAGTCGCTGTCGCTGCCGGGGCTGACCCCCGCCCGGGAGACCGTCCTCGGGGAGCTGGTCGAGCTGTGCGCCGGGGACGAGGAGAAGGCGCGCGAGGTGCTCGGGCTGAGCGAGGGGCTGCGCGGCGAGGTCGCCAAGAACGCGGAACTGCGGACGGCGGGGACGCGCCCGGCCGGGGAGATCTACACCGGAGTGCTGTACGACGCCCTGGACCTGGCCTCGCTGGACACGGCGGCCAGGAAGCGGGCCGCGCGGTGGCTGCTGGTGTTCTCCGGGCTGTGGGGTGCGGTGCGGGTGAACGACCGGATTCCTTCCTACCGGTGCTCGATGGGCGTGAAGCTGCCGGGGCTCGGGGCGCTGGGCGCGTACTGGCGGGCGCCGATGGCCGAGGTACTGCCGGAGGCGGCCGGGGACGGGCTGGTGCTCGACCTGCGTTCGGCGGCGTACGCGGCGGCGTGGAAGCCGAAGGGGGAGGTCGCCGGTCGGACGGCGACCGTGCGGGTGCTGCACGCGCCGACCCGGAAGGTCGTCAGCCACTTCAACAAGGCGACCAAGGGCCGGATCGTGCGCAGCCTGCTGACGTCCGGGAGTGCGCCGGAGGGGCCCGCCGAGCTGGTGGAGGCGCTGCGTGACCTCGGGTACGAGGTGGAGGCGGAGGCGCCCGGGAAGGCGGGGAAGCCGTGGTCGCTGGACGTGCTGGTGGCCGAGGTCCACTGAGGCGAGTGGGCGGCGCGCGTTGCGCATATCGCAACGCGCGTTGCGTGTGATGCTCTGCGGCGGCACGATGAGGACATGAGTTCACCGCTGCCCTCCTCTCCCGCCGCCTCCGCCTCGGTACTGGACCTCGCCCCCGTCGTACCCGTGGTGGTCGTCGACGATCTCGCGGACGCCGTGCCGCTCGCCCGTGCGCTCGTCGCCGGCGGGCTGCCCGCGATCGAGGTGACGTTGCGGACGCCGGTCGCGCTGGACGCGATCCGGGCGATCGCCGCCGAAGTGCCGGACGCGGTGGTCGGCGCGGGCACGGTCATCACGGCGGAGCAGGTCGAGGAGGTCGTGGCGGCCGGGGCGCGGTTCCTGGTCAGTCCGGGGTGGACGGACACGCTGCTGGCGGCGATGCGGGCGTCCGGGGTGCCGTTCCTGCCGGGGGTGTCGACCACGTCCGAGGTGGTGGCGCTGCTGGAGCGCGGGGTGCGGGAGATGAAGTTCTTCCCGGCCGAGGCCGCGGGCGGCACCGCCTACCTCAAGGCGCTCGCCGCGCCGCTGCCGCAGGCCCGCTTCTGCCCGACGGGCGGCATCACCCCGGCCTTGGCGCCGGAGTACCTGACGCTGCCCAACGTCGGCTGTGTCGGGGGCAGCTGGATGCTTCCGAAGGACGCCGTGGCCGGCCGTGACTGGGAGCGCGTCGAGGCGCTGGCCCGCGAGGCGGCCGGGCTCAGCGCAGGTGGGACGTGTCGTTGAACAGGCGGACGCTCGCGCCGCCGTCCGCGTAGTACGCCACCGCCGACAGCGACGCCGCCGACAGTTCCATGCGGAACAGCGACTCGGGCGGGGCGCCCAGGGCGAGGCGGACGAACGTCTTGATCGGCGTCACGTGGGAGACCAGCAGGACCGTGCGGCCCGCGTACGCCGCGACCAGCCTGTCGCGGGTGGCGGCGACCCGGGCGCCGGTCGCCGCGAAACTCTCGCCGCCGCCGGTCGGCTCCGCGTCCGGGGAGGACAGCCAGGCGTTCAGGTCGTCGGGGTAGCGCTCGCGCACCTCGCCGAAGGTCAGCCCCTCCCACGCCCCGAAGTCGGTCTCCCGCAGGCCTTCCTCGACCCGCACCTCCAGACCGAGGCGGACGGCGACGATGCCGGCGGTCTCGCGGGTGCGGGCCAGGGGGGACGTGACGATCGCCTGGACCGTGCCGCGCCGGGCGAGACTGTCGGCGACCTTCTCGGCCTGTTCGCGGCCGGCGGCCGACAGGGACGGGTCGCTGCCGCCGCTCCCGGAGAACCGCTTCTGCGGGGTCAGGGGCGTCTCGCCGTGCCGCAGAAGGACGAAGGTGGCGGGGGCGCCCATGTCGGGGGGTCCCCAGCCGGGGGAGGCGACGGTCTTCGCGGCGCGGACGTCGGCGGAGGCGGCGACTTCTGAAGCGGAGACTTCCGGCGCGGCGCCTTCCGCCGAGCCCGTGTCGGCTTCCGACGCTGCCGAGCCGGCGGCTTCGGTGCCCTCCTCGGCGGCCACCGCGCCGACGGCGTCCGCGGCACCGCTCTCCGAGCCGAAGCCGGTGCGTGCCGGTGCGCCGCTGCCCGTCACGCCGCGTCCACCCGCGGAGCGCCCCGTGTCCAGCTCCGCCGTCGACGCCGACGGCGACCACTGCTCGCCGCGCGCCCCCGCGTCCATCGCCTCGTTGGCCAGGCGGTCGGCGTGCTTGTTGTCGGCGCGCGGAATCCACTCGTACGTCACCCGCCCGGGCGGGAAGATCCGCGCGGCCTGGGCGGCCAGCGGCTTCATGTCGGGGTGCTTGATCTTCCAGCGGCCCGACATCTGCTCGACGACGAGCTTGGAGTCCATGCGGACGTGGACGGTCGCGTCCGGGTCCAGTTCCCGCGCCGCGCGGAGACCGGCCAGCAGGCCCCGGTACTCGGCCACGTTGTTCGTGACGACGCCCAGGTACTCGGCCGTCTCGGCCAGGGTCTGCCCCGTCACCGCGTCCAGCACCACCGCGCCGTAGCCCGCGGGCCCCGGGTTGCCCCGCGACCCGCCGTCGGCCTCGACCACGAACTCCCGCACGGGGCCGGTGCCCGCCTCCGTCACCGGATCTGCCACCGAACCGGCCCCTACAGGCCGGAGTCCGCCGTGCGCACCAGGATGCGGCGGCAGTTCTCGCAGCGTACGACCGTGTCGGGCGCCGCCGAGCGGATCTCGCTCAGCTCGGTGATCGCCAGCTCCTGACGGCAGCCCTGGCAGCTGCGCTGGTACAGCTTGGCCGCGCCGACGCCGCCCTGCTGCTCGCGCAGCTTGTCGTAGAGCCCCAGCAGGTCTGCGGGGACGGAGGCGGCGACGACCTCGCGCTCCTTGGTCACCGAGGCCGCCTCGGCGTCCAGCTCGCCGACGGCCGTGTCCCGGCGTGCGGCGGCGTCGTCGAGCTTGCCCTGCACGGAGCCGACCCGCTCGGTCAGCTCGGCGACCCGCTCCTGCGCGGACTCGCGGCGCTCCATCACCTCCAGGACGACGTCCTCGAGGTCGCCCTGCCGCTTGGCGAGGGAGACGATCTCGCGCTGGAGGTTCTCCAGGTCCTTCGGGGAGGTGACGGCGCCGGAGTCCAGGCGCTGCTGGTCGCGGCCGGCGCGCTGCCGCACCTGGTCCACGTCCTGCTCGGCCTTGGTCTGCTCGCGGGCGCAGTCGCTCTCCTCGGTCTGCGCGGCCACGAGCAGGTCGCGCAGCTGGGTGTGGTCCTTGGTCAGCGACTCGATCTCGGCGTGCTCGGGCAGGGACCTGCGCTTGTGCGCGAGCTGCTGGAGCCGGACGTCGAGGGCCTGGACGTCCAGGAGTCGGATCTGGTCGGCGGGCTCGGCTTTCAGTTGGGGGCTCCCATTGCGTCGGAGGTCGGGGCGGACGCCGCGTGGGCGGTCCAGGGGTCGGTGACCGTCTTGGAGACGTGGACCCTGAGGTCCCATCCCTCCCGGTCGGAGATCTCGTCGAGCTGGGCGGCGGCCAGCTCGCACCAGGGCCACTCGGTGGCCCAGTGCGCCGCGTCGAGCAGCGCGAGGGGACTGTGGGCGCGGGCCTCCGACACCGGGTGGTGGCGCAGGTCCGCGGTGAGGAAGGCGTCGACGCCGGCCGCCCGGACGTGGTCGAAGAGGCCGTCGCCGGAACCGCCGCTGACGGCGACCGTGCGGACGGTGGCATCCGGGTCGCCGGCGACGCGGATGCCCTGCGCGGTGGCGGGCAGCCGTTCGGCGGCGCGGGCGGCGAGATCGCGCACGGTCAGCGGGTGCTCCAGCTCGCACACCCTGCCGAGACCCCGACGCCCGTGCGGGTCGGCCGGGTCCGGCACCAGGGGCCGTACGACGCGCAGGTCGAGGGCGCCGGCCAGCGCGTCGGAGACGCCCGGGTCGGCGGTGTCGGCGTTGGTGTGGGCGACGTGCAGGGCGACGTCGTTCTTGATGAGCGTGTGCACCACGCGGCCCTTGAAGGTGGAGGCCGCGACCGTGGTCGTCCCGCGCAGGTACAGCGGGTGGTGGGTGACGAGGAGGTCGGCGCCCAGCTTCACCGCCTCGTCGGCGATCTCCTGGACCGGGTCGACGGCGAACAGGACCCGGGAGACCTCCTGGTCGGGGTCGCCCACGACGGTGCCGACCGCGTCCCAGGACTCGGCCCGCTCGGCGGGCCACAGGTTCTCCAGCGCGGCGATGACTTCTGACAGACGGGGCACGGGTGCAAGGCTACCTGCCTGTACTGCGCCGTCGTACCCGCGGCGACCCCCCGGCTCCGCTTCGGCCGGGCCCAGCACACACCCCGCCCGCTCCTCAGGCGAATCGTTCCTGTGCCACACGTACGTGTGATGCGGACGGTGGCCGGTCCCCCGCCCGTTCGTGCGAAAACTACCTTCGTCGCCGGAGGTGACCGAACGATGACAGCCTGTGCTATCGAACCTTCGGCGGCGCCCGGGAACGACGGCCCGCCACCGGCGGGCTGCGCCATCACCGCCGAGGGTGCCTACGCCGCGCGCCTGACCCGTCGCGGGGACTCCTGGTACCCGGAGCGCTGGACCCTGGACGGTCCCGAACCGTACGCGGTGCCGCTGCCCGGCAACCAGCCCGAGGAGCCCGGCACCGAGGTGCAGCCGATGGGCGACGGGCGGGTCCTGGTCCACCGGGTGGCGGCCGGACGGCACTTCTTCTCCCTGCTGTACCCGACCGGCCCCGGCACCGGCGAGCAGCCGCTCGGCGCGGTCGAGTGCCCCGCGGGCACCACCGGGCTGCGGCTGCTGCCCCCGGCCCCGGGCGGGGAGCGGGCGTACGCCCTCGCCTCCGGTCCCCGTTCGACGGTGCTGTGGCGGGTGGCGGGCGGCGCGTTCGGGCCCGAGCGGCTGGCCGAGATCCCCGGGCGCTGCTCGGGCGGGGTCTGGCTGGACCGCACGGGCCGGATACTGGCCGTGGACCGGGAGACGGGCGGGCGCACCAAGGCGGTCGTACTGGACCTGGAGCGGGACGGCGAGGTGTCCCCGCTGCTGCAGATCGCCGCGGACAGCGACGACCGGATACTGCTGGCCGACCCGGACAGCGGGCTGGTGCTGATCCGTTCGGACGCGCCCTCGCCCGGGCGGGACCGGCTGGGCTGGGGGGTGCTGGGCAGCACGCTGCCGGTGCGCTTCCCGGAGTGCCTGCGGCTGCCGGACTGCGTGGTGACGCCGTTCGCGATCCAGCCGGGCCAGGCGCTGACGCCGGAACGGTGCGCGGTGGCGCTGCGGGTGGACGGCGCGCTCGGCACCTGGGTCGCGGTGTGGCGGCCCGCCGAACGCCGGGTGCGTCATCTTCCGGCGCCCGCGGGCTGGTTGACCGGTGCCGGGCTGTGGACCGCGGACGGGGAGCTGCGGCTGCCGTGCGCCACGCCGCAGTCGCCGTGCGGGGTGGCGCGGCTGCCCGCACCACCGGACGCGGACGGCGGGCGGGAGACGACGGAGGCGGAGGCTCCGGCTCCCCACGAGCCGCCGACTCAATCTCCCGACGGGCCGCACACCCCGGCCCTCGACGAGCCGCCCGCGCCCGCCCCGGAGGGCACCCGGGACGCGACGGAACCGGACGCCCCGGCTCCCTCCCCATCGCGCCCACCACGCCCCGTACCGCTGCAACAGGCCCCGCTGGCACGACGTGTAACGAAGTAGTGCCGGTTGGCGCGGCCGCCTGGATTCGCCCCGCGGGGTGCCGGTTAGACTCGCCCGGCTGTAGGAAAGATCATGTTGACGGGGTGAATTCCTTCCGATGAACGACGCCAGCACGACCCAGCCCACGCAGGCCGACGGCGCCGACGTATCCGAGATCGAGAGCGGCCACGGCAGGCACCGGGGACCGGTGTCCAGCCAGGACGGTGCCCAGGCGCCGCGGGGCCGCCACCGCAAGCCGGCCGAGGAGTCCGAAACGGCCGCCTGACGGCTCGGCGAGCACACACGGCAAGCGGCTCCGGCCCCCGTCCAGCGCATCATGGGACGGGGGCCGGAGCCGTCACACGTACCGCACCACCGCGTCGGCGAGCACGACCGCGTCGTCCCGCTCCCGCACACTCACTTCCACCCGCACGCTCCCGCACCCCTCCGGCCCGGCGTCCGCCCGCCACATCCGCACCCGCAGCGTCTCCCCGGGGTACACGACCCCGGCGAACCGCGCCCCGTACTCCCGCACCCGGCGCGCGTCACCGTCGAGCACCGTGTCCGCGACCGCCTTGAGGGCGGCGCCGTAGGTGCACAGCCCGTGCAGGACGGGCCGCTCGTAGCCGGCGCGCGCGGCGAACTCCGGGTCGGCGTGCAGGGGGTTCCAGTCCCCGGAGAGCCGGTAGAGCAGCGCCTGGTCCTCGCGCACCGCCCGCTCGGCCACCTGGTCCGGTGCTCCCGCCGGCGCCGGTCCCGGACGGCCCGACGGCCCCCGCTCACCGCCCCAGCCGCCCTCCCCGCGCACGAAGACCTCGGCCTCGTCCGTCCACAGCGGCCCGTCCGCGTCCGCGACCTCGGTGCGCAGGACGAGGACGGCGGCCGTGCCCTTGTCGTACACGGCGACGATCCGCGCGGCCGCACGCGCCCGGCCGCGCACGGGAACCGGCCGGTGCACCCGCAGCCGCTGCCCTCCGTGCAGGACGCGGGCGAGGTCGACGTCGACGCCGGGCGCGGACAGCGCGCCGATCACGCCCGGAGGCCCGCCGCCCGCGACCGTCGCGAAGCTCGGCAGCACACGCAGCCGGGACTCCAGGGTGTAGCGCAGTTCGCGGGGGTCGGTGGCGGGCAGGCCGGCGCCGATGCCGAGGTGGTAGAGCAGGACGTCCTTGTGGTCCCAGGCGATCTCATGGACGCGGGGTGCGGCGCCGAGCGCCTGGGCTGCGTCGATGGGCACGGCTCTGCTGCCCCCGTTCGAGAAGACGATCACGGACTGACACGACCGTACGGGACCGGGACGGCCCGGGACAGCGGCCGGCCACCGGTGACATTTGTCCCGCCGAAGACCGGACAACCGCATCTGCCGCCCGCCCCGTCCCCTTCCGTAGCGTCACCGGTATGGCATCCGGACCGACGACAACACACCCCACCATCACCCCCGCCGTCTCCTTCTCCACGGCGGCCAAGGCGTACGGCGCCGTCCGCGCCGTCGACGGCGTCGACCTGGAGATCGCGCGGGGCGAGACGGTCGCGCTGCTCGGACGCAACGGCGCGGGGAAGTCGACGGCGATCGCGCTGCTGCTCGGCCTGTGCGAGCCGGACACCGGCACGGTGGAGCTCTTCGGCGGGCCGCCCGACAAGGCCGTACGGGCCGGCCGGGTGGGCGCCATGCTCCAGGAGGCACGGGCGGTCCCCCGGGTCACGGTGGGCGAGCTGATCACCTTCGTGGCGGGCCGCTACCCAGCCCCGATGCCCGTCCCCCGGGCCCTCGACCTCGCCGGGATCGCCCACCTGACCGGGCGCCGCGTGGACCGGCTGTCCGGCGGGCAGACCCAGCGCGTCCGGTTCGCGGTCGCGCTGGCCGGCAACCCCGACCTGCTCGTCCTGGACGAACCCACGGCGGCCCTCGACGTGGAGGCCCGGCACACCTTCTGGGAGTCGATGCGGGCGTACGCCCGGCGCGGCAGCACGGTCCTCTTCTCCACCCACTACCTGGAGGAGGCCGAGGCGCACGCCGACCGCATCCTGGTCGTCGACCGGGGCCGGATCGTCGCGGACGGCACCGGCGAGGAGCTGCGCCGGGCGGCCGGCGGCAGCCGCGTCTCCTTCGATCTGAACGGCCGCTCCACCGCGGACCTCACGCTGCTGCCGGGCGTACGCTCCCTGGAGATCCGGGGAGACCGGGCCCACCTGCGCACCGACGACTCCGACGCCACCGTCGTCGCCCTCGCACAACTCGGCGCGATCCGCGGCCTGGAGGTCGCCCCGGCGTCATTGGACGACGCGTTCCTGGCCCTGACGACCACCGCGCACACCCGCACGGAAACGGAGGCCGCACGATGAGGGACTACCTGCGCCTGGAGGTCCGCCGCACTCTGCGCGACCCCGGCTTCGTCGTGGGCGGCGTCGCCATGCCCGTCCTGATGTACCTGCTCTTCACCAACCTCGGGGACGACGGCACGGGCGGCTGGAAGACCGCCGCGATGGTCGGCATGGCCGCCTACGGCGCGGTCGGTTCGGCCCTCAACACCGGCGGCGGGGTCGCCGAGGACCGGGCGATCGGCTGGCTGCGGCAACTGCGGGTGACCCCGATGCGACCGCACCAGGTCGTGGTGGGCCGGACCCTGACCGCCTCGGTCACCGTGCTGCCCGCCATCGCCGCCGTACTCGCCGCCGGCGGTCTGCTCAACGGCGTACGGCTGGCCGCCTGGCAGTGGGCGGCGCTGGCCCTGCTCCTCTGGCTGGGTTCGCTCCCCTTCACCCTCCTCGGCCTCGGCAACGGCTACCGTCTGACCGGCCAGACCACGGGCGTGGTCAACATGGTGGCCAACCTGGGCCTGGCGGTCGTCGGTGGCCTGTGGTTCCCGCTCGCCCTGTTCCCGGAGTGGCTGCGCACGGTCTCGGCGTACACCCCGGCCAACCGCTTCGCCGAGCTGGGCACGTCGGTCGCCACGGGGCACGCGCCGCCCCCGGGTGCGATTCTCGTACTGGCGGCGTGGCTGCTGGCGTTCGGGACGTACGCCGTCCTGTCCTACCGCCGCGCCACGGCAGACGACTGAGCGATTCGCTGGAAGGGAAACGACTGCCATGAGCGGGAAGCAAGGCCGGCTGCGCCGGATCTCGTGCCGCCTGGACGCGTGGCAGCTGGCGAGGCAGTCCCAGGCCGACGAGGGACCCGACCGGATCGGCCCGCCCCCCACCGGCTTCACCCTCCTGCCCTGGCTCCTGCTGGGCCTGGGCAGCCTCGCCAACATCCTCCAGGGCCACACCTCCAACCCCTGGCTCGGCGTCCTGGGCCTGTTCGCCTTCAACACCCTCTACATCTACGTGGCCTTCCGCTCCTTCGACCAGAGACTGCGCACATCGACGCCCACCCGCCTGGCCCTCGCCGCCATGACCCTGCTGACCAGCGCGCTCTCCCTGGCCTACGGCGGCACCTGGCTGCTCTTCTTCCTCCTGCTCGGCCTGGCCGCCGGCGCGGCGCTGCGCGGCCGGTGGCTGGGCCGCTGGGGCTTTGCGCTGGCGGCACTGGCGGGCACGGTCGGCGGCCTCAAGGACGGCTGGACCGGCCTGAACATCGCCTACGGGACCTTCCTGTCCACGATGGTGACGGCCGCGATCCTGAGCCTGTCCGACGCGGTACGGCAACTGCGCGCCGCCCGCGAGGAACTGGCCACCCGCGCGGTGGCGGAGGAGCGGCTGCGCTTCTCCCGCGACCTGCACGACCTGCTCGGACACACTCTGTCGGTGATCGTGGTCAAGTCGGAGGCGGCCCGGCGCCTCGCACCCCGCGACCTGGACGCGGCCCTGACCCAGATCACCGACATCGAGGCGGTCGGCCGCCAGGCGCTGACCGAGGTCCGCGAGGCGGTCACCGGCTACCGCGAGGGCAGCCTCGGCACGGAGCTGGACCGGGCCCGCTCCGCACTGAGCGCGGCCGACGTGGAGCCGGTGGTCCACCGCTCCGGCCCACCACTGCCGCCGCAGGCCGAGGCGCTGCTGGGCTGGGTGGTACGGGAGGCGGTCACCAACGTCGTACGGCACAGCGGGGCGAGCCGGTGCGAGATCGCGGTGTCGGGGAGTACGGGACGCGTCCGGCTGACGGTGACGGACGACGGTGGCGGCGTCGGCAGCGCGTCCTCCGGGTCCGGGACGGGACTGACCGGGCTGACGGAACGGCTCGCCACGGCGGGCGGCTCACTGACCGCCGGCGCGGGGGCGGGGGGCGGCTTCTCGGTGACGGCGGTGCTGCCGGTCGTCTCCGACGGGGAGGAGTAGCGGGGGGAGGTGTGGCGGGGTTCGGCGGCACCCGGCGTGGGGGTGGGCGTCGGGGGGTGTCCGCCCGCAGCGGTTGGCGCGTCCGCGCCGTTCAGCCCCGTAGCCGACCGATTCCGCGCCGTTCCGAGGACGGACACCCCCCCGGCGCGGCCCCGACCCACAGACCACACACCGCGCTACCCGCAGCGGCGCCGCAGGCACCCCCCTCTACCCTGACCCCGTGACCGACGAACCCACCGACGCACCCCACCCCATCCGCGTCCTCCTCGCCGAGGACCAGGGCATGATGCGCGGCGCGCTCGCGCTGCTGCTCGGCATGGAGGAGGACATCGAGGTGGTCGCCCAGGTGTCGGCCGGCGACGAGATCGTCGGCGCCGCGCTCACGCACCGCCCGGACGTCGCCCTCCTCGACATCGAACTGCCGGGCTGCAGCGGCCTCGACGCCGCCGCCGAGCTGCGGGAGCAGGTGCCCGACTGCCGGGTGCTGATCCTGACCACCTTCGGCCGCCCCGGCTACCTGCGCCGCGCCATGGAGGCCGGCGCCGCCGGTTTCCTGGTGAAGGACGGCCCCGTGGAGGAGCTGGCCGGCGCGGTCCGCCGCATCCTGGCCGGCGAGACGGTCGTCGACCCCACACTCGCCGCCGCCGCGCTCAGCGCCGGCCCCAGCCCGCTCACCGCCCGCGAGTGCGACGTGCTCCGGGCGTCCGCCGACGGCGCGACCGTGGCCGACATCGCCGGCGCCCTGCACCTGTCCGAGTCCACGGTCCGCAACTACCTCTCCTCGGCCATCGGCAAGACCGCCACCCGCAACCGCGCGGAGGCGCTGCGCGAGGCCAGACGCCAGGGCTGGGTCTGACGTCAGACCGGCGCCTTCGCGCGCCGCTCCCCCGCCGGCAGCCACGCCCACATCAGCGCCGCCCCCGCGACCAGCACCACCGCCCCCGTACGGAACACCAGCGCGTATCCGTCCGTCAGCGCCACCCGCCCCGCGTCCTCTCCCCCGGCCCGGGCCGCCGCGATCGTCGACATCACCGCGAGCCCCAGCGAACCCCCCATCGTCCGGGAGGTGTTGATCAACCCGGAGACCAGCCCCGCGTCCCCGGCCCCCGCACCGGAGATGGCGAGCGACGCCAGCGGAGTCGCCGCCAGCCCCGCCCCCAGCATCATCAGCACCCCCGGGATCATGATCGCGGTCACGTACGCCCCGTCCGCGCTCATCGTCGACTGCCAGCCGAAGCCGGCCGCCGCCACCAGCGTGCCCAGCACGGCCACGTTCCGCGCCCCGATCACCGGCATGAACCGCGGCGCCAGCTTGGACCCGAGGATTACCGCCAGGGAGCTCGGCACCAGGGCGACACCGGCCTCCAGCGGCGAGTACCCGAGCACGTTCTGCGCGTACAAGGTCATGAAGAACCACATGGAGAACATCGACGAGCCGGACACCAGCATCGCCACGTTCGCCGACGCCACCGACCGCAGCCGCAGCAGCCCCGGCGGCATCAGCGGCGCCGCAGTCCGCGCCTCGACGAGGAGGAACAGTCCCAGCAGCAGGAGCCCGGCGAGCAGCGGCACGAGCGCGGCCGTCGCCGCCCAGCCCTCGGACTCGGTCTGCGAGATGCCGTAGGCCAGCGTGGCCAGACCGGCGGTCACCAGCATCGCGCCCGGCAGGTCGAGGCGCGGCCGCACGCCGGCCCGGCTCTCGGTCAGCCACAGCAGGGCACCGGCGAGTACCACCGCGCCCACCGGGACGTTGATCAGCAGCACCCAGCGCCACGACAGCCCGTCCACCAGGACGCCGCCCACCAGACCGCCCGCCGCGCCACCGCCCGCGCCCACGGCGGTCCAGGTCGCGATCGCCCGGGCCCGCGCCGCCCCCTCGGGCACCGCCGCGGTCAGGATCGTCAGCGTCGACGGCGCCAGCACGGCCGCGCCCAGCCCCTGCACGGCCCGGGCGAGCAGCAGCTGCCAGCCCTCCTGCGCGAGCCCGCCGCCCAGTGAGGCGAGGGTGAACAGCCCGAGCCCGACGAGGAACATCCGCTTGCGTCCGTAGAGGTCACCGGCCCGGCCGCCGAGCAGCATGAAGCCGGCGAAGGCGATGGCGTAGGCGTTGACCACCCACTGCAGGCCCTGCGCGCTCAGGCCGAGGTCGGCCCGCATCGACGGCAGGGCGACGTTGACGACGGACACGTCGAGCACGACCAGGAACTGTCCGGCGCAGGCGAGTGCGAGGACCAGCCAGGTCGGAGGGGGGTTGCGGCGGGCGGATATTCGGGCGGTGGCGGAGGCACCGGTGGCTTCGAGCATGGGTGTCATGGTCTCAACCCGGAAGCGCCCCTTCCATCGGCATTTCGACCCCGGACCGGCCTAGGTCCGGCGACCTAGAAGACGCCGTCGTCCCAAGAGACGGTCAAGAATTCGTTAGGCACTCGAAGCAACGGAATAGTTGCCCCGGCGCACGAGGTTCAAGCTGCACACAACACGATCACGCCCGCGTCCGCCGACTCCGGCCTGGAGGCCCCACCACATGTCCCCCACGACGACCGACGAACCCGCCCGGCGAGCGACCGGGGCCACCGTCCCGGTGCTCGCCTTCGCGGGCATCGTCGTCGCGGTGATGCAGACCCTGCTCGTCCCGGTCATCAAGGACCTGCCCCGGCTCCTCGACACGTCACCCAGCAACGCCACCTGGGTCCTGACCTCCACGCTCCTGTCCGGAGCCGTGGCCACGCCGATCATGGGCCGGCTCGGCGACCTGTTCGGCAAGCGCCGCATGCTGATCGCCAGCCTGTCGGTGATGGTGGTGGGCGCGCTGGTCAGCGCCTTCACCGACGCGCTGCTCCCGATGATCGTCGGCCGTACCCTCCAGGGCTTCGCGATGGGGGCGATACCCCTCGGTATCGGCCTGATGCGCGACATGCTGCCCCGCGAGCGGCTCGGCTCGGCGATGGCGCTGATGAGCTCCTCGATCGGCGTCGGCGGCGGCCTGGCGCTGCCCGCCGCGGCCCTGGTCGCGCAGCACACCGACTGGCACGCCCTGTTCTACGGCGCCGCCGGCCTCGGTGTCCTCGCCATCGCCCTGACCCTCCTCGTCGTACCGGAGTCCCCGCTGCGCGCGAAGGGCTCCTTCGACCTGCCGGGCGCGCTGGGCCTCTCCGCCGGTCTGGTCCTCTTCCTCCTGCCCATCACCAAGGGCAGCGACTGGGGCTGGTCCTCGCCCACCACGCTGGGCCTGTTCGCGGCCGCCGCCGTGGTCCTGCTCCTGTGGGGCCTGATGGAGCTGCGCGTCGCCGCCCCGCTGGTCGACCTGCGCACCACGGCCCGCCGCGAGGTCCTGCTCACCAACCTCGCCTCGATCATGGTCGGCGTCGCCTTCTACGTCATCTCGCTCGTCCTGCCGCAGCTCCTCCAGCTGCCCTCGGAGACCGGCTACGGCCTCGGCCAGTCGATGGTCGTCGCGGGCCTGTGCGTGGCCCCGCTGGGTCTGACGATGATGTTCACCGCGCCGGTCTACGCCCGCCTCTCCGCCCGCTACGGCCCCCGCACCACCCTGATCGCCGGCCTGCTGATCATCGCGGTCGGCTACGGCGGCGGCCTTGGCCTGATGAACGCCGCCTGGCAGACCGTCGTCACCTCGGTCCTGATCGGCGCCGGCATCGGCCTCGCCTACTCCTCCCTCCCCGCACTGATCATCGGCGCGGTCCCGGCCTCGGAGACGGGCGCGGCCAACGGCCTCAACACCCTGATGCGGTCCTTCGGTACGTCGGTGTCGAGCGCCGTCATCGGCATGGTGCTGGCCAACACGGCGAACGACGTGGGCGGCGTCGCGGTCCCCACCATGCACGGCTTTCGCGTCTCGTTCCTGATCGCCACCGCCGCGGTCGCCGTGGGCCTGGCCCTGGCGTTCTTCCTCCCCCGCCGCACCCCGGCGGCGACCACGCAGCTGCGCGCGAGCAGCGAGGAGGACGCGAACCTGGCCCGCGCCGAGCGGGCGCTGGCCGGCGAGTTCCCGACCGACGCGGAGCTGTCCGGCTTCCGCGGCCGGGTGCTGACCGCCGACGGCGCCCCCGTCGCCCGTGCCAAGGTCACCCTGATCGACCGGCACGGCCGCCAGGCGGGCGCGACGCTCTCCGCCGGCGACGGCGGCTACGCCCTCGCCGTCCCCGCCTCGGGTCCGTACGTCCTGGCCGCCCGCGCCACGGGCCACGGCCCGCTCGCCCAGGCGGCGACCCACACCGGCGAGCATCCGGTCGACCTGGACCTGTCCCTGCCGGGCGAGACGGTCTCCGCCTGACCACGCCCTCCGGGCTCGCGCACCCCCCGTCGCACCACGCGGCGGGGGGTGCGGCAGCATGGAGCGCCGTACGCCCACACCCCGCACCCGCACCCCTGAAAGGCCACCCATGCCCGCAGCCTCCGCGGCCCCCGCACCCACCCCCGCCGTCCTGGCCGCCTTCGAGGCCGCGAAGGGGTTCATGCCCGCGCACGAGGGCCTCGCGCTGTACGCGGCGGCCGTGGAGGCCGGCGGGCTGGGGCTGCCGCTGCTGGAGGTCGGCACGTACTGCGGGCGCTCCACCGTCCTGCTCGCCGACGCCGCCCGCCGGGCCGGGGTGACCGCGCTCACCGTCGACCACCACCGGGGCAGCGAGGAGCAGCAGCCGGGCTGGGAGTACCACGACCCGGAGACGGTCGACCCCGAGCTGGGCGTGATGGACACCCTCCCCACCTTCCGCCGCACCCTCAACCGGGCCGGTCTCGAGGAGCACGTGGTGGCCCTGGTCGGCCGCTCGCCCCAGGTTGCGGCGGTGTGGAACTCCCCCCTCGGCCTGGTCTTCGTCGACGGCGGCCACACCGACGAGCACGCGAACGCCGACTACGAGGGCTGGGCCCCGCACGTCGCCGACGGCGGCCTGCTGGTCATCCACGACGTCTTCCCGGACCCGGCCGACGAGTTCACCGGCCAGGCCCCGTACCGCGTGTACCTCAGGGCCCTGGCGTCCGGGGCGTTCACCGAGGTCTCCGTGACCGACTCGCTGCGCGTCCTGCGGCGAACGGGCGCGGGGACCCGAGGGCGCGGTTAGAGTCGCTGACGTGTCGTACACAGGCCCGGACTTCGAACCACCCCAGCCCCGCCGCTCCCCGCTGCGCCGCCCGCTGACCGTGGCGATCGCGGCGCTCGTGCCCGGGGCGCTGCTCGGATGGGGGGTGTACGCGGCGGTCGCCGGCCCGGACGACGGGAGCGGCGGCGGTGCGGACCGTGCGGAGGGCGCGCGGACGTCGGCGCCGCCGTCCTCGGGCGGTCCGGCCTCCGCGAGCGCCGACGCCAAGGCGCCCACGGGCACCTCTCCTTCGCCCACCTCGACGAAGCCGTCGCCCTCCGCCTCGAAGTCCGCGCCCGCCGCCCCGGCGGCCGGCCCCCTGAAGGGGAAGGTCGTCGTCATCGACCCGGGCCACAACCCGAGCAACTTCCAGCACGCGTCCGAGATCAACCGCAAGGTGAACGTCGGTACGCACTGGAAGGCGTGCGACACGACGGGCACGGCCACCAACGCGGGCTGGCCCGAGGCGAAGTTCACCCTGGACGTGGCCCACCGGCTGCGCACTCTCCTGGAGGAGCAGGGCGCGACCGTGAAGCTGACGCAGGACGACGACCGTCCGTACGGGCCCTGCGTGGACGAGCGGGCCCGGATCGGCAACGAGGCGAAGGCCGACGCCGCGATCTCGATCCACGCCGACGGGTCGGGGGCCGGCAACCGCGGCTTCCACGTGATCCTGCCGGGCTCCGTGCACGACGGCGAGGCCGACACCCGCGCCATCGTCGCGCCCTCCGCCGAACTCGGCGAGCGCGTCGCGGGCAGCTTCGTCCGCGTCACGGGCAGCGCGCCCTCCAACTACGTCGGCGGCGGCACCGGACTGGTGACGCGCACGGACCTGGGCGGTCTCAATCTGTCAACGGTTCCCAAGGTGTTCATCGAGTGCGGCAACATGCGCGACGGCAAGGACGCGGCACTGCTGACCAGCGGCGAGTGGCGGCAGAAGGCGGCGCAAGGGATGTCTGAGGGAATCGTGAGTTTCCTGCGCGGGTAGCGGTCGGCGCGCCGATCCCCGGGGACAGGCCCGACGTGCGGACGATAGTGTCCTCCGTACGATGAGGGGCCACCCCCGCGCTTCACACCGGAACCTTTCGGCGACATCGTGACAGCGACGCCTCTACCGACGACGAGACGACCTACGAAGGACCTGAAGTGAATATCCGCTCCCTCACTCGAGGCGACGGCGTGGTGATCGGAGCAGCGGTGTTGCTGTTCATCGCGTCGTTCCTCGGCCTCTACTCCGTCGAAGACGCTCCCGACAGTCTCGAACTGCCCAACCTGTGGGGCAGCGGACCGGTCGTACTCGGTGTCGTCCTGGCGGGCATCATCGGCGCCGCGCTCATCGTGGTGGCCCGGGGGTTGCCGCAGCCCAAGAAGGTCGCCGGCCTCGACCTCGGCCAGTTCGGCATCGCGTTCACGATCTTCGCCGCGTGGAGCGCACTGGGCAACGTCTTCGACCCGGCGAGCGGTGTCGACAACGTCGGCGGTGGCACCTCCGACGGCCCGGATCTCGGCATGGGCCTGATCCTCGCCCTCGTCGCCACCCTGATCATGGCCGCCGCAGCCGTCGCCACCCCGCTGGTGCCGGCGCTCAAGGGCTCCCTGATCCCGGCCGCCCGTCCGGCGGCGCCGCAGCCCTACGGCGGCCAGCCGCAGGGTGGTTACGGCTACCCGGGCGCGCAGCAGCAGCCGTACGGTGCCCAGCCGGGCCAGCCCGGTCAGCCGGGCCAGTCCTTCGGTGGCGGCCAGCCCCAGCCGGGCCAGCCGCAGCCGCAGGCCCCGCAGCAGGCACAGGCTCCGCAGCAGGCGCAGCCGTCCGGGGACTTCTCGCCGTTCTGGTTCGCCGTGCCGGTGCCGCGTCCGCTGTTCGCGGAGGACGGCAACCCGACGCCGATCGCCGAACTGGCGCCGGGCACCTGGTACCTCGCGGTCGAGCAGCGCGGCGCCAACCTGGTCGCGCAGACGCAGGACGGCCGCCGCGGCGTTCTTCAGGACACCTCGGGCATCCAGCGCGGCTGACCGCGCCCGCCCGGCCGTACGAACAACGTCGGCGGCCCCTCGCCCACCGGTCTTCCGGGGCGGGGGGCCGTCGGCGTACCTGCCGCCGCGGGTTTCAAACAGACATCCGGGGCCAGACGGAAAGCATGTCCCCTCGAAGTCGCAGTGGCTCCAACTCCGCCGGAACGGCCGTCGCGGTGGTCGCGGACATCATGGCCGTCATCCTCGGACTGTGGATCCTGATGTACCTGTTGGACGCGAACCGGGCCAACGACCTGGTGCGGTTCGTCCACGACGCCGCGAACTGGCTGGCCGGCTGGTCGCGCGACCTGTTCACGTTCGACGAGGCCTGGGCGCGGGTGGTCGCGGGCTACGGACTCGCCGCCGTCGTCTATCTCTTCGTCGGCCACGCCATCGCCAACCGCCTCCACCGGCACTGAGCCGCACCCGGCGACGCGGCGTTCAGACGCAGCAGTCGGGGTCCAGTCCCCTCGGCAGGCGGTCGCCGGAGAAGACCTGGCAGGTCGCCTCGTGGCCGCCGAGCGCGGCGACCGCGAGGAGCAGCGAGCCGGCCGTCCAGGTGGTGAGTTCGCGCGGCCATATGGCGTCGTCGTCGAAGACGTAGCCCGTCCAGTACAGGCCGCTGTCCGCGTCGCGCAGGTGCTGGATCGACTGGAGGATCTCCAGCGCGTGGTCGGACTCGCCGACCGCCCACAGGGCGAGGGCCAGTTCGGCCGACTCGCCGCCGGTCACCCACGGGTTGGGCACGACGCAGCGCACGCCGAGGCCCGGGACCACGAAGCGGTCCCAGCTCTCGGTGATGCGGGACCTGGCCTCCGTGCCGGTCAGCGCGCCGCCCAGCACCGGGTAGTACCAGTCCATCGAGTAGCGGCCCTTGTCCAGGAACCGCTCCGGGTGGCGGCGGATCGCGTGCCGCAGCGCGCCGGCCGCCAACTCCCAGTCGGGCTGCGGCTCCTCACGCTGCTCGGCGATGGCGAGGGCGCAGCGCAGCGCGTGGTGGATGGAGGAACTGCCGGTCAGCAGCGCGTCCGTGGTGTCCGTGCCGTCGTCGTCGCGACGCCAGCCGATCTGTCCGCCGGGCTGCTGGAGGCGCAGCACGAACTCGACGGCCGCGTGGACGACGGGCCACATCCGGTCGAGGAAGGTGTCGTCGCCGGTCGAGAGGTGGTGGTGCCAGACTCCGACGGCGACGTAGGCGACGAAGTTGGTCTCGCGGCCGCGGTCGGTGACGTCGTCGTGGGCGCCGTCGGCGTAGGCGGCGTACCAGGAGCCGTCCTGGTTCTGGTGCCTGGCCAGCCACTCGTAGGCGCGCTCGGCGGCCTCGTGCTCACCGGCCGCGTCCAGGGCCATCGCCGCCTCGACGAGGTCCCAGGGGTCGAGGTGGTGCCCGCGGAACCACGGGATCGCGCCGTCCTGGCGCTGCACGCCGAGGATGCCGCGGACGGTGGCCGCGGCCTGCTCGGCGGTGAGGACGCCGGGCAGGACGAGGTGTTCGGTACGGGGGGTGCGGGGAGCCCGGGGCGAGGTCACGCGGCGTCCACCGGCGGCAGGTGCGGCTTGGTGGCGTACGCCACGAAGCTCTTGCCGATCAGCGGGTTCAGCGCCTGCTCGGCGACCCGGGTCGCCAGCGGCTTCTTCATGATGTCCCAGACCAGCAGCTTGTGGTACGCCCGCACCGGCAGCGCCTTGTCGTTGTCGACGCCGAAGGCGCACTTCAGCCACCAGTACGGCGAGTGCAGGGCGTGCGCGTGGTGGGTGCCGTAGGGCTTGAGGCCGGCCTCGCGGATGCGGGCGAGGAGCTGGTCGGCCTTGTAGATGCGGATGTGGCCGCCCTCGACCTCGTGGTAGGCGTCGGAGAGGGTCCAGCAGACCTTCTCGGGGCCGTAGCGGGGCACGGTGATCGCGATGCGTCCGCCGGGCCTGAGGACGCGGACCATCTCGGCGAGGACGCCCTTGTCGTCGTGGATGTGCTCCATCACCTCGGAGATGATGACGACGTCGAAGGACTCGTCCGGGAAGGGCAGGGCCAGCGCGTCGCCCTCCATGGCGGTGGCGGTGGCGCCGGCCGGGGCCTCGCCGGCCTCCTTCATCGCCGCGAACCACTTGGCGACCTCGCGGATTTCCTCGGCGTTCTGGTCCAGCGCGACGACCTGGGCGCCGCGCCGGTAGCACTCGAAGGCATGCCGGCCGGCGCCGCAGCCGAGGTCCAGGACGCGGTCGCCGGGGGCGAGCGGGAACCGGGAGAAGTCGACGGTCAGCACGTGGCCCTGCTTTCGGGGTAGACGCCGGTGTCACTGGTCGCGCGGGGCGGGCTCGTGGGAACGGCCCTGGGGGTGGTCGCGGAGGGCCCGATGGCCTCGCGGTAGCGGACGGCCGTGCCCTCGGCGGCGCGGGCCCAGGTGAAGTGCCGCAGGACGCGTTCGCGTCCGGCCGCGCCGAGCCGGGCCCGCAGTTCACGGTCGCCGAACAGCCGGTTCAGTCCGGCGGCCAGGGCGCCCGCGTCGCCCGGCGGCACCGCGAGGCAGGTCTCCCCATCGGGTCCGGCGACCTCCGGGACGGCTCCGCCGGTGGTGGCCAGCAGCGCCGTGCCGGTCGCCATGGCCTCGGCGGCGGGCAGCGAGAACCCCTCGTACAGGGAGGGCACGCAGGCGACCTCGGCCGAGCGGACCAGGTCGACCAGTTCGGCGTCGGAGATGCCCTTGACGAAGTCGACGGCGCCTTCGAGGCCGTACCGCTCGATCGCCTGGGCGACCGGGCCCTCGGCGGGCCGCTTGCCGACGACGACGAGGTGGGCGGCGGGCTGCTCGGTCCGCACCTTCGCGAGTGCCTCGACGAGGAAGACCAGGCCCTTGAGCGGCACGTCCGCGCTGGACGTCGTCACGATCCGGCCCGGCACCTTCGGCACCGAAGGGTCGGGCGAGAACAGGTCGGTGTCGGCGCCGATGTGGACGACGTGGACGCGGTCGCCGCGTACGCCGAGGTGGTCGACGATCTCCTGGCGGGAGGTGCCGGAGACGGTGAGCACGGAGGGCAGGCGGCGCGCGACGCGCTTCTGCATGCGGGTGAAGGCGTACCAGCGGCGCACGGAGTACCGCCGCTTCCAGCCGTCGGCGGCGTCGAGTTCGAGCTGCCGGTCGACGGTGATGGGGTGGTGGATCGTGGTGACGAGGGGCGCGCCCACGTCGCCGAGAAGCCCGTACCCCAGTGTCTGGTTGTCGTGGACGACGTCGAAGTCGCCGCGGCGGGCGCGCAGGTGGCGGCGGGCGCGCAGCGAGAAGGTGAGCGGCTCGGGGAAGCCGCCGGTCCACATGGTGCCGACCTCCAGCGCGTCGACCCAGTCGCGGTACTCGTCGCGCTTCGGGGTGCGGAAGGGGTCGGGCTGGCGGTAGAGGTCGAGGCTGGGCAGCTCGGTGAGGGAGAGCCGGTCCTCCGTGCCGTGGTCCGGTCCGTCGTCGAGCACGGGGTAGGGCTGGGAGCCGATGACCTCGACCCGGTGGCCGAGGCGGGCCAGTTCGCGTGAGAGGTGACGGACGTAGACGCCCTGTCCGCCGCAGAACGGGTTCCCCTTGTAGGTGAGGAGCGCGATGCGGAGCGGTCGCAAGCCGTCGGCGGCGGGCTCCGGACGGGGACCCGTCCGACTGGCCTCAGCGGTCACCCCGGGCCCCCTTCTCACTGCACTGTCCCGCGACCCTATGCCGGGACGTTAATCTAGAACAAGTTTCAGACTTGATCGTTCGGAGGCTCCGAATCTACCGGCAGGTAGGGATGCTGTGACGAGTGGATCAGGTGATTCACGCCACGGCGACGGGGAGAAGGTGACCGAGGTGGACGACAGCCGCTCCCCCGCCCCGCCCCTCACCGAGCGGCAGCGGGCGCGCCGCCGCCGCATCCTGCACGTGACCGCCCGGCTCGCCTGCCGGGGCGGCTTCGAGGCGGTGCAGATGCGCGAGGTCGCGGAGTCCTCGCAGGTCGCGCTCGGCACGCTGTACCGCTATTTCCCGTCCAAGGTCCATCTGCTGGTCGCCACCATGCAGGACCAGTTGGAGCAGTTGCACGGGACGCTGCGCAGGAGCCCGCCGACCGGCGAGAGGGCCGCGGACCGGGTGGCGCGGACCCTGATGCGGGCCTTCGAGGCCCTGCAGCGCGAACCACGGCTGGCCGAGGCGATGGCCCGCGCCCTGACCTTCGCCGACCGCAGCGTCTCCGCCGAGGTCGACCAGGTCTCCCGCCGGACCACGGCGATCATCCTGGACGCCGTGGGAGGCCTGGAGAACCCCACCCCCGGGCAGCTCTCCGCGGTCCGCGTCATCGAGCACACCTGGCACTCGACCCTGATCGCCTGGCTCTCCGGGCGCGCGTCCATCGCGCAGGTGGGCGTGGACATCGAGACGGTGTGCCGGCTGATCGAGGTGACGGGGGCCGGGGAGTCCGACGCGGCGGGAGCGGGGAAGCGTGAGCGGGCACACGGGTCCGGGCCGGTTGCCTCCGGGTAAGGTGGCCGCGTCGTCATCACACCCGTACGGGGGGAAGCCGGTGCAATTCCGGCGCTGACCCGCAACCGTGAGCCGCCCGTCCCGGGTGGTGAGCCGGACTGCCCCGCACGGACGTGACCGGCTCACGTGCCCGGCACCCGCCGGAGCACGGGCACCGTCGAGGCATACGGAGCCGAGCCGCCCGGGGGTGCCCCGTGCTGTCCGGCCCCGCACAGGGAAAGGCACCCGCCGCTCATGAACGTCCGCCGTCGCAGCAGCGCCGCGGCTCTGGCCGCCATAGCCGTGATCGGCGCCGCCGCCGCGCCCGCGGTCGCCGCCGACCCGTCGCCGTCCAAGCCGACCGGCACCTCGGGCAAGTCCGGGCTGTACGGGTCCGCCGACCCCCAGTTCGACGGCGTCTGGCGCCAGTCCCTCGCACTGCTCGCCCAGGACACGGCGGGCGTGATCCCGTCCTCGCAGGCCGTGAAGTGGCTCACGGACCAGCAGTGCGACAACGGCGCCTTCGCCCCCTTCCGCGCCGACCCGGCGGGGGCCTGCGACGCCAAGACCATGGTCGACACCAACAGCACGGCCGCCGCCGTCCAGGCACTGTGGGCCGTCGGCGGGCACGGCGACGCCATCAAGGACGCCCTCGACTGGCTGAAGTCGGTCCAGAACAAGGACGGCGGCTGGGGCTACACCCCCGGCAGCCCCAGCGAGGCCAACTCCACCTCCGTCGTCATCGGCGCCCTCGCCGCCACGGAGACCGACCCGGAGACGGTCAAGAAGGGCGGCAAGTCCCCGTACGACGCCCTGCTGGCGTCCGCCCTGCCCTGCGCGAAGGACGGCGGTGCCTTCGGCTACCCGGACCAGGACGGCAAGCTGGTCGCCAACGCGGACGCGACCGCCGCCGGTGTCCTCGGCGCGCTCGGCACGGGCCTGGTCACCGAGGCGGGGAAGAAGACCGCCGACGCCGGCTGCACGACCGCGGACGAGCCCACCCGCGAACAGGCCGCCGCGAACGGCGCCGCCTACCTCGCCGACGCCCTCGCCGAGGACGGCCACCTCAAGTCCGCCCTCGGCGGCTCCACCGAGCAGCCCGACTACGGCAACACCGCCGACGCGGTCGTCGCGCTCGCCGCGCAGGGCGGCGCGGACAAGGCGGCGAAGCCGCTGGCCTGGCTGGAGAAGAACGCCGCGAAGTGGGCGAAGGAGAGCGGCCCGGCCGCCTACGCCCAGCTGATCCTCGCCGCCCACGCCACGGGCACCGACCCGCGCGCCTTCGGCGGCACGGACCTGGTGGCGGAGCTGAACGCGACGGGGCCGGCTCCGCAGGGCATGGCGGCCAAGGACACCGCGACCGCGAGCGACGACGACACGAAGGACGAGAAGAAGGACGATTCCGGCTTCGGCGTCTGGTGGTTCGTCGGCGTCTGCCTGGTCTTCGGCATCGGCATCGGCTTCCTCCTGAGCGGCCGCAACAAGAAGCAGCAGCCGTGACCCGCCGCGTCGTACTCCTCTTCCTGGCCGCGTTCCTCCTCCTGGGGAGCGCGGGCCAGGCGCAGGCCGCCGGTTACCGCTACTGGTCCTTCTGGGACCGCGACGGCGACAAGTGGGTCTACGCCACCCAGGGCCCGTCCCTCGCCCGCCCCTCCGACGGCGACGTCCAGGGCTTCCGCTTCGCGGTGAGCGCGAACTCGGGCGACGCGGCCCAGCCTCGCGGCACGGCGGACTTCGCGTCGATCTGCGCGAAGACACCGGCCGAGGACGGCACCAAGCGGGTCGCCCTGGTCCTCGACTTCGGCGCGGCGTCCGACGCCCCGCCCGGGGAGACCCCGCCGGCCCCGCGCACGGCCTGCGCCCGGGTCTCCCCCGACGCGACGACGGCCGACGCACTGGCCGCCGTGGCGGACCCGCTCCGCTACGACAACAGCGCCCTGCTGTGCGCGATCGCGGGCTACCCGAAGTCCGGGTGTGGGGAGCAGGTGGCGGAGCAGGACCCGACGACCACTCCGAAGCAGCAGCCCGCCGCGGACGCCGCCGACGACGCCGCCGACGACGGCCCGTCGGTCGGCCTCTACGCGGGGATCGCCGTCGTGGCGGCCCTGGCCGGAGCGGCGACCTGGCAGGCGAGGCGGCGCAGAAATGCGACCGACTGACCCTGCGAACAGTCGCGCCGCCGGGGCGACGGGGAGGGCGGGCGCGGGCGGGACCCTGCACCCCGGCGCCTGGTGGCTCTGGGCACTCGCCCTCGGCACCGCCGCCACCCGCACCACCAACCCCCTCCTCCTCGCCCTCCTCATCGCCGTCTCCGCCTACGTGGTCGTCACCCGCCGCCCGCACGCCCCCTGGTCCCGCTCCTACGGCGCCTTCGTCAAGCTCGCCCTCGCCGTCCTCCTCATCCGCCTCCTCTTCACCACGATCCTGGGCTCCCCCATCCCCGGCACCCACACCCTCCTCACCCTCCCCGAAGTCCCCCTCCCCGACTGGGCGCAGGGCGTCCGCCTCGGCGGACGGGTCACCGCCGAGGGCCTCACCTTCGCCCTGTACGACGCGATGAAGCTGGCCACCCTCCTCATCTGCGTCGGCGCCGCGAACGCCCTCGCCAACCCCTCCCGCCTCCTCAAGTCCCTCCCCGGCGCCCTGTACGAGATGGGTGTCGCGGTCGTCGTCGCCCTCACCTTCGCCCCGAACCTCATCGCCGACGTCCAGCGCCTGCGCGCCGCCCGCCGCCTGAGGGGGCGCCCGGACCAGGGTCTGCGCGGCCTGCTCCAGGTCGGGCTCCCGGTCCTGGAGGGTGCCCTGGAGCGCTCCGTCGCCCTCGCCGCCGCGATGGACGCCCGCGGCTACGGCCGTACCGCCCAGGTCCCGGCAGCCGTACGCCGTACCACCGCCGCGCTCACCCTCGCGGGGCTGCTCGGCGTCTGCGCGGGGACGTACGGGCTGC
This sequence comes from Streptomyces sp. AC602_WCS936, assembly GCF_019049125.1. Lineage (NCBI taxonomy): Bacteria > Bacillati > Actinomycetota > Actinomycetes > Kitasatosporales > Streptomycetaceae > Streptomyces > Streptomyces sp. AC602_WCS936. The sequence goes on along the minus strand of NZ_JAGMUF010000090.1, from coordinate 485,521 downwards.
TGACCGCGGCGGGCGGCACGTACGGCGTCCCGGTGCTCCTGCTGGGCGTCGCCGCCGCCCTCGCCGGGCTGTGGCTCGGCGGCCGCAGGACGGTCCGCACCCGCTACCGCCCGGACCGCTGGGACGCCCGCGCCTGGCTGGTCACCGCGTCCGGCGCGGCCGTCGCGGCGCTGATGTTCCTCGCCGCCGCCCGCGACCCGGCGGCACTGCACCCGGGCGTGGTCCCGCTGGTCGCGCCGTCCCTGCCCCTGTGGCCGGCGGCAGCCGTACTGATCGGCCTGCTCCCGGCGTTCGTCACCCCCGCCCCCAGCCACCCCGTACCCGCCAAGGAGCCGTCGTGATCCGCTTCGAGGACGTATCGGTCACGTACGACGGAGCGGCCGAACCCACCGTCCGGGGCATCGACTTCGAGGTCCCCGAGGGCGAACTCGTCCTGCTCGCCGGCCCGTCCGGGGTCGGCAAGTCCACCGTCCTCGGCGCGGTCAGCGGCCTGGTCCCGCACTTCACCGGCGGCACGCTGAGCGGCCGGGTCACGGTCGCCGGCCGCGACACCCGCACCCACAAGCCGCGCGAACTGGCCGACGTCGTCGGCACGGTCGGCCAGGACCCGCTCTCCCACTTCGTGACGGACACCGTCGAGGACGAACTCGCCTACGGCATGGAGTCCCTGGGCCTGGCCCCGGACGTGATGCGCCGCCGCGTCGAGGAGACCCTCGACCTGCTGGGCCTGTCCGACCTCCGCTCCCGCCCCATCGCCACGCTCTCCGGCGGCCAGCAGCAGCGGGTCGCCATCGGCTCGGTCCTCACCCCGCACCCGGACGTGCTGGTCCTGGACGAGCCGACCTCCGCCCTCGACCCGGCCGCCGCGGAGGAGGTCCTGGCCGTCCTCCAGCGCCTGGTCCACGACCTCGGGACGACGGTCCTGATGGCCGAGCACCGCCTGGAGCGGGTCATCCAGTACGCCGACCAGGTCGTCCTGCTCCCGGCACCCGGCGCTCCCCCGCTCCTCGGCCCCCCTGCGGAGGTGATGGCCGTGTCCCCGGTCTACCCGCCGGTGGTGGACCTGGGCCGGCTGGCGGGCTGGTCCCCGCTGCCGCTGACGATCCGGGACGCCCGCCGCCGCGCCGCCCCGCTGCGGGACCGGCTGGCCGACCGGGAGATACCGGACCACACCCCACCGGCCGCCGCGCTCCCGGCGCCCCCCGCCCTCCGGCCCCCCGCCTCCCGCTGGTGGCGGCGCGGAAAGCGGGCGGAAACGGCCGCCACCTCCACCACCCCCTACGCCGCCGAGGTCCGCTCGCTCGCCGTCCGCCGCGACCGCATCCGCGCCCTGCGCGGCGTCGACCTCACCGTCTCCCCCGGCGAGACGATCGCCCTCATGGGCCGCAACGGCGCCGGGAAGTCCACCCTCCTCTCCGCGCTCGTCGGCCTGATCGAACCGTCCGCCGGTTCCGTCCGCGCCGGTGACGCGGTGCCGCACCGCACGGCCCCCCGCGACCTCGTGCGCCGCGTCGGCCTGGTCCCGCAGGAGCCGCGCGACCTGCTGTACGCCGACACGGTCGCCGCCGAGTGCGCGGCCGCCGACCGGGACGCGGAGGCGGCCACCGGCACCTGCCGCGCGCTGCTCACCGAACTCCTCCCGGGCGTCACCGACGACACCCACCCCCGCGACCTCTCCGAGGGCCAGCGCCTCACCCTCGCCCTCTCCGTCGTCCTGACCGCCCGCCCTCCCCTCCTCCTCCTGGACGAGCCGACCCGCGGCCTGGACTACGCGGCGAAGGCCCGGCTGGCGGGCATCCTGCGCTCCCTCGCCTCCGAGGGGCACGCGATCGTGCTGGCCACGCACGACGTGGAACTGGCGGCCGAGCTGGCCCACCGGGTGGTGCTGCTCGCGGAGGGCGAGGTGATCGCCGACGGCCCGGCGGCGGACGTGGTGGTGGCCTCCCCGTCCTTCGCCCCGCAGGTCGCCAAGGTGCTGGCGCCGCGCAAGTGGCTCACGGTCGCGCAGGTACGGGAGGCGCTGGCATGACCGGCGGCCCCCCTCCCCAGCGCCAGGCCCGCGCCGTCCGCCTCGGCCCCCGCTCGGTCGCCGCCCTCGTCCTGGTCAGCGCGGTCGGGGTGGCGGGCTTCGGCTGGCCCTTCCTGGCCCCGCCGGACGCCTCCGTGAACGCGCACGCGCAGGACGCGCCGTGGCTGTTCGCGGGCCTGCTGGTGCTGCTGGTGGCCGTGGTGGCGGCGACGATCTCGGAGTCGGGTCTCGGCCCCAAGGCGGTGGCGATGCTCGGCGTCCTGGCGGCGGCGGGCGCGGCGCTGCGCCCGATCGGGGCGGGGACGGCCGGTCTGGAACCGATGTTCTTCCTCATGGTCCTCAGCGGCCGGGTCCTGGGCCCCGGCTTCGGCTTCGTCCTCGGCTCGGTCACGATGTTCGCGTCCGCGCTGCTCACGGGCGGGGTGGGTCCGTGGATGCCGTTCCAGATGCTGTCGATGGGCTGGTTCACGATGGGCGCGGGCCTGCTGCCCGGCCCCGACCGGCTGCGCGGCCGGACGGAACTGCTCATGCTGGCCGCGTACGGCTTCCTGGCCGCGTTCGCGTACGGCACGGTCATGAACCTCGCGGGCTGGACCTTCATGAACACGCTTGCCTCGAACATCGCCTTCGACCCGGACGCGTCGATCCCCGACAACCTGGCCCGCTTCGTCGCCTACTGCCTGGCCACGTCCCTCGGCTGGGACGGGGGCCGCGCCGCCATGACGGTCGTCCTGACGCTCACGCTCGGCACCCCGCTCCTCAAGGCGCTCCGCCGGGCCACCCGCCGGGCAGCCTTCGAGGCGCCGGTCACGTTCGAGAAGGCCGACGAGGTGAGCCGCCCCACGTGACGTGGTTCACCTACGAAGCGGCTTCGTAGGTGACGGCCGTTTCGCGAGCGGGCCACGCGGCGGGGAAGCGCGGGGCCCCACCCGCACCTACGACCACGCTTAGCAAAAGGGACGATTGCGGACGACTGGTCCGCCTGTTTCTCTGAACCAGTCGCCAGGCAGCGACGCCCCCATCCCCGACGAAAGGTCCTCCGTTGACCGCCGCTTCCCTCCTCCGCACCGTCGCCACCCCGAAGAAGGCCCTCGCGGGCGCCGCCCTGGCCGCGGCCACCTGCGGCTCGCTGATCGCCGCCGCGCCCGCGCAGGCCGCGACGCCGGCCTCCTCGGCGCAGGCGACCGCGAAGAAGATGATCGGCGACTCGGCCGAGTACCAGTGCTTCTCGAAGATCGTCGACCACGAGAGCGACTGGAACGTCAACGCCACCAACTCCTCCAGCGGCGCCTACGGCCTGGTCCAGGCCCTGCCGGGCTCGAAGATGGCCTCGGCCGGTTCCGACTGGAAGACCAACGCGGCGACCCAGATCGAGTGGGGCCTGGACTACATGAAGGACCGCTACGGCAGCGCCTGCGACGCGTGGAGCTTCTGGCAGTCCAACGGCTGGTACTGACCCGGCCGCCCTCCCCCGCTCCCGCATGCCGAAGGCGGCGGTCCCCTGATCCCCGGGGCCGCCGCCTTCGTGTGTGGATCGCAGCGCCCGGATCATCGCATCGCTCATGATCGAGTCATGACCGAGATCGTTCTGATGTCCGACCCGAAGGTCGCCGCCGTGCCCGTCCAGGAGTGCGGCGAGCGACTCGTCGACGTTCGGCAGGACAGCCCGCTGCTGGTCGACCGGCGCAAGTGGCAGGACTCCGCCGGCGCCTTCGCCTACCTGCGGGAAAGCGTGCTCGCCCGACTCCTCAAAGCCCAGGCGCAGCTGCCACCGGGACTGCGGCTGCTCTTCGTCGAGGGGTACCGCCCACCCGCTCTCCAACGCCACTACTTCGACAAGTACGCGACCCGGCTGCGCACCGAACATCCCGAGTGGTCCCCCGACCAGATCCGCTCGGCGGCCAGCCGCTACGTCTCCCCGCCCGAAATAGCCCCCCACAGCGCGGGCGCGGCCGTCGACCTGACGCTCGCGGACCTCGACGGCCACGAACTCGACCTGGGCACCCGCATGAACGCGACCCCGGAGGAGAGCGCGGGCGCCTGCTACACGCACGCCGGCAACATCAGCGACGAGGCCCGTTCCCACCGCTCCGTGCTGGGCGCCGCGCTCACCGCCGCGGGCCTGGTCAACTATCCGACGGAGTGGTGGCACTGGTCGTACGGAGACCGCTACTGGGCCTTGGCGACAGGGGCCACGGCCGCGCACTACGGCCCCACTGAGAAAACGTGAACACCAAGCAGGCAAGTGTCATCAACGCGCTCGGATGAGCGTGCTGATGACAGTGGGGGGCGGAGTGTTCACGACTGGGCACGGGTGGGGGCCGGTGGGTGGGAGGCGGCCGAGCGCTTTCCTACTGCATCAGCCGCCACCGCGCTCGGTCAACTGGACGACCGGATCGTTCCAGGTAGGACTGCTGCCCGGGGCGTGGGTCGTGGCGGACCCTCTGATCGGCCTGGTGGGGGCTCCGGCCGAGCGCGCCCACTTGTGGGACGCCCTGCTGGGCGCACTGGTCGCGAGGCCTGCCGCGCGACGGGTCGGGCATGTCGCGGTCATCTGGCTCGCGCCGCTGGCCACCTGCCCGTTGACCGTCCTCATGCCGCTGGCCGGACCGGGCTGGAGCGTGTATGTGGCCGTGATCGGCCTCTCGGCACCGGACCGGCTGCTGGGACGGATGAGCGCGACGGTCCGGTTCGTCGCTTCAGGCGGTGTCCCTCTCGGTGGCCTCCTGGGCGGGGCCTGCGGCTCGGCGTTCGGAGCGTCCGCCACCCTGTGGATCGGTGCGGCCGGTATGACGCTGAGCGTCCTGCCCACCCTGCGGTGGTGGCTCACCCGCGCGCATCCCCGTCGGGTGTGAGCGCCGGTACGGTCCGGAAGCGGCGGCGGTACTCGGTCGGGGTCGTGTCGAGTCGGCGGCGGAAGGCCCTGACCAACGTGTCGACGGTGCCGAAACCGCACGCGGAGGCGACGCGCTCCAGGGTCGCGTCGGTGGATTCGAGCTGGTGGCGGGCCACTTCCACGCGGGCCGACTCGATGTAGGCGTGCGGGGTGGTGCCGAGTTCGTTCTTGAAGATCCGGGTGAGTTGCCGGTCACTGACGTGGGCGTGGGCGGCGAGGTCGGCGACGGTGAGCGGCTCGGCGATGTTGCGCATGATGTGGTGGCGCAGATCCTCGATGCGGCGCGTCACGGAGACCTGCTCCAGGGGAACACTGAACTGGCTCTGTCCGCTCGGCCGCTTCAGGTACATCACGAGCTGCCGGGCGACGCGCAGCGCCACGGCCTCCCCGAGGTCGTCGGCGATGAGGGCGAGGGACAGGTCGAGGCAGGCGCTGATACCGGCGCCGGTCCAGACGTCGCCCTCGCGGATGAAGATCGGGTCGGCGTCGACCTCGACCGCCGGATGATCGGCGGCCAGCCGCTGCGCCGTCGACCAGTGGGTGGTGGCGCGCTTGCCGTCGAGGAGTCCGGCCGCGGCGAGAATGTGCGCCCCGACGCAGACGGAGGTGACCCGTCGGGTCCGCTCGGCCATCTGCCTCACCCGGTCCACCACCGCGGGGTCGATGCGCGGATGGACGCCGCGCTGACCGTCGACCTCCACCGCGCCGGGCACGATCAGGGTGTCGATGCTCCGCTCGGACAGTTCGTCGAAGGTGGTGTCGGGCAGGACGCGGACCCCCGCGCCGGTGGTGACCGGGTCCATGGTCTCCGCGGCGAGGACGACGTCGTAGCCCGCCGCCTCGTCCGTCTCCCGTCGCGCGAGGGAGAACACCTCCGGCGGTCCGGTGACGTCGAGCAGGTCGACGTCCTCGAAGAGGACGATGACGATCAGTCGGCTGACGGTGTGCAAGGGACCCTCCACGCTCGGCGCCACCGATGTCGGTTTCTGCATGTTAGACGACATTGCCGACACCGCCGGTGATCCGTAGCGTCGTGGGCGCAGGTCACCGAGCCGGTGAACTGCCCACCCCGACAAGCCACATGAGGCGGTTTCCCATGCCCAGAACAACCCTGCGCCAGCTCAACGGATTCGACGACACCCCCGCGAAGCTCGCCGGCTCGACCCTGGTCCTGATCGACTACCAGAACACCTACACGACCGGTGTGATGGAACTGGACGGCTGGCAGGACGCGCTCGACGCCGGTGCCCGACTCCTCGCGCGGGCCCGCCAGGAGGGCGCGAAGGTCGTCCACGTCGTCAACGACGGCGGCGAGGGCACCCCTTACGACATCCGCGCCGAGATCGGCTCGATCCACCCGAGCATCGCACCGCTCGACGGTGAGCCCGTGGTCGTCAAGAAGGCGCCGAACGCGTTCGTCGGCACGGACCTCGACCAGCATGTCGACGCCGCCGGCAACACCGACCTCGTCCTCGCCGGGTTCATGACGCACATGTGCGTGGCCTTCACCGCCCAGGGCGCCTTCCTGCGCGGCAACCGCCCCACCGTCGTGGCCGACGCCTGCGCCACCCGCGCGCTGCCGGTCGCGGGCACCGAACTGGACGCCCGCCAGGTGCACCACAGCGCCCTCGCCACCATCGCCGACCTGTACGGGGTCGTCGTACCGTCGCAGAAGGAGATTTCCTGATGAAGCTGCTCCGTCCGGCCGTCGCGCTGGCCTCCGCCGTCGTCCTCTCGGTCACCGCCACCGCGTGCGGCGGTGACTCCGAGGCCGCCACCGCGACGAACGTCGCGAAGGACACGACGACGCTGCGCCAGCTCAACAACCTCGGCGAGACCCCGGCCACGCTCTCCGACGCGACGCTCATCCTCGTCGACTACCAGAACACCTACACGGAGGGTGTGATGGAACTCGACGGATGGCAGCCGGCCGTGGACAACGCCGAAGCGCTGTTGAAGCGGGCCCGGAAGGCGGGCACCCCGGTCATCCACATCGTCGACAAGGGCTACGACCTGAAGTCGGAGGCGGGCCAGATCATTCCGGCGCTCAAGCCGGCCAAGGGCGAGCCCGTCGTCGAGAAGAGCGTCCCGAACGCGTTCCACGGCACGGATCTCGCCGAGCAGGTCAAGAAGGCCGGCAACAAGAACGTCATCATCGCCGGGTTCATGACGAACATGTGCACCCTGTTCACCGCTCAGGGCGCGTTCCTCAACGGCAACGCTCCGACCGTGGTCGCCGACGCCTCCGCGACCCGGCCGCTGCCCCTGAAGGGCAGCCCGAACGGCATCCCGGCACAGCAGGTCCACGAGGCGGCTCTCGCCACGGTCCAGGATCTCTACGGAGTCGTCGTGCCGTCGCAGGAGTCCCTGGCCTGACCTCCGCACTCGAACCACACGGTCTTGCCCTCCCCGGGGCCCGGCCCCACGCCCCACTTGTCCACCACCGCGCCCAGCAGCACCAGCCCCCGCCCGTCCTCGGCGTCCTCACGCACCTCACCGGCCGGGACGGGCGGCCGGGGGCAACCGTCCGCCACCTCCACCCGGACCCCGCCCCCGTCCGCCCGCCGCAGCAACAGCAGCGTGCAGCGGCGGTCCGGGACGTGACGTACGACGTTGGCCAGCAGCTCGGTCACGCCGAGTTCCACGGCGTCGGTCAGTTCGGCTAGGTCCCACTCGCGCAGGTACGAACGCACGATGCGCCGCACGTGCCGCGCCGAGTGCGCTCCGGCCGTGAAGCTCATCCGGTACTGGTCTGCCGGGCGGTGGCCCACGAGGACCGAGGGAAAGTAATCGTTCACGGCACGAGCCTGACGCCGGACGACTACCGTGGGCTACGGAACGGATACAACCGGTGCCCCAGTGGACCGAGTTGTGCGCGAAGGGGGCTGTGCGTGACCCACATCAACGTCCTGGACCCGGGCGCCTCGCCGCTCGACTACTACGGCTTCGAGCTGCGCCGCCACCGCGAGGCCGCCGGACTGACCCAACGGCAGCTCGGGGACATCGTCAACTACACCGGCTCACTGGTCGGCCAGATCGAGACGGCCAGGAAACTGCCGACGCCTGAGTTCAGCGAGCGCGTGGACGCGGCGCTGGGGACGGGCGGGTTCCTGTCGCGGCTGGTCGACCTGGTGATGCGCAGCCAGCTTCCGGCCTGGTTCCAACAGGTGGCCGAGTTGGAGGTGCGCGCGGTCGAGATCTGCACCTTCCAGACGCACATGATCCACGGCCTGCTCCAGACCGACGCGTACGTACGGGCCGTACTCGGCACGCTCGATCCCGCCGACCTCGACGACCGCACCGCCGTGCGGCTCGCCCGCCAGCGCATCTTCGAGAAGGAGGAGCCGCCGGTCTTCTGGGCGATCCTCAGCGAGGCGGCACTGCGTCAGGAGATCGGCGACCGGGAGACGATGCGCGGCCAACTGGCCCACCTGTTGTCGTTCGAGAGCAACCCCCGGATCAACGTCCAGGTGCTGCCGTACTCGGCGGGCGCGCACGCGGGGCTGCAAGGCTCATTCAACCTCTATCGCTTCGCGAGCGACCCGGCCATCGTCTACACGGAGGGGTACGGCACCGGCCATCCGACCGCCAACCCGGACACCGTCAAGGACTGTTCACTCCGTTACGATCATCTCCGGGCCGCCGCGCTCCCCCTCAAGGACTCGGCGGAGCTGATCCGCCGGTTGATGGAGGAACGCTATGGGGAACAAGGCTCTGCCGACGAGGAACCAGTGGCGTAAGTCCAGCTACAGCGGCGACCAGGGCGGCGAGTGCCTCGAGTGCGCGCCGCTCGGCAGGCTGGCGTGGCGTAAGTCCAGCTACAGCGGCGACCAGGGCGGCGACTGCCTCGAAGTCGCCGACCTCCCCCGCCACCCCACCGTCGCCGTCCGCGACTCCAAGAACCCGGCGGGGCCGATCATCCCCCTGGCCCCCGCCGCGTTCGCCGCCTTCGTCGACTGGGCCGCCACCGCCGCCCGCTGACCCGGCCGGAACCCGATCAACGTTTCTGTTCGAATTATCGTCTTCGCACGTGCCCCAGCCGTGCACCCCGACGACGCTGAACGGAAACCCCGACCGTGGTCCCTGCCATACTCCCCCTCTCCCGACCCGAACGGCGCCGGGAGAGACGCCCCGGCGATGCCCTGCGTGCCTTCGGGCGCCGACATCGCGTGGCCCTGCTCGCCACCCTGCCCACCATCCCGCTGTACGCGGTGTGGTGGGTGTTTCTCGCCACCGGCGGCGGCGACCTGGCGGCGCAGGAGGCGTGGGCCGACTTCGTCTCGCGGCACGGTGCCTCGGCGTACGGGTTCTTCTGGTACGGCGGCGTGCACACCGCCAACTACAGCGTCATCTCCCCGTACCTGATGGCCGCCCTCGGCGTCCGCACGGTCACCGCCCTGTCCGGGCTGGCCGCCTCCTGGCTGGCGGCGGTGCTGATCACGCGGACCGGCGTGCGCAAGCCGCTGTGGGTCGCCGTGCTCACCTCCCTCGCCCTGTGGTGCAACGTCGCCTCCGGCCGTACGACCTTCGCGCTCGGCCTCGCCTTCGGGCTGGCCGCGTGCGTGCACCTGGTGCGGGAGCGGCGGCTGGTGCTCGCCGCCGGGTACGCGGCGCTGGCCACGATGGCGTCGCCGGTGGCGGGGCTGTTCCTGGCCGTCGTGGGCGCCGGGTTCCTGCTCGTACGGGACCGGGGGCGGGCCCTCGTGCTGCTCGTGCCGCCCGCCGCGGTGGTCGGGCTGACCACGCTGTTCTTCCCCTTCAGCGGGGAGCAGCCGATGCCGGCGGCCCGCGTATGGCCGCCCGTCGTGCTCGGCCTCGCCGTCACCGCGCTGGCCCCGCGCGGCTGGCGGGTCGCCCGGTGGAGCGGTGTCGTGTACGCGGTCGGGACGGTGCTGACGTACCTCATACCCTCCGCCGTCGGCACGAACGTCGAGCGGTTCGCGGAGTACTTCGCACCGCCCGTGCTGCTCGCGGCCCTGCTCGGCGCGGACCGGGCGCGGCGGGTCGCGCGCGGTCTGCTGGTCGTCGCCCTCGTCTTCTCCGTGGGGTGGATGGGGAAGAAGACCGCCGACGACCTGACGGAGTACACCGCGGTGCCCACCTGGGCCACCGAGACGGACGGTGTCGTGCGGGCGCTGGACGGCCTCGGCGCCGGCCGTACGCGGGTCGAGGTGGTGCCAGCCCGCGACCACCGCGAGGCCGCCGGGCTCGCTCCGCACGTCAATCTGGCCCGGGGCTGGAACCGGCAGCTCGACGTGGAACGCGGCCGCCTCTTCTACGACGGCACCTTCTCCGCGGCCGCCTACCGGGACTGGCTGGACCGCTGGGCGGTCGGCTTCGTCGTGCTGCCGCTGGCCAAGCCGGACGGGCCCGCCAAGGCCGAGGCGGCCCTGGTACGGAATCCGGAACGGCGGCCCGACTGGCTGGAGCCCGTCTGGCAGGACGAGCACTGGAGGGTGTTCCGGGTGCGGGACGCCGTACCGCTCGTCTCCGCGCCCGGCACCGTCGTGGCCGCCACCGGCGCCGAGCTGGTACTGCGCGTGGACCGGCCCGGCCCGGTGACCGTGCGGGTCGCCTGGTCGCCGTGGCTGCGGGCCGACGGCGGGTGCCTCGCCCGGGACGGCGAGTTCACCCGCCTGACCGTCGAGGCACCCGGCGAGTACCGGATCAGCTCCCGGTACGGTCCTTCGCCGGAGGCGGAGGACCGCTGCTGAGGGCTTCGGCTTCCCGGGGCGGCGGCGGGACGGTGGTGGTCTTCCCGGTCCCGGCCGCCGGGGAAGCCGGGGCCGCCGACGACGCCCCGGGCGCTCCGGCATCGGCATGCGCCGCCGTCATTCGCGCCCTCGGCCCCTGGAACAGGTACGCCAGTCCGAAGCCCGCCGCGACGACCGCCGCGCCGCCCACCGCGTCCAGCACCCAGTGGTTGCCGGTGGCCACGATCGCGGCGACGGTGAAGAGGGGGTGGAGGAGTCCGAGGGCCTTCATCCACAGCTTCGGGGCGATGATCGCGATCGCCACCCCGCACCACAGCGACCAGCCGAAGTGCAGCGACGGCATCGCCGCGTACTGGTTGGTGAGGTGCGTCAGCGTGCCGTAGTCCGGCTTGGAGAAGTCCTGCACGCCGTGCACGGTGTCGATGATCCCGAGCCCCGGCATCAGGCGCGGCGGCGCCAGCGGGTACAGCCAGAAGCCGACCAGGGCCAGCAGCGTGGTGAAGCCGAGGGACGCGCGGGCCCAGCGGTAGTCGACCGGACGGCGCCAGTACAGGACGCCTAGGACGGCCAGCGGCACGACGAAGTGGAACGACGTGTAGTAGAAGTCGAAGAAGTCCCGCAGCCAGCCGGTCTTCACCACCGCGTGGTTGATCGCGTGCTCGATGTCGAGGTGCAGGAAGCGCTCGATGTCGAGGATCTGCCGGCCGTGCTCCTCCGCGCGGGCCCGGCCCGCCGAGTTGCTGCCGCCGGTCGCCGCGAGGCGGACCTGCGAGTAGGCGGCGTAGGTGACCCGGATGAGGAGCAGCTCCAGGAGGAGGTTGGGGCGGGTGAGGACCCTGCGCAGGAAGGGCAGAAGGGGGACGTGCTTGAAGCGGGCCGGGACGGGCGGTGCGTAGCTCGTCGGGACCGGGTTGTCGAAGTACGGCGAGGTGCGGGGCAGGAAGGGCACGGCGACGGCGGCGGCCAGGGCGGCGAGGAGTACGACGTTGTCGCGCAGGGGGTACAGGGCCGCCATGTTCGGCAGCATCATCTTCGCGGGCAGCGTCATCACCAGAACGACGGCAACCGGCCACACCAGCCGGTCGGAGGCGCGCTTGCCGACCCGGCCGACGACCGCGGGCAGCACCCACAGCAGCTGGTGCTGCCAGGTGGCCGGGGAGACGACGACGGCCGCGCAGCCGGTGATGGCGACGGCGAGCAGCAGCTGGCCGTCGCGGGCGTAGCGCACGGCGCGGCGCAGGGCGAGGACGGCGACGGCCGCACCGAGGAGGAGGAAGAGGGCGATCTCCAGGGGGCCGTTGAGGCCGAGGCGCAGCAGGGCGCCGTGCAGCGACTGGTTGGCGAGGTCGTCGGCCTCGCCGCCCAGGCCCACACCGGCCATGTGGTGGACCCAGTAGGTGTACGAGTCCTGCGCCATCGCCGCCCAGGCGACGGCGGTGCAGGCGAGGAACGTGACGCCGGTGGACACGGCGGCGCGTCTGCGGTCGGTGAACCAGAGGAGGGGCACGAAGAGGAGCACGGTCGGCTGGAAGGCGGCGGCGACGCCGATCAGTACGCCGCCGATCCGGTCGGCGTGCGCGCCGCGTACGGCGAAGCAGCCCAGCAGCACGAGGAGGACCGGGAGGATGCTGGTCTGGCCGAGCCACAGGGCGTTGCGCACCGGCAGGGACAGCATCAGCAGGCTGATCGCGACGGGCGCCGCCAGCAGCGCCGTACGGCGGCCCACCGGCTGGGGCAGGGCGCGGGCGGCGACCAGGCCGAGGGCGACGACGAGCAGCAGCGACCCGAAGGTCCAGCCCCAGCCGAGGGCCTGCTCGGCGGCGCGGGTGAAGGGTTTGAGGACCAGGCCGACGAAGGGGGTGCCGGTGAACTGCGTGGACTCGTACAGCGAGCCCTCCACGTGCAGGACGCCGTGCTCGCCGACCCAGGTCTCCAGGTCCGTGAGCCGTTCTCCGCTCGGGGTGCTGAGGACCGCGGCCAGTTGCCGGACGGCGAGGATGGCGGCGACCAGCCACAGGCCGAGACGGGCTACGCGCAGCCGTGCCCTGGTCGCATCGACGGCCGGGGCTCCGAAAGCCTCCGCCGGTCGCCCACTGTGCTCCGCATTCGCCACGCCCCGTCGGCCTCCCGCCCCGTTCGTACCGCGCCCGTGCGCGGTGTGTTCGTCCTTGCGAACCCTATGAGGCTCGCACCACCCCCGGAGGGAGACGCAGGCAACCCCCGCTCAACCTGACCGCCGCCCGCTTTTCGCCCGACGATAGTGCGGGAGCGGGCCGGTTGCCTCTCCTGGGAGCGAGAAGGGTCACAGGTCACGGGGGCGAGGAGCGCTCCGTGGCGCGCGGACGTCCCTGCGTGTACGCCCTTTTGGTGCAGTGTGCAACGAAAAGCATACCGGGCGTAAGCGGCGCATCAGCGCCTATGGTCGCTTTTCTGCCCGTGGCCGAGTGGCCGCGGGTTCTTTCCGGCCCGGCGACAGTGCCGCCGTGCGGGTCGGGGCGTCCCTGTTCCCGTCGAAAGGTAGGCGAGCGGAGTTTTGTCGGCCGCCCCCGTCGTCGCTGATCCGTCCCCCCGCACGACCCCCGCACCGTCCCCCTCGGGTGCCTCCGGCACCCCCACCGCCACCGATCCCGCGCTCGTCAGGCGCGCCGTCAAGGCGGCGGCGCTCGGCAACGCGATGGAGTGGTTCGACTTCGGCGTCTACAGCTACATCGCCGTGACGCTGGGCAAGGTCTTCTTCCCGTCGGGCAACCCGACCGCCCAGTTGCTCTCCACGTTCGGCGCCTTCGCGGCGGCGTTCCTGGTCCGGCCGCTCGGCGGCATGGTCTTCGGGCCGCTCGGCGACCGGGTGGGGCGTCAGAAGGTCCTCGCCCTGACGATGATCATGATGGCGGCGGGCACGTTCGCCATCGGCCTGATCCCCTCCTACGCGTCGATCGGCGTGTGGGCGCCGGTGCTGCTGCTTCTCGCGCGGCTGGTGCAGGGGTTCTCCACCGGGGGTGAGTACGCGGGCGCGTCCACCTTCATCGCCGAGTACGCGCCGGACAAGCGGCGCGGGTTCCTGGGAAGCTGGCTGGAGTTCGGCACGCTGGCCGGGTACATCGGCGGCGCGGGGCTGGTGACGCTGATGACGGCGCTGCTGTCGGACGGCGACCTCACGTCGTGGGGCTGGCGGATCCCGTTCCTGATCGCGGGGCCGATGGGCATCATCGGGCTGTACCTGCGGATGCGGCTGGAGGAGACGCCGGCGTTCGCCGCCGAGGTCGAGAAGGCGGAGGCGGAGCGCGTCAAGGTGCCGCTGCGGGAGATGATCACCGGGCAGTGGAAGGCGCTGCTGCTCTGCGTCGGCCTGGTGCTGGTCTTCAACGTCACGGACTACATGCTGCTGTCGTACATGCCGAGCTACCTGACGAGCGAGCTCGAGTACGACGAGACGCACGGGCTGCTCGTGGTGCTGGCCGTGATGGCGCTGATGATGGTCGTCCAGCCGTTCGCGGGCGCGCTGACCGACCGGGTCGGGCGGCGTCCGGTGATCGCGGCGGGCTGCGCGGGCTTCCTGCTGCTGTCGGTCCCGGCCCTGCTGCTGATCCGCGACGGCAGCCTGTGGGCGGTGGGCCTGGGCATGGCCGCGCTGGGTCTGCTGCTGGTCTGCTTCACCGCGTCGATGCCGTCCGCGCTGCCGGCGCTGTTCCCGACGCGGGTGCGGTACGGGTCGCTGTCGATCGGCTTCAACGTGTCCGTCTCCCTGTTCGGCGGGACGACGCCACTGGTGGTGACGGCGCTGATCGGGGCGACGGGGAACATGATGATGCCCGCGTACTACATGATGGCCGCGGCCGTCGTCGGCGGCGTGGCGGTGTGGTTCATGTCGGAGTCGGCGGGCCGGCCGCTACCGGGCTCGGCACCGGCGGTGGACGCGCGCGAGCGCGAGCACGAGCGCGAGCACGAGCACGAGCACGCGTAGCGCTTCCGGAACACGCCCCCCGGAAACGCGCCCCACACGCCGGGCCCTCCGGCTATCTTCGTTAGCGCGTCTACTTAGAGACGCTAACGACGCAAACGGGAGGCCCACCATGAGCGACTCGCAGCTCTGGGACGACGTCGACGCCTACTTCACCGCCCAGCTCTCCCCCGCCGACGACGCCTTGGCCGCCGCCCTGCGGGAGAGCGACGCCGCCGGGCTGCCGCCGGTGAACGTCACCGCCGCCCAGGGAAAGCTCCTCCAACTGCTCGCGCAGCTCCAGGGCGCCCGCACCATCCTGGAGATCGGCACCCTCGGCGGCTACAGCACCATCTGGCTGGCCCGCGCCCTGCCCGCCGACGGCCGCCTGGTCACGCTGGAGTACAGCGCCCGGCACGCCGAGGTCGCCACCCGCAACATCGCCCGCGCCGGCCTCGACGCCCTCGTCGACGTACGCGTCGGCCCGGCCCTGGAGTCGCTGCCGCAGCTCGCCGACGACAACCCGCCGCCGTTCGACCTGGTCTTCATCGACGCGGACAAGGCCAACAACCCGCACTACCTGGAGTGGGCCCTGAAGCTCACCAGCACCGGAAGTCTGATCGTCATCGACAACGTGGTCCGCGGCGGCCGCGTGGCCGACGCCGGCGACACCGGCGACGACGTGCGCGGCACCCGCGCCGCGATCGAGATGATCGGCAGCCACCCGCGGCTCAGCGGTACGGCGATCCAGACGGTCGGCAGCAAGGGATACGACGGTTTCGCGCTGGCCCGCGTTCTGGAGTGAGGTCGGCGCGGCCCTCGACCCTCAGGCCTCGTGGTAGAAGCCGACGTTGACGCTGCGCGGCTGCGCGCGGTCCTGGACCACGATCTCGCCGCTGCCGCCCCCGGGCAGCGGCACGGTCCCGCCGTAGGACAGGGACCGGGCGTGACCACCGACGGTGAGCCGGACCTCCGAGGAGGGGTCCGGCTGGGAGCCGCGCAGCCACGTCAGCTGCCACGTGCCCTCGGGCCCGCAGCGGAACTCCAGGTGGACCCGGGAGACGAACAGCCAGTCGTCCGGCGTCGACAGCCGGCACACGGACTTGTCCCTGCCCACCCGCAGCACCGCTCCCGGCTCGCTGGGCGCCTCGGCCATCTGCATGCCGGCCGTGGCACCCGCGTCCGCCGCGGTGACGGCGGCCATGGTGAGTTCGAGCACGTGCGCTCCTCCAGTGACGTCCCTCGTTGACGTACCGCCGCCGCATGATAAGTCGGCCGGTGGTGCGGTGTCCGGCACAATGGGCTCATGACCGAGCGAAAGCCACCCGGCGTCGACTTCGAGTCCTGGGTCGACAAACAGATCCGTGATGCGGACGCGCGCGGCGAGTTCGCCGAACTGCCCGGCGCGGGCAAGCCCCTGCCGAGCGAGGTGGACAGCACCTACGACGAACTGTGGTGGGTGAAGCGGAAGATGGCCCGCGAGGGCTTCTCCGTGCTGCCGCCGACCCTCGCCCTGCGCAAGGAGGCGGAGGACGCCCTGGACGCGGCGGCGAACGCTCCCTCCGAGCGGGTGGTGCGCCGCATCGTCGAGGAGATCAACGTCAAGATCCGCGAGGTGATGTTCAAGCCGCCGCCCGGGCCCCCGCTGGGTCTGAAGCCCTACGACGTCGAAGAGGTCGTACGGCAGTGGCGGGAGCGCCGGGCGGAGCGGTGACGCCCGTCGGTCACAGGCGCATCAGGCGGTCCGCCAGCTCGCGGTAGTCCCGCAGGGCCAGGCGGAGTTGTTCGGTGTCGGTGCTCGTCGCGCGGTCGTCCGGGTCGGTGTCGTGCCAGGACGTGCGCAGGGTGCGCCGACGGTGCGCCACGGCGTCCGTGAAGCGCGCGGTGAGCTCCTCCAGGACGCGGTCGGCCTCCTCCACGGAGGCGCGCGGCGCGTCGACGAAGCCGGCCACCGCGTGCTGCAGCCGCTGCCCGAGCTTGTCGCACTCGTCGTGCGGGAGGAGCTCGCCCCCGTGGGCCTCGCCGCCGGCGTCGGTCCTCGGTCCGGGAGCCGCGTCCGCACCGCGTGCGCCGGGTTCGGTTGTCTGGAGCCCGACGGGCGTGCCGTCGGGCTGCCGGGTCACGTCGGACATGTGCCTCAACTCTCCTTCGGTCGGCTCTTGCCGAGCGACCAGGAGTGGTGCGCGCGAGTGGCGGGCGCCGCTCCGTGGCCGTCCGTGCCGGCCCGGTGCCGGCCTCCGTCGTGGTGGCGGGCCGGGTGTACGAGGTCCTCGAAGAGCGCGTGGGCCGCGACCATGGACTCGCGCATCTCCTCCGTGCCCGCGCCGGCGTCGTGCGCGCCGTCCACCCTCGCGTGCGTCACGCGGTGCA
The DNA here is from genome assembly GCF_019049125.1 of Streptomyces sp. AC602_WCS936. Lineage (NCBI taxonomy): Bacteria > Bacillati > Actinomycetota > Actinomycetes > Kitasatosporales > Streptomycetaceae > Streptomyces > Streptomyces sp. AC602_WCS936. The sequence continues at coordinate 468,575 of NZ_JAGMUF010000090.1, read as the reverse complement.
CACGCCGGTAGCCGTCGACGTGGTGGGCGTGGTGCACGGACAGCGCGGCCAGCTGCTCCTCGTACTGTCCGCCGTCCGGGAAGCCGCGAGCGCCGGCCAGCTCCGCGAGCAGCCGGTCCGCCTCGCCGACCGCCTCCCGCGGGGAGTCGACGAAACGCTCCTGGGCCGCCGTCCAGCGTGCCTCGAAGCGCTCGCGCTCGGCCGGTTCCAGCTCCCGTTCGCGCAGCGATCCGTGCCGTTCCACGCGGTCGGCCAACTCACGCTCGGCCGCCTTGGTGTCGCCGTCGTGCCGGGCCACGGCCCGGTCGTACTCGGGCCCGAAGCGCCGCTTCAGGCTTCCGCCGTGCTGAGGGCCCCGTGCGCGCAGGGCCAGGACGGCCGCCACGACGAGCACGGCCGCCACGATCACGATCAACGCGATGATCACGCCTGTGGACATGAGTGCCTTCCGGGTTGTCGGCCCCACCGGCTCTCCTGGCGGGCCGGTTCGCCGTTCGGGTTGCCCCTCAGTTCCCGGTCAAACGGCACACGGGGAGCGGGGACGGCGCACTCGTGGGAAAATACGCTCGCGCGGCGGGCCGGTCCGTTCCGAGAATGGCCGGATGACCTGGACCGTCGCCCCGGAGCCGTACGACTCCCCCGAGGCCGCCGCCCTGTGGCGCGCGTACTACACGGAAGTCAGCGACCGCTGGTACCTGCTGCACGAGGGGCGGTCCACCGACCCCGGCGAACTGGAACGGGAGATCGCCGCCCAGTCCGGCGCCGACCTCGCCCCGCCCCGGGGCCGCCTGCTGGTTGCTCGGTACGGCGGCGCGGCGGCGGGCACGGCGGGCGTCCGGCTGCTGGACGCCCGCACCGCGGAGCTGACCCGGGTGTTCCTGTACGCGCGGATGCGCGGCCGGGGCGGCGCCGCGCTGCTCGTACGGGCCGCCGAGGACGCGGCACGGGCGCTCGGGGCCTCGCGGATGGTGCTCGACACACGCGGTGACCTCGTCGAGGCCCGTGCCCTGTACGCGCGCCTCGGCTACGCGGAGACCGAGCCGTACAACGACGGGCCGTACGCCGAGCACTGGTTCACCAAGCCGCTGCCGCGATTGTGACCGGATTCGGGCGGTTCGGGACTGGGGGAAGCCGGGATTCCGGGGGCGAGCGCGCGGAAGTATGGAGAAGATCTGCATAATCTCTGGAGTTCGCGAGGGGAGTCGCGAGGGGAGGGACGAGCGCGTTGGAGCAGCGGGAACAGCCGGAACGGCAGGGAGAGGCGAAGCGGGAGCGAGCCTCCTCCGGGCACTCGTGCCCGGAGTGCGGCACACCCAGGGAGGCGGACAACACGCCCGCCTGCGCCTGCGGAACGCGAGCGTCCGACGCCCTGCGCGACGCGCGTACGGCACAGGCGGCAGCGGCGGAGGACTTCGACCCGTTGCGGATACGTCCGTACGTCGAGCTGGACGACACGGGCGGGTCGCCGCCGCGAGAGGCTTCTGCCGACGGGGCGCCGGAGCCCACGGTTCCGCAGGACGCGACGCCTCCGCCCGTACCCACCTCACCCGCCGCACCGACCGCGCCGGACCTCGACGCCACCATGACGCTGCGCCCCGTCGGTGCCGGGCAGCCGCCGGTCGCGGCCACGGACGCGACCTCCGTACTGCCCACGCCGCTGGTGCCCTCGACCGGTGCGCCCCGCGCGCACGACCTGCGCCTGTTCGACACGTCGGCCTCCTCGGCCACCGCGCCCGCCACGCCGGCGGAGCCCGGCGCGGACGGCACCGGCGGGCGTCGCGGGCGGCGCCGGGGCGTGCTGCTCAGTGCCGTGGGGGCGGTCGTGGTCGTGGTGGGCGCCGCCGGGTTCGCGAGCGGCCTGTTCGCCTACGAGTCGCCCTCGCGGGACGGCGCGCTGCCGGAGGAGGTCAGGGCGAGCGTGCCGGAGCCGTCGGCCAGTGCGGCGTCCACCGCTCCCGCGTCGAGTTCGCCGTCCGCCTCCGAGACCTCCGGGTCGCCGTCCCCGTCCGCGTCGACGTCCACGAGCACGAGTCCGTCGCCCTCACCGTCCGCGTCACAGTCGGCGTCCAGCGCCCCGCCGCCGCCGTCCCCGTCGGCCGAGACGTCACCGTCCGCCGCGACCACCCCTCCCGACGCGCCCACACAGGAGTCCGAGGACGGCGACCGCGACCAGGGCCACGACGGCGGCCCCACGCTGCACCGCGGCGACCGGGGCGCCGAGGTGGCCGAGCTGCAACTGCGGCTGACCCAGCTGTACCTCTACAACGGCGACATCAACGGCAACTACAGCCACCAGGTCGAGGACGCGGTCCGGACCTACCAGTGGGCCCGCGGCGTCCGCTCCGACGAGCTCGGCGTCTACGGGCAGGACACCCGGCGCATGCTGGAGTCGGAGACGCGCGAGCCGTAACCCGCGCCCGGCCGGGCGCCAGGGGAACGGTCCCGCGGCTCACTCGGGGCAGGCAGCCCGCGCTCGCCGTACGGACGCCGTGCTCGCCATACGGACACCGTGCTCGACGTACGGACGCCGTGCTCGACGTACGGACGCCGTGCTCGCCATACGGCAGCGTGCTCGTCGTACGGCAGCCGACGCTCATCCTGTGCGAGCCGTAGCCCGCGCCCGGCCGGGCGCCGCGGGAGCGGCCCCGCGGCTCACTCGGGGCAGCCCGTGCTCGCCATACGGAAGCTGTGCTCGCCGTACGGATACCGTGCTCCTCGTACGGCAGCCGGCCCTCGTCCTGTGCGAGCCGACGTCCTGCGCGAGCCGACGTCGTGCGTCGGCCGACGCTCGCATTACGCCGGCCGCCTCGTTCATCGTGCGTGTGTCAGCAGATGGCCGCCGGCCGCCGCGGGCGCGTGGCCGGCCGTCGGCCGATGCGTGCGGCCACCCGTCGATGGGCCGCCGCCCGTCAGCCGATGGACAACCGGCCGTCAGCCGATGTGCAGCCGCAGCGAGCCGTCCGCGCCGGCCTCCACCCGCACCCGCGTCAGGTCCTCCACGACCACGTCCGGCCCGTGCAGACCGGCGCGCGGGCCGACGCCCACGACCCGCATCCCGGCGGCGCGGGCGGCGGCGATACCGGCGCCGGAGTCCTCGAAGGCGATGCAGTCGGCGGGCTCGACACCCAGCTCGGCGGCGCCCTTGAGGAAGCCCTCGGGGTCCGGCTTGCTGGCACCGACCGACTCGGCGGTGACCCGGACGTCCGGCTGGGAGAGCCCGGCGGCGGCCATCCGCGCGGTGGACAGCGGCACGTCGGCCGAGGTCACCAGGGCGTGCGGCAGGCCGCGCAGCGAGGCCAGGAACTCCGGCGCGCCCGGGATGGCGACGACGCCCTCGGTGTCGGCGGTCTCCTCGGCGAGCATGCGCGCGTTGTCGGCGTGGTTCTGCTCCATGGGCCGGTCCGGCAGCAGCAGCGCCATGGAGGCGTAGCCCTGGCGCCCGTGGACGACCTTCATGACCTCGTCGCCGTCCAGCCCGTGCCGGCCGGCCCAGCGCCGCCAGACGCGCTCGACGGCGGCGTCCGAGTTGACGAGGGTGCCGTCCATGTCCAGCAGCAGGGCACGGGTGGTGAGAACGGTGGTGGCGGTGGCCGTCATCGGCAGACTCCAAAGCGCGGGGAGGAAACAAGGCGGCCCCGCCCGCCGGTCAGGGAGAACGGGCGGGAGCCACTTTGTTTCTCTACGGTACAAAACGGGTCGGGGGTCGCGCCACCGCCCCGCAGGAACGTTCACGAACCGTTCAGCCGGCGACCGCCTCCCACAGGCTCCACACGCCCAGACCCAGCATGAGCAGCGCGGCGATCTTCGTGATCAGCGCCAGCGGAACCCGCTTCATCAGGGCCTTCCCGCCGACGATGCCGAGCCCGACCACCGCCCACAGCGCGAGCACCGCGCCGAGACCGACGGAGAGCGGGTCGTCGTAGCGGGCCGCGAGGTTCGCGGTCATGATCTGCGTGAGGTCGCCGAACTCCGCGACCAGGATGAGCATGAAGCCCGCGCCGGAGACCTTCCAGAAGGACTGGTCCTCGGGCTTGCGGATCTCCTCGTCCTCGTCGTCCTTCTTCATCAGCAGCACGGCGGCGCCGCCCAGGAAGAGCACGCCGGTGATCGCGTGCACGATCTGCTGCGGCAGCAGGGTCAGCACACTGCCGGCCGCGACCGCGAGCACGACGTGCAGGAGGAAGGCGGCGGCCACGCCGGCGAAGACGTACGAGGCCCGGTAACGGGTGCCGAGGACGAGGCCTGCGAGCGCGGTCTTGTCGGGCAGTTCGGCGAGGAAGACGACGCCGAAGACGACTGCCGTCACGGTCAGGCTGATCAAGGGATCCTCTATCGGTCGGGGCCGCCCCGCCGAGAGTGCTGGTCCTGGCTGCTCCTGCGCTGCGGACACCTCGGCACGGCAGCACACGGATCGCCCCCGCCGTACGGCACGGGCGTGCACTGCTTGCCGAAGGTCTCGCTGGCCGGGCTCGCGCACGAGACCTGCCTCCGGGCGCCGGCTCAGGCGAGCTGAGCAGTGTGTCGACGGTCCGGCGAAGAGCTACTCCCCTTCTGCGCCGTCCATAGTACGCGACCCCCGCGAGCGGGCCCGAGGGTCGAAAGTCCCGGACCGCTCCGTCACGAGTCCTGCCGCACCCGTAGACGCGCCATGCACACGTCACTAACTTCTTACCGGCCGCACACCTGTGCGCCATGCGGCGCCGTGAGCATTCCCCTGCTCGCGTCCCGACACCCCCACACTCCAAGGGAGTTCGCATGCCGAAGTTCTACGCGCGTCGACGGCTCGGTTTCCTCGCCGCGTTCACCGGGCTCATAGCCTCGGCCGGGCTGCTCAACGGCCCGGCCGCCTCCGCCGCCCTCCCCACCCCGGTCAGCGCCGCCACCGCCCGCACCTATCTCGCCTCCCTCACCGTGGAGACCGAGAGCCGCACCGGCTACGACCGCGACCTCTTCCCGCACTGGATCTCCCAGTCCGGCAACTGCAACACCCGCGAGACCGTCCTCAAGCGCGACGGTTCGGGCGTCACCACCGACACCTCCTGCTACCCCACCCGCGGCAGCTGGTACTCCCCCTACGACGGCGCCACCTGGTCCGCCGCCTCCGACGTCGACATCGACCACCTGGTCCCGCTCGCCGAGGCCTGGGACTCCGGCGCCGGCTCCTGGACCACCTCCCGGCGCCAGTCCTTCGCCAACGACCTGACCCGCCCCCAGCTCCTCGCGGTCACCGACAACGTCAACCAGTCCAAGGGCGACCAGGACCCCGCCACCTGGATGCCCTCGCGCAGCGCCTACCGCTGCACGTACGTCCGCGCCTGGGTCCAGGTGAAGTACTACTACGACCTCTCGGTCGACTCCGCGGAGAAGTCGGCGCTGCGGGGCCACCTCGCGAACTGCTGATCCACCGTCCGCCGCGGGTCCGGCGCGCGTTCGGCGCGGAACCTCCCCGCCGGCCTCCGTCGTTCCGTACCGTACGGGGCGACGGAGGAGGGGATCACCATGGCCGGACTGCGCCTGGGACCACTGCTGAGATACACCGACGGCTCGTGCGCGACCGTGTGGGTCGAGAGCGACCGGCCGTGCACCGCCGAGGTGCGCTGCGCCGACGGCGCCACGGGCACGACCCGTACGTTCCAGATCGCGGGCCACCACTACGCGCTGGTCGCGGTGAGCGGCCTGACACCCGGCACGGCGACCGAGTACGAGGTGCTCCTCGACGGCGCGCGCGTGTGGCCGCCGCCCGACTCCCGTTTCCCGCCCTCCGTCATCGCCACGTCCCCGGCGGACGCGGGCGCGCGCATCGCCTTCGGCTCCTGCCGCTGGGCCGCGCCCCCGGCCGGCGGCCACGATCCGGTGGGGCCGGACGCGCTGGACACCCTCTCCGCCCGCATCGCGGCCGACCCCCAGGGCGCGCGCCCCGACGTACTGCTCCTGCTCGGCGACCAGGTCTACGCCGACGAGATCTCCGACGCCACGCGCCGCTGGATCTCCGGCCGCCGCGACCTCGCCGACCCTCCCGGCGCCCAGGTCGCGGACTACGAGGAGTACACCCGCCTCTACTACGAGTCGTGGCTCGACCCCGAGGTGCGCTGGCTGCTGTCGACCGTGCCCAGCTGCATGATCTTCGACGACCACGACGTCATCGACGACTGGAACACCTCAGAGGCCTGGCTCGCCGACATGCGGGCCACCGACTGGTGGCGCGAACGGCTGCTGAGCGGGCTGATGTCCTACTGGGTGTACCAGCAACTCGGCAACCTCTCCCCCGCGGAGCTGGCCACCGACCCCCTCTACGCGGCCGTCCGCGACATCCCCGACGGCACCGACGTGCTGCGCACGTTCGCCGCGCGGGCCGACGCCGACCCGGCCTCCGTCCGCTGGAGCTACCGGCGCGACTTCGGCCGCGTACGGCTGCTGATGGTGGACTCCCGCGCGGCCCGCGTCCTGAAGGAGGACCGCCGCGCGATGCTCGACCCGGGCGAGGCCGCCTGGCTGCGCGAGCAGATCCTCGACGGGCGGGGCGGCGGGGCGGAGGTGGACGCGGGCGACCACGCGGAGACGGGCACGGGTAAGCGTGCGGAGGCGAGCGATCACGCGGAGACGGGCGCGGGTAAGCGTACGGACGCGAGCGACCACGCGGAGACAGGCGCGGGCGACGGTGCGACGGTCGGTGCGCGCGTCGGCGAGCGGGAGGGCGCCTACGACCACCTGCTGATCGGCACCTCCCTGCCCTGGCTGCTGCCTCACCTGGTGCACGACGTGGAGGCGTGGAACGCAGCGATGTGCGCCGGTGAGCGGGGCGCGCGCTGGGCGCGGCTCGGGGAGCGGATCCGGCGGGGCGCCGACCTGGAGCACTGGTCGGCCTTCCCGTCCTCGTTCGACGCCCTCGGGGACCTGATCGCCGAGGCCGGTACGGGGCCCGGGGCGCCCGCGACGGTGAGCGTGCTGTCGGGCGACGTCCACCACGCCTACGTGGCCGAACCGTCCTGGCCGGGGCGCGCACCCGACGCGCACGTCGCGCAGCTGACCTGCTCCCCCGTCCACAACTCCGTCCCGATCTCCATCCGGCTCGGCTTCCGTTTCGGCTGGAGCGCATTGGCGCGTGCCCTCGGGCGGCGCGTCGCCCGGCACGGGCGCTGCGCGGAGCCGGCGGTCGGCTGGCGCAAAACCGGCGGCCCGTGGTTCGGCAACCAGATCATGACGCTGACGCTGCGGGGGCGGTCGGCCCGGCTGCGGCTCGAGCAGGCCCGGGCGGAACGCGACGGGACGACCGCCCTGCGGATGATCACGGACCGGGAGCTGGCGTAGGACCAGGGCGGGGCCGGGTATGGATTCAGTCATGCCAACAGGCCTCGGCCTGAGCGTGGGAGCGCTCCCACCTGCGGGATGCGCCACGACGGGACAGTGACCGCCCGCCACGTTATGGCCAAATGTTGAACTTGCAAGTACTCATTAGGCTCACCTAACGTGGGCAGCCCACTCGGTTCCGTCCCCACCGGCCCCTGTCCCGGGCCGGCCCGACCGAAGGAGCACCCCCCACATGTCCGGACGCCTCAACAGCGCTCAGCCCTATGCCCTCGGCCTGTTCCGCATGGTCGTCGGCCTGCTTTTCGCCTGCCACGGCGCCGCCTCCCTCTTCGGGGTCCTCGGCGGCGCTTCCGGCACCGGCGGCACGGTCGAGGCGGGCACCTGGCCCGGCTGGTACGCCGCCGTGATCCAGCTGGTCGGCGGCGGCCTCGTCCTGCTGGGACTCGGCACCCGCGCCGCCGCGCTCGTCTCCTCGGGCTCCATGGCCTACGCGTACTTCAAGGTGCACCAGCCGGGCGCCCTGTGGCCGATGGAGAACGGCGGCGAGGCCTCGGCCATGTTCTGCTGGGCCTTCCTGCTGCTCGCCTTCACCGGCTCCGGCGCCTTCGGGCTCGACCGGCTCTTCGCCCGGCGCGCGTCCGAGCCGGAGCAGGCGGCCACGGAGCGGCAGACCCCGGTCGCGGCCTGATCCGCCTCCACGTCCCCGGAGGGCCCGGGGACGTGACGGCCTCCTCTTGGTGAACGTTCCGTGCCGAACACCCAAGCCCCCTGTGAACCGCCTGTCACACCCCCGGCGTACGCTGTATGGCTGTCATCGGCCGCTCCTGCCGTCCCCGCGTCCTGCGGCATGGCCCGGCCCACGGGGGAGTAACGGGAGTTGTGGTGGTCGAGAGTCTCGGAAGCATCGGTTCGCTGGTCAGCAGCCCATGGATCTATGTGCTGGTGGCCACTTCCGTGCTCCTCGACATCTTCCTGCCGGTGCTGCCGAGCGGCGTGCTGGTGATCGCGGCGGCCACGGCGGCGGCAGCGGGCTCGGGCGCGGCGGCCGCCGGACGGGTCCCGCAGGACGTGCCCGACATCCTGCTCCTGGTCCTGTGCGCGGCGACCGCCTCCGTCCTCGGCGACCTGGCGGTCTACCGCCTCGCGTGGCGCGGCGGGCCGCGTCTGGACCGCGCGATCGCCCGTTCCCGTCGGCTGACGACGGCGCAGGAACGTCTCGGCGGAGCGCTCGCCCGAGGGGGCGGCGCCCTCGTCGTACTGGCCCGTTTCGCCCCCGCCGGCCGCTCGGTGGTCTCCCTCGTCGCCGGCACCGCGCACCGCCGGATCCGCGAGTTCCTCCCCTGGTCCGCCCTCGCCGGACTCGCCTGGGCCCTGTACAGCGTGGCCCTCGGCTACTTCGGCAGTCAGTGGCTGGGCGCGACCTGGCTGGCGACGGGGGTGTCCCTGGCGGCGCTCTTCGGCGCGGGCGCGGTGGCGGCGTACCTGATGCGCCGCCAGCCCGGGGCGCGGGAGGCGTCGTAGCGGACGCCGGGGCCGGGGTCGCGACGACCCATCGGTCACGACTCCGAGTCACAGGTCACGGGTCACACGTCACGGGCACAGGTCACGAGGCCCGCCGGGCACCGGCGCCTCCCCGTACCTCCAGGTCGGCGAGCAGCTCGGCCGTGGCGCCCGCGACGGCCTCCACGGCCCGTTCGAAGACCTCGCGATTGTGCGCGGCCGGCGCGCGGAAACCGGAGACCTTGCGAACGTACTGCAGGGCGGCGGCCCTGATCTCGTCCTCGGTGGCCTCCTCGGGGAGCGCGGGCGGACGCAGTGTCTTGATGCTGCGGCACATGGCCTCAGTCTCCTCTCTTCAGGTCCACCCGCCAGTCGTTCGACCTGATCCAGTGGCCCTTGGGGTATTCGAAGTCGGCCTGGCCGAGCAGGGTGAAGCCGGCCCGTCGGCAGACCGCGTTGGAGGCGGCGTGGTCGATGCTCGGGAACGCGTGCAGATACCGGTGCGGACCGGCGTCGCGGGCGGCCTCCGCCACGGCACGGGCGGCCCGCGCGGCCAGCCCCCGCCCCTGGAACTCCGGCAGCACCGCCCACCCGGTCTCCCAGACCTCCGCGCCCCGCCAGGTCCGCTGCCAGTACCCGATCGAGCCGACGGTCTCGCCGCCGTCCGCCAGCGTGACCCTGTACATCCGCCCCGATTCCAACCCGACGTAGCGCCGGTGCCGTACCGCGAGCTGCTCCTCGGTCTCCGGGCCGCCCAGGTGCGCGGTCATCTCGGGGGCGTTGGTCCTGCGCAGCAGGCACAGATCCCCCTCCGCCCAGGGCACCAGGCACACCCAGTCCCCTTCACCACCGGCCCGCTCTTCCACGCCGTCCATGTTCTTCACCTGTCTCCTTCAAGGATGCCCCGTCCTTTAGGGCGGGGAGGAATCGAAGCTCCTGCGGGGCAGGGCAAGGAGCGGCGGTCCGCCGCCAGGGCGGATCGCCGTTGACCTCGGACTGCCCGCAGAGGCCCACGAGTTGACTCGCCGATCAAGGCGTTACTAGCGTCATTTGCGTGAAGATAACCGCGCAGGTGAAGTTGTTGCCTGCGTCCGCGCATGACGCGGACGCATTGGTGGCGACCCTGCGTGCCTGCAACCGGGCCGCGAACGCGGCCTCGCAGGTGGCGTTCGCGAAGGACCTCAAGCGCCGGAACGTGCTGCAAGAGGCCGTGTACCACCGGATCAAGGCTGACTTCGATCTCGGGGCACAGGCCGCTGTGCGCACGGTGAAGAAGGTGTGCGACGCCTACGCCACGTTCAAGGCGAACCTTCGGGCCGGGAACTACGGCCCCGAGGGCTCGAAGCGACGGATCAGGGCCGAGTCGAAGCCGGTCCGCTTCCGTGAGACGTCGGCGCAACCGTTCGACGACCGGATGCTGACCTGGAACCTGGACACCAGGACGGTGTCGGTCTGGACGGTGGCCGGCCGGCTCAAGGGCATCCCGTTCGTCTGCTCCCCGGAGGCGATGCGGCTCCTCGCGCAGCGCAAGGGAGAGTCCGACCTGGTGATGCGGGACGGCATGTTCTTCCTCATCGCCACCATCGACATCCCCGAACCCGAGGTTTCCGGGCCTGACGGCTTCCTCGGGGTGGACCTCGGGATCGTGAACATCGCCACCACCTCGGACGGCCGGATCATGTCCAGCCGTCAGGTGAACCGGTACCGGCAGCGTAAGCGCGACCTGCGCGGCACGCTGGTCTTTCCTGGCCGTGACCCTCTGCCGGATACCGGTCAGGTCTTCCAGACCGATACCCCGCGAGGTGCGTTCAGCAGTATGCACGAGCTTCTTGGCGATGATGTGGTTGCGCTGGGTGGCGTACCGGGCTTCCTTGCGCCGCTGGCGCTTGAGGACACGAGCCGCGCTTTTGGTGCGCTTCTTCTGGAGCTGGCACGACTGCACTCCTGGGCCTTCGCCCAGCTCGGCGCCTTTGTCGAGTACAAGGCCAGGCGGGCGGGTGTCGCCGTGGTCCATGTGGACCCGCGCAACACCTCCCGCCAGTGCTCCGAGTGCTGGCACACCCACCGCACCAACCGGGTGACACAGGCACGGTTCGTGTGCCGGTCCTGCGGGATCGTCCTGCACGCGGACCACAACGGCTCCCGCAACATCGCCCACCGGGCCGATGCCGCGTGGCAGCGGGGCGCAGTCAACCACCCCAGAACGCCATAGGCGTTCCGGACGCAGGGTCCCACAGGGGAACAACAGCACCACGTTCCTCTCTGCCTGCAAGCCTCCCCCCTTCAGGGGGAGGTAGTTGACGGTAGGGCAGGGGTCTGCCCCGGCGGGGGCCACTCATTCGCGTGAACCACTGAAGGGAACGCGCGCCTCAAAATCGAACAGGCGTATCATTGGATCGTGGCTACGACCTATGACTTCCCCAGTGACCTCCTCGCCGGTCAGGAGGAACTGCATCAGGTCCGGGCCGAGTTGTCGGCCCTGCTCAAGAGACTGCCCTGGTCCGTCGAACCACTCGACGGCTTCAGCGACGACAACGGCTGGCGCAAGGTCGAACGCCCGGCCTCGCCCGGCTGGTCCGCGGACGAACAGGCCGAGGTGGAGAAGCTCCGACGGCGCGAGCGCGAACTCGCCGTGTTCGTCAGCACCCATCGCTACTGGTCGCAGATCACCGGCCCCGACCAGGTGACCGCCCGCTCGGAACTGAAACGCGCACACTCCGCCCCGGCCCCCGAGACCCCGCCCGAAGACGCCTGAGAAGACTGAGAAGACCCCGCACCGGCAGGGCACCGTGCGGAGCGCGCCGAGCGGGCGCACGCGAAAGGCCCCCGGAGCATTCTCCGAGGGCCTCGCACCGACGACAGCGGCGCCGGTCCTGGTGGGCGCGGACGGTTTCGAACCGCCGACATCCTGCTTGTAAGGCAGGCGCTCTACCCCTGAGCTACGCACCCAGGACGAGTGGACAGCGTACATGGCACAGGGCGCTGCCCGGCAATCGCATTGGCGCCGGCCTCCCGTCACACCGGGCGGGGGTTAACCCCACCCCCGATCCGGGAGTGGCCCGGATCCCGCCGGGGCCCGCCGCTCCATACGCTCGAAGAGCCTCGCCGCGCCGGGCCCCGCTCCGCGGAATCACCCGGCGGCGCCTCGTCGTCCGTCCTTGGGGGAACCGTCATGTCCCGCCGTATCCTTCCGGCCCGCGCGTCCGCCCACGCGTCCGCCCGCGCGTCGGTCCGCGCACTCGCCGCCGCCGGTACCGTCGCCGTCCTCGTCGCGGGCCTCAGTGCCTGCACCTCCGCGGAGGACGACAAGGACCCCGACCACCGGACCTTCTCCTTCCGGGGCGACACCCTCACCATCGACGCCGACGACTCCGGCCTGGAGGTCGTCGCCGCCGACGGCAATGCCGCCGGCAAGGTCGAGGTGACGCGGTGGTTCCAGGGCTCGGTCGTCCTCGGTTCCGACCCCGAGGTCACCTGGACCATGGAGGACGGCAACCGGCTGAAGTTGCGCACGCACTGCTCCGGCGTGGTCGCCGACTGTGCCGGCAAGCACCGCGTGGAGGTGCCGCGTGGCATCGCCGTCAAGGTGGAGACCGACGACGGCAGCGTGCGGGCGCAGGGCTTCCGGGACGCGCTGGAGATCCGTACGGCGGACGGGTCCGTCCGCGTCAGCGACACCACCGGGCCGCTGGAACTGCACAGCGACGACGGATCGCTGCGCGCGGACGTCTCCTCGCGCCGCATCGAGGCGTCCACCAAGGACGGCTCGGTCCGCCTCGATCTGCGCGACGTCCCGGACCTGGTGGAGACCCGCAGCGACGACGGCTCCGTGAGCGTCGCCCTGCCCCGCGACACGTACAAGGTGTCCGCCGAGAGCGACGACGGTTCGGTCGACGTGTCCGTGCCCCGGGACGACACCAGCGCCCACGTGGTGAACGCGCGGACCCAGGACGGCAAAGTCACGGTCCGAACCGCGAACTGACCGGCCCGTGTGTTCGTCCCTAACGGGTGGGAGAATGAACCCGGGCAGGACGGACGACACGGGAGAGGGATGTGACGGCGACACCATCGCAGCCGGACTCGCCGATGGTGCCGCGCGCGCGGCGCCTGCCTCACCACTCCATCCGCCGCCGCACGCCCGGCGCGGTCCGTGACGTGCTCACCCTCGTGGGCCTGCCGGTCCTCGTCGCGCTCGCGCTTCCCGCCGCGTTCACCGGAGGCGGCACGCGCCGCTGGTTCGGCGGGCGGGCCGAGAGCCAGCGGGCCGAGGCACAGGCCGCGAAGGACGACGCCGCGGCGGCCTTCTACGAGCTGGACACCGCGCAGCGGGACCTGCGGATCTCGGTGGAGACGATCGCGGCCGTCGACTCCTCCGCCGCCGCCCGGCGCGCGGTCGGCGACTTCGAGGCGCTCGGCCGGCGCATCGACGAGGTCAGCCACCAGTACATCAACGCCGTCGACGCCCACGACCTGGACCGGGACGACCTGGAGGCGTCGGCCGCCTCCCGCGCCCGCACCGAACTGACCGCCGCCAAGACCGAGCTCGGCCGCGTCAAACAGGAGCTGGACCGCTTCGCCCAAGGACTCGGCCCCCTGCTCGGCAAGGCCGAGACCCAGCTGGCCCGGCTGGCGCCCGCCGTCGAGCGGGCCCGGCAGGCGCTGCTCGCCGCCTCCAACGCCCTGGACACGGCACGCGAGTCCCGGCTGAACGCGGACGACCTCGCCGCCCGGCTCGCCGCCCTCGGCCCGGAGCTGACCCGGCTGAACCAGGGCGCCGGACAGCACGGCGTGCCCCAGACCCTGGAGCGGGCCGAGCGGGTCACCCGGGAGGCCGAGTCGGTCCGCGCGGAAGCCGAGCGGCTGCCCGAACGCGCCGCCGAGATCGGCCACCGGCTGGTCTCCCTGCGCACCCGCGCCCAGGCCCTGACCACCCGCACCGAGCAGGTCGAACCGGTACTGAGCGAGCTGCGACGCCGATTCACCGCCGCCTGCTGGCAGGACCTCCAGCAGGTGCCCGACCAGGCCGCCGAGTCGGTCCGGCAGGCCGAACGGAAACTGGCCGAGGCCCAGAGTGCCCGCGACGAACAGCGCTGGCCGGACGCCACCGCCCTGTTGTCGACGGTACGGGCACTGCTGAACGCGACCGACGAGGCCGTCTCGGCCGCCGGCGACCGCCTGCGGCAGCTGAACGCCGTGCAGAAGGACCCCCAGCAGGAGATCGAGCGCACCCGTTTCGCCATCCGGGACGCCCAGCGCCTGGCCATGGCCGGCCGCAACACGCCGGACCCCCGCCATGCGCGGCCGCTGGACGACGCGGTGGCGCGGCTGGAACGGGCGATCACCACGCTGGAGGGCCGGCACCCCGACTACTGGCACTTCCTCACGGAGACTGAGGAGGTCCGGCAGACGGTGGCCCATGTGGTCTCCCAGATCCGTGAGGAGCGCGGCGCCGGTCACTGATCACCGACCGGCCGCCGGTGAAGGTGCACGTCTCCCCCCGACCGGATTCGGCTTCACCCGCCGACGCCGGCCGTCCCGCCGGTTAACCTGTGCCCATGCCTCGCTACGAGTACCGCTGCCGGAGCTGCGGCGACACCTTCGAACTGAGCCGCCCCATGGCCGAGTCCTCCGCTCCCGCCGCCTGCCCGGCCGGCCACGACGACACGGTGAAGCTGCTGTCGACGGTCGCGGTCGGCGGCTCCTCCACCGGCTCCGCTCCCGCTCCCGCGCCGGGCGGCGGAGGCGGTGGCGGCTGCTGCGGCGGAGGCTGCTGCGGCTGACCGCCCGGCTTCGGCTCCCGTCGGCCTCCTTCAGCTGCCCAGGTAGCGCAGCACGGCCAGCACTCTGCGTGAATAGCCCTCCCCTCCGGTCAGTTCCAGCTTGTCGAAGATCGCGTTGGTGTGTTTCTCCACCGCGCTCTGCGAGATGTGCAGCCGCCGCGCGATCGCCGCGTTGGTGTGCCCCTGCGCCATCTCGGCCAGCACGTCCCGCTCCCGCGCGGTGAGCCGGGCGAGCAGGTCGGTGTGGGTGGTGCGGCCGAGCAGCTGCCGGACGACCTCCGGGTCGAAGGCCGCGCGTCCGCCGGCCACCCGCTCCAGCGCGTCCAGGAACTCGTCGATCTGGACCACCCGGTCCTTCAGCAGATACCCCACGCCTTCGGTGTCACCGGTCAGCAGCTCCGTCGCGTACCGCTTCTCGACGTACTGGGAGAGCACCAGGACCCCGACCTCGGGCCAGCGCTCGCGTATCTCCAGCGCGGCGCGCAGGCCCTCGTCCGTGTGCGTGGGCGGCATCCGGACATCGGCGACGACCACGTCCGGCGGGTCCTCGGCGACCGCCTTCAGCAGCAGCTCGGCGTTGCCCACGGCCGCGAGCACCTCGTGCCCCTCCTCCGTCAGCAGCCGCACCAGCCCCTCCCTCAGCAGGGTCGAGTCCTCGGCGAGGATCAACCGCATGGCAGCTCCGCGGTCACGAGGGTGGGCCCGCCCGGCGGGCTGACCACGCTGAGGCTGCCGTCGAGGGCCGCGACACGTCGGGCGAGCCCGAACAGTCCGCTGCCGGCGGCGTTCGCCCCGCCGCGGCCGTCGTCCTGGACGCTCACGTACATCCGTTGCTCCTCAGCTCTGACAGCGACGCTTATCCGGGTGGGCGCCGCGTGCTTGACGGCGTTCGTGACAGCCTCGCAGACGACGAAGTAGGCGACGGTCGCCACGGCCTGCTCGGGCTCCTCGGCCACGTCGTACTCCACTCCCACCGGCACGGACGCCCGCTCGGCGACCGTCTCCAGGGCCGCGCGCAGACCCGCCTCGTCCAGCGTGGTCGGGTAGATCCGCCAGGCCACCTCGCGCAGCTCGTCCAGGGCGCGGCGGCTCTCTTCGTGAGCCTGGCCCAGAAGCCGGTCCCGCCGGTCGGCGTCCTGGCTGCGGCGGGCACGGCCGAGCAGCATGCCGAGGGCGACGAGGCGCTGCTGCACGCCGTCGTGCAGGTCACGCTCGATGCGGCGCCGTTCGTCGTTCACCGCGTCGACCACGGCGGCGCGGCTGGCGGACAGCTCGGCGATGCGCCGCTCCAGCTCCTCCTGGTGGCGGGGGCCGAGGAAGTGGCGCGCCAGCTGCCCCTCCAATCCCACCACGCCGAATATTCCCTGCACGGCGAGGAACACGAGGAAGAAGCCGCCCAGACTGCCGAGGACGAACGAACCGGGGTTGCGTATGCCGTCCAGCAGGAGCCAGCCGTACATCCCGAAGGTGCCGTACCCGAGGCCGATCGCGGCCGTCAGCATCACCACGCCGCCCAGGACGCCCAGGGCCCAGTGGCAGGCCACGTACCGCAGGGCCCGCACGTCCTCGTGCGCGGGCGTGATGCGGAGGTCCAGCCACATCGCCAGCCGGGCCCGCTCCAGGCCCGCCAGTGTCCGCGCGCCCGCGAGGACCGGACGCAGGACGGCACGGCGGGCGGTGGGCCAGGCCGCCACCGGCAGGAGTACCGCGCCGGCCAGCAGGGCGAAGAGCAGCTCGACGGCGGCCGTGGCGGTCCCCATGATCAGGCCCACCCCGCACCGCACTGCACGTCGCGCCATGTTTCGCATGATCGCGAGGCTAGCCGGGCGCCGGCACGGCGCACACTGCGGAAAACCGCAATTCCCGCCTGCGGTACACCGCACACGATCGTGCGGTCTTCCTCAGGGTCCCTTCAGCCTCGATTTTCTAGCGTGGTCGGCATGACAGCCATCGCAGCGCAGACGGCCGCGGACAGCGGTGCCGCACCGCAGTGGATCAACGACCTCATGGACGCGCTCGGCGCACCGGGCGCCGGCCTGGCCATCGCTCTGGAGAACCTCTTTCCTCCCCTGCCGAGCGAAGTGATCCTTCCCCTCGCCGGGTTCGCGGCGAGCTCCGGCCGGATGAACCTGATCGCCGTCCTGCTGTGGACGACGGCCGGTTCGGTCATCGGCGCGCTCGCTCTGTACGGGGTCGGCGCCCTGCTCGGCCGGGACCGCACGGTGGCGATAGCGGGCAAGCTGCCGCTGGTGAAGGTGTCGGACATAGAGAAGACGGAGGCGTGGTTCCAGAAGCACGGGACCAAGGCGGTCTTCTTCGGTCGGATGATCCCCATCTTCCGGAGCCTGATCTCCGTGCCGGCGGGTGTGGAGAGGATGCGGCTGCCCGTCTTCCTCGCTCTGACCACGCTGGGCAGCGCGATCTGGAACACGGTGTTCGTGCTCGCGGGCTACGCGCTGGGGGACAACTGGTCCGAGGTCTCGGGCATCGCCTCCACCTATTCGAAGGTGATCCTCGCCCTGGCCGCCCTGGCGTTGCTGGTCTTCATCGGCATGCGTCTGCTGCGGCCCGGCGGCGGACAGCGCAGGCGGGGCCGCGGACGCGACGGAGGACAGGAGATACGTCCGTCGGCCGATGACGACGGCCACCCCGGCACCGGGGGCGGTGCCGGGGGCCGTGGCGGCGGGGTCAGCGAGCCGGATTCGCCGCGCGGAGGAACTCCCGGAGAATCCGCTCACCGGCCAGCACGCCGCGCTCGGGCAAGGCGCTGATCTCCGGAGCCGTCCAGTCGGAGTCGGCCAGCTCGCCGTGGCCGGGGCGCCACCCCCGGTCGGCGGCGAGCAGCAGGTCGGCGTCGAGGAGGGAGTCGCCGGCGGCGAGGGTGAGGTCGGCGCCGGTGCGGCGGGCGACCTCGCGCACGGCGGCGCTCTTGGTGAGCGGCTTGGGGACGGCGTAGATCTTCCGGCCTTGGAGGGACACGGTCCAGCCCCGGTTCTCGGCCCACACGGCGAGTTCCTTCACCCAGTCCTCGGGCAGCAGCTCGCGCTCGACCACGAGGTAGGCGAAGAGGTCTTCGGCGACCCGGTGCTTGCGGACCCACAAGGGGTCGGCGGTGTTCATGAGGTGGTCGCGGATCTCGGCCAGCGATGCGCATTCGTCGGCCAGCCGTGCGGTCACCCGCGCGTGCCAGTCGGGGTCGGAGACGCCGTCCACCAGCAGGTGGCCGCCGTTGGCGCAGATCGCGTACCGGGCGGGCGGGCCGGGGAGGTTGATGCGCTGGTACTGCGCGCGGGTGCGGGTGGTCGTCGGTACGAAGACCGCCGTGTCGCCGAGTTCGGCCAGCAGTCCGGCGGCCGTCTCGGTCATGTAGGAGAGGGGTCTGCTCTGGTAGACCTCGACGCACAGCAGCCGGGGTGCCCGCAGGTCGGGCATGGTCAGCCCGAGCGCGGCGGCGGAGTAGATGAGCGTGCGATCGAGGTCGCTCGCGACGAGCACCGGCATCAGAGCGCCACCGCCTTGCCGTCGGCGCCGGTCGCGCCCCGCGTGTACTTGGGGTGGATCAGACCGACGCAGGTGTAGGGGAGGCCGGCGACCTCCTCGACGGGTACGCCCCGCTGCTCCGCCAGGAGGCGTACATGGTCGAGGTCGGCGCCGGCGCCGGCTCGGGCGAGCACCTTCCACGGGACTCGGCGCAGCATGACGCGGGTGGTCTCGCCGACGCCGGGCTTGACGAGGTTGACGTCGTGGATGCCGTACTCCTCGCTGATGCGCTCGACGGCGGTCCAGCCCTCCCAGGTGGGGCTGCGGTCGGCGGACAGGAGGTCCTTGACCTGGGCGTCGACCGTGTCGGCGACGTCCGGGAAGCGGGCGGTGACGGCGTCGAGGAAGGCCGTCGACAGGTCGGCGCCGGCGAGTTCGCGGTAGAACTTCGCGCCGTGGAAGTCGTGCGGGCCGACGAGATCGGCGCGGAGCACGGTGCGGGATATCAGGCCGGAGACTGTGGAGTTGAGGCAGGCGGAGGGGATGAGGAAGTCGTCCCGGGTGCCGTAGGTGCGTACGCAGGAACCGGGATCGGCCAGCACGGCGATCTCGGGGTCGAAGCCGGTGATGCCGTCGCTGGACTCGAAGTCGCGCAGGGCGGCGGCGAGTTCACGGGTGATGGCGCCCTTGCCGGTCCAGCCGTCGACGAAGACGACGTCGGCGGGGTCGTGGCGGTCGGCCAGCCAGCGCAGTGCGTTGGCGTCGATACCGCGGCCCCGGACGATCGACACCGCGTAGTGAGGGAGGTCGAGACCATGGCGGTACTGCGCCCAGCGGCGCATCAGGATTCCGACGGGTGTGCCCGCGCGGGCGAGGGACACCAGGACGGGGCGGGGGGACCGCTCCGTGAGCACGATCTCGGTGACGGCGCCGACGGCGCGGGCCAGGCGGGCGGCGGACGTCGCCAGCGCCGCGTGGAACAGTTCCTGGTACTGCTCGCTGGGCTGGTACTCCACCGGCAGCGACTCGGCGTAGTGGGCGCCGCCGCTCTGGATGGCCTCCTCGCGCTCCTCGGTCGGAGCTTCCAGCGTCACGTCCGAGAGGTCCTGGAGCAGCCAGCCCACCTCGTCGGGGGCGTACGAGGAGAAGTCGGGGCCGCGCAGGGGCTCGGGCAGCATGGGGGGCCTTTCGGGGGCGTGCGAGGCATGCGGGGCTTGCGGGACGTACGACGGGACCACAGCCAGCAGGACGTGCGGGGAGTGGGCGGTGAGCCGGGCCAGCAGTCCGTCGGGCGCGTGGAGTGCGGGGGTGTCGGCGGCCGAGTCGACGACGGCGACGGCGGCGTCGAAGCCGGCGCCCGCGACGTTGTAGGCGTAGCGCTCGCCGGGACCGTCGGCCGGATCGTCGTGCGCGGGGAAGACCAGGCGGGTGCGTATCGCGTAGCCGGGGTCGTCCACCGCGAGGACGGGAGAGCGGGTGGTGGTCGAGTAGCGCACGTCGGCATCGACCGTGTGCTCGAGCTCGCGGGCCAGGCGCAGTGGGGCGTACATCAGCTCTTCGAAGCCGAGGACGAGCACGCGCCGGGCGCCGCTGGGCAGCGCTTCGGCGATCCGGCCGGCCATGCCGGGCAGCGCCGCCTCCAGCCGCTCCCGGTGAGCCGGCGTGAACCCGTGCCGTCCGCCGTCCGGTACGCCCGCGGGCCAGTGCAGGTCGACGCGCGCGACGGTCCCCGCGGCGGACGTGGGAGCCGGGGCGGGCGTTTCCGGCCCGGCGGCGCCCTGTGCGGAGGCTCCCGCACGGATCGGGGCGGGTACGGTGGCGCCGGCGCCGGTGCCGGTGCCGGTGCCGGTGGCGGTGGCGGTCACACCGTCGCGGGAGGTTTGCGCGAGCCCGGGTTTCTCGGCGGCCCGGCTTTCGCCGGCGGGCCCGGCGGCGAGTGCCTCGTACCGGGCGACCAGTTCCTGCCCCTTCCGGAGGACGTCGTCCGGCAGCCGGACCGTGCCGGAGGCGGCCGTCACCAGGTCCACGCGGGCGCCGATCTCCCGGGCGAAATCCTCGAGCCGGCCCGCGTCGGCGGGCGAGCGCATGTCGACCAGGGCCACGACGACGTACCGCTTGCGCGGGTAGCGCTCGTGCAGGGCGCGGACGGTGTTGAGGACCGTGTTGCCGGTGGAGAACTCGTCGTCGACGAGGACCAGCGGCCCGTCCCCGGCGAGCAGCGCCGGGTCCTCGGGCAGCAGTAGGTGGGAGGTCGCGTGCGAGTGGGATTCCTCGAAGCCGCCCGCACGGGCGACGCCGGCGACCGGGCGGCGGGTGGAGTGCAGGTACGGGGCGGTGCCGAGGCCGTCGGCGACCGAGTGGCCGAGGCCGGTGGCGGTCTCCGCGTAGCCGAGGACGACGGCGCGGTCGGCGGCCTCGGCACCGAGCAGGTCGCGGACGCGGCGGCCGAGGGCGACGCCGTGGCCGTGGACGACGGAGGGCGACTGCGGGACGTGCTTGCCGAGCACGTTGGAGACGAGCAGGTGCGCCCGCTTGGGGTTGCGGCGCAGGGCGAGTCCCAGCAGGGCGGGCAGTGTGTCGTCGCCGGCGAGTTCGACGCCGAGCCGCTCGGCGACCCAGCTGCCGGACCAGACTCCGGCGCGCTCGTCGGCGCGCGCCCTCTCGGTCATGTACTCGTGCCTCCCGTTGTCCACCGCGGTGTGGGCCCTTGCGTCGGTCATGGATTCCTTGCGTTCGGTCGGACGGGGCGTTCGGTCGGACGGGGTGTTCAGTCGGACAGGCCGGCGGCGAGCAGTTCCACGAAGCCGATGTCCTCGTTGGCCACCCCGAAGACCTCGGCGCGCAGCAGTGTCCGCTCGGCCCAGGCACGGTGGGGCTTCACCTCGTTCATCTTGTTGGTGTACGACGACCTCAGTACACCCCCGCCGCAGCGTTCCGGCCGCAGGATGTCCTGGGCGTCGCTGAACTCCTCGTGGCTGACCACGGACAGCGCGTGCACCGGCAGCACGTGCGAGGGGTGGATGCAGGTCTTGCCGAGCAGTCCGTTGGCGCGGTCCAGGGAGATCTCCCGCAACAGGCCGTCCATGGCGTGTTCGATGAGCTTCGATCGCAGTTCCACGGCCTGCACTTCGAGGAAGGGGCTCTGCCTCAGTTGAGGTTTGAACATCCTCTCCTGGACGCGGAAGTACTCCCACACCGGTCCGGTCACGGTGAATCCGGTGCCGTCGGCCCTGGCCAGCATGTTCACGACGTCGGCAATCACGGAGGCGACGATCTGGACGTCGTACGCCGTCATGTCGGGGCCCCTGCGCAGCCCGTAGGAGGAGCAGAAGTCGGTCACGCCGAGGCGCAGGGCGAGCACGCGGTCGCGGTACTTGTCGACCGCGCGGAAGATGCCTTCCAGGGTCTGGACTCGGGTCTCGCGGTACAGCAGGTCGGGCGACTCCAGCACGGGCATGGCGAAGAGCCGGTGCCCGGTGGCGCCCTCGGCGGCGGAGAGGGCCTCCAGGAAGGGCATGCCGCGTGTCTCGGTGAACTTCGGCAGTACGAATCCGGACAGCAGCCGGACCGCCGGGCCGAGGCGCCGTACGAGGTCGGGTATCTGCTCGGGGGTGCGGACCCGGACGAACAGCAGAGGAACGTCGACGTCGGAACGTTTCTCCAGGTCGTTGAGCCGACGGACGAGATTCTCCTCGCCGACCGGCACGTCGGCGTCGTCGATCGAGTCCTCCAGGCACAGCACCATGGACACCACGCCCCGAGCGGCCTGCTTGAGGATGTCCTCGTCGAGTCTGGGCCGGGTGGCCGGGCTGTAGAGCGTCGCGCCCAGGGCCGTGGACAGCAGCCGGGCCGGGGAGTCCGCCGTGAAGGTGCAGGGCTCCTGGTGGAAGAGACGTTTCCGCACTTCAGGGGCGATCTGTCCGAAATGACGCATGAATACTCCCCCGTGGTGTCTGGGCGACCTGTGAACTGTCCAAGGTGGCCGGTAATAGTACGTACGTGACCATGTCGGCGGTTCCCACCGGGCATGAATTCCAGGTAACCCGGCCGTGTCGACGGCGGCGACCCGGGGGTGCGCGGACACGACCCGAGTACCCGCCCCCGCGTTGTCGTGACCAGGACCGAGAAGGCAGGATGACGGCATGACGCACGCGATGCTGAAGGGATCGAACGTCCCGCTGCAAGCCACCACGGTACGCGCCGTGCTGCGCTGGACTCCCGGGCAGGGGGTCCCCGACGTCGACGCCTCCGCACTGCTGCTGGGGCCCGACGACCGTGTGCGTTCCGACGAGGACTTCGTCTTCTACAACCAGCCCCGGCACCCCTCCGGCCAGGTCTGGCGGCTCGGCAAGAAGCGGGTCGCCGAGGGTCTGACCGACACGATCCAGACAGACCTGACGGGGGTCGAGGCCTCGGTGGGCCGGATCCTGCTGGTCGCCTCGGCCGACGGCGTCGCCTTCGACCGGGGCACCTCGCTGCGCATCCTGCTGTACGACGCCACGGTCGGCGACGCGGAGCCGCTGGCCCACTTCGACGTCAAGCCGGAGACGGGCCAGGAGACGGCGCTGATCTGCGGCGAGCTCTACCGGCGCGGGGAGGGCTGGAAGTTCCGGGCGCTGGGCGAGGGGTACTCGAACGGGCTCAGGGGCCTGGCGACCGACTTCGGCATCTCGGTGGACGAGTCGGAAGGGGCGGACGACCCCGTGTCGGCGCTCCGGCCGGAGACGTCCCCGCACACGCCCGCCCAGTCGTCGCCGCCCGTTCCCGCCCAGCCGCCCGCTCCCGCGGCGCCGGCGGTCGGTCCCGAGGAGCCGACGACCGTCCAGCCTCTGCCCCCGGAGGTCTCCCGCCCGCTGCCCCCGGAGCAGCCCGCTGGGGTCCCGGCGCAGCCCGCGTACGGCTACCCGCAGCAGCCGCCGCCGGTTCAGCCCGCCTACGGCTATCCGCAGCCGGCTGCCAGGCCCTCGTACGGGTACCCGCAGGCTCCCGCAGCGGCGGGAGTCACCGGCGCGCAGTCCGGCTACGGTTACCCGCCGCCGGTGTCCGGGACGCCCGACCCGGACTTCCGGCTGCCGCCGCAGGGGCCGCAGTTCGTCGGCCGGTAGGCGGTCCACCTCACCGGTCGCCTCACCGGTCGCCCACCAGGCCCGTTCCGCATCTGGGTCCGGGCGCCGCGGTCCGGGCGCCGCGGCCGGGTTCCTACCGCTCCGCCTTGCTCTTGTGCCCCCGGCCCCACTGCAGTCCCCACCCGTAGAGCCGGTCCAGCTCCCCCTGGAAGCCGTACACGAACTTCACCTCGCGGCGGACGAAGATCTCGTCCTTGACGTTCTCGATCATCACCACTGCGCAGGACCGGGCCTGGGGGTGACGCTCGTCGAGGCCTATCTCGATGCGGGGCCCGTTGCTCGGGTAGAGCGTCACGATGGCGTGGGTGCGGTCGAAGGCCGGCGTCTGGTCGTAGATGTAGGCGAAGAGCAGCAGTCGCTTGATGGCGTCCTTGTGGTCCAGGTTGACGTAGATCGTCTCGCCGGAGGCCGAGCCGAACCGGTCGTCGCCGCTGAGCTTGACGTACGGCGGCCCGTTGACGTCGCCCAGGAAGCCGCCGAGCGGCTGGACGACCCCGCGGGTGCCGTCCTGGAGTTCGTAGAGGCAGCCGAGGTCGAGGTCGACGTTGACCATGCTCTGGCTGTGGCCCACGACCTCGGGGGGCTTGAGTGCCTTGAAGGGGTGGCGCAGCAGGCTCTCGCGCTGGGTGCCCATGATGTCCGAGGTCCGCATCCGCCAGGAGAGGTTGATGCGGAGGTTGCCGGTCGCCGCTCCCTGTCTGGTCAGGGAGACCTGGCTGTGCCGTTTGGTCAGCTGGATGGAGTTGGTCGCCGCGCTGCCCGAGTCGAACTCGGACTCGCGACCGCGCCACAGACCGTCCAAGAAGCCCATTCCCGCCCCCACGTTCACTCGCACCGGCCGCGGACCGCCGACGGGGCGGCCCCGAGGAGTCGTCCTCGTCGGCCGCCCCGTCGAGAGCGTTCCTCACCCGGGCCGTGTTCACACCAGAGGTGCGGGCGCACCGGGGGCGAACCCGGCCCGGGAACAGAAGGGTTTCACACCCCGGAGGAGACCTCCGCCTTCTCCTTGCCGCCTTCTCCCCCGGCCGCGGCGAGCCGCTTGTTGCGGCGCACGGAGGACCAGAAGGAGGCGCCGATGAGGACGACACCGATCATGCCGGTGATGAACTCGTTGATCTCGTACTGGATGGTCACCAGCAGGACGATCGCCAGGGCGCCGATCGCGTAGTGGGCGCCGTGCTCCAGGTAGACGTAGTCGTCGAGGGTGCCCTCGCGGACCAGGTAGACCGTGAGCGAACGGACGTACATGGCGCCGATGCCCAGACCCAGGGCCATCAGGACGATGTCGTTGGTGATGGCGAAGGCGCCGATGACGCCGTCGAAGGAGAACGACGCGTCCAGGACCTCGAGGTAGAGGAACATGAAGAACGCGGCCTTGCCGGCCAGCTTGACGGCCGACTTGGGCTTGCCCGCGCGTTCGGCGGCCTCTTCCGCCTCGTGTTCGCGCTCCTCCTCTTCCTCGAGCTTGTCCTCGAAGAAGCCGGAGAGGCCGCCGACGACCAGGTAGGTGATGAGACCGGCGATGCCGGAGAGTAGGACCGTCTCCGCCTTGTCGGCGTGGGTGCCGCCGTGCTGGTGGGCGTGGGCGCCGAAGGTGATCGCGGAGATCAGCAGCACGATCAGGGCGATGCAGACCGACAGCATGTCGACCTTGCCGAGCTTGGCCAGCGGGCGCTCCAGCCAGCCCAGCCACTTGATGTCCCGGTCCTCGAAGATGAAGTCGAGGAAGATCATCAGGAGGAACATGCCACCGAAGGCGGCGATCGACGGGTGGGCGTCGGTCACCAGCTCCTGGTAGCGGTCCTTGTCGGTGAGGGCGAGGTCGACGGCCTCGATCGGGCCGAGCGACGCGCTGACGGCGACGATGACGACCGGGAAGACCAGGCGCATGCCGAAGACGGCGATCAGGATGCCGATGGTGAGGAAGATCTTCTGCCAGAAGGCATTCATCTTCTTCAGGATCCCGGCGTTGACCACCGCGTTGTCGAAGGACAGCGAGATCTCCAGGATGGACAGGATCGCCACCACTCCGAAGGCGGCCCACCCCCCGTAGAAGATCGCGGCCACCAGGCCGAGCGCGGTGACCGCGAACGACCACCCGAAGGTTTTCAGAACCACTGGCTACCCAATCGTGTTTGTACGGGGCTCCCCCGCGCCGTACGCGGCTTTACGAAACGTTGACTCCGAAGTCTAGGGCGATGCCGCGGAGCCCCGACGCGTACCCCTGCCCGACCGCACGGAACTTCCACTCGCCCTGGTAGCGGTAGAGCTCTCCGAAGATCATCGCGGTCTCGGTGGAGGCGTCCTCGCTGAGGTCGTAGCGGGCGAGTTCCTGGCCGTCGGCCTGGTTGACGACCCGGATGAAGGCGTTGCTCACCTGGCCGAAGGTCTGGCCGCGCTCGTCGGCCATGTGGATCGACACCGGGAAGACGATCTTGTCGCACCGTTCGGGCACCGTCGAGAGGTCGACGATCACCGACTCGTCGTCACCGTCGCCCTCGCCGGTGAGGTTGTCGCCGGTGTGCTCGATGGAGCCGTCCGGGCTCTTGAGCTGGTTGTAGAAGACGAACCACTCGTCGCCGAGCACCCGGCCGCTGCTGCACGCCAGCGCGCTGGCGTCGAGGTCGAAGGGTGCTCCGGTGGTGGAGCGCGCGTCCCAGCCGAGTCCGACCAGTACCTGTGTGAGGTTCGGTGCGGCCTTGGACAGGGAGACGTTGCCTCCCTTGGCAAGCGTGACGCCCATGTTGCTGTCCCTCCCCGGGTGATGGTTCCTGGTGTTCCTGCGCGTCCGGCGCCGCACGCAAACCGTGCGGCGCCGGACGGTCGGGGCGCTGGCCCCGGCGGTTCAGGTCGCTCAGACGTTGACGCCGAAGTCCTGGGCGATGCCGCGCAGGCCCGAGGCGTAGCCCTGGCCGATGGCGCGGAACTTCCACTCGGCGCCGTGCCGGTACAGCTCGCCGAAGACCATGGCGGTCTCCGTGGAGGCGTCCTCACTGAGGTCGTAGCGGGCGATCTCGGCGCCGCCGGCCTGGTTGACGACGCGGATGAACGCGTTGCGGACCTGGCCGAAGGACTGCTGGCGGTTCTCGGCGTCGTAGATCGACACCGGGAAGGTGATCTTCTCGACGTCGGCGGGGACGGTGGCGAGGTCGATCTTGATCTGCTCGTCGTCGCCCTCGCCCTCACCGGTGAGGTTGTCACCGGTGTGCTCGACCGAGCCGTCCGGGCTCTTCAGGTTGTTGAAGAAGATGAAGTGCGCGTCGCTGGCGACCTTGCCGCCGCTGTTCAGCAGCAGCGCGCTGGCGTCGAGGTCGAAGTCGGTACCGGTCGTGGTGCGGATGTCCCACCCCAGACCGACGATGACCGCGGTGAGGCCGGGGGCCTCCTTGGTCAGCGATACGTTGCCGCCCTTGCTGAGGCTGACTCCCACGAGTCCTCCATTGGTGTCCAGGGGCGGGGCGCCCCGTAGTGCGTGGATATCGGATCAACGATCCGATCCTAGTGACGGGTTCCCGCCCCCCGCAGGCCCTGCGGCCGACAAATCACATGGTGTCGGTTCACACCGTGCCGGGCACGGGGCGACGATCACAGGGTGTCGAGCGCCTTCACGTACTCGTCGAGGTCGCGGGCGTCCGGCAGGCCGTTGACGACGGTCCAGCGGACGACGCCCTCCCGGTCGATGATGAAGGTGCCGCGGACGGCGCAGCCCTTGTCCTCGTCGAAGACGCCGTAGTCGCGCGAGACGTTGCCGTGCGGCCAGAAATCGGACAGCAGCGGGTACTCCAGGCCCTCCTGCTCGGCGAAGACGCGCAGGGTGTGGATGGAGTCGTTGGACACGGCGAGCACCTGGGTGTCGCGGTCGGAGAACCGCGGCAGGTTGTCGCGCACCTCGCACAGCTCGCCGGTGCACACGCCGGTGAAGGCGAACGGGTAGAAGAGCAGCACGACGTTCTTGTGCCCGTGGAAGTCGGACAGCCGGACGGTCGCGCCGTGGTTGTCCTTGAGTTCGAAGTCGGGGGCCTTGTCGCCGACCTGGAGCGCCATGTCCTGTTCGTCCCTTCAGAGGGTGGTTCGCTGGAACCACCCTACGCAGGGCCGCGACGCAGGGATCATCGCGGACCGCGGACGGGCCGGCGGCGGCCGGCCCGTCCGGGGTCCGGTGGTGCGGAGCCCGGTCGGCTACCGCTTGGTCTTGGCCGCCTTGGGCGTCGCCAGCCGGCTGCCGCTCCAGTCCTTTCCGACGCTGACGCTCTTGGACGCCGTCAGTCCGGCCGTCGTCGAAGCCTCCGAGATGTCGCTGGCCTCGACGTACCCCGGACGGCCGGTCTTCGGCGTCAGAAGGAGGATCGACCCGCCCTCTTCGATGTACGTGGTGGCATCCACCAGCGCATCCGTCAGGTCGCCGTCGTCGTCACGGAACCACAGCACGACGGCGTCGGCCACGTCCTCGTAGTCCTCGTCCACCAGCTCGCCCTCGACGGCGCCTTCGATGGCCTCGCGGAGCTCCTGGTCGACGTCGTCGTCGTAGCCGATCTCCTGGACCACCTGCCCGGGCTGGAAACCCAGCCTGACGGCAGGGTTCGTCCGCTCCTCCGCGTGGTCCGCGGTCGCGCTCACGGGTTGCCTCCTGATCATGTTCGGTAAATGTCTTCAGCCACGCGCGTGCGCGAAGCTTGGCCGTAGTCCACACGGGCGGGACGGATCGCGCAAGTACCCGGCGACTGGGACCGCCGAAACGGTGACGATCCCGGCCGTGTCGCCGCAACTCCAGCCATGCCGTCCGACCCGAAGGTGACGTACACCACACCTATCTGCCCCGTTTGCGTATTTGGGAACCATGTGTGGGTACGAGACTCGAATGAACGTGCCCCCGATCCCCATGGAGGAACCGGTTACCCCACGGTACAGATGACGTTTGCCCCCGCGAGGTACACGATGGGGATCCCGCGGGGAATCGGCGCAGACACCAGGCAGCATCCGGCATCAGGCAGCATCCGGCAAAGTGGCCCTCTGACAGCGAAGGAACAGCGTGGCTTCCGCATCCGACCGCAGTGATCGCAGTCCGATCATCATTGGCGGCCTTCCGAGTCAGGTTCCTGACTTCGATCCCGAGGAAACGCAGGAGTGGCTCGACTCCCTCGACGCCGCCGTCGACGCGCGCGGCCGGGAGCGGGCCCGCTACCTGATGCTGCGGCTGATCGAGCGGGCCCGCGAGAAGCGCGTGGCCGTGCCCGAGATGCGCAGCACGGACTACGTCAACACCATCCCGACCAAGAGCGAGCCGTTCTTCCCCGGCAACGAGGAGATCGAGCGCAAGATCCTCAACGCCACCCGGTGGAACGCCGCGGTGATGGTCTCGCGCGCGCAGCGGCCCGGCATCGGGGTCGGCGGTCACATCGCCACCTTCGCCTCCTCGGCGTCCCTGTACGACGTGGGCTTCAACCACTTCTTCCGCGGCAAGGACGAGGGCGACGGCGGCGACCAGGTCTTCTTCCAGGGCCACGCCTCGCCGGGCATCTACGCGCGCGCCTACCTGCTGGACCGGCTCAGCGAGCAGCACCTGGACGGCTTCCGGCAGGAGAAGTCCGCGGCGCCGAACGCGCTGTCGTCGTACCCGCACCCTCGCTCGATGCCGGACTTCTGGGAGTTTCCGACGGTCTCGATGGGCCTCGGCCCGATCGGCGCGATCTACCAGGCGCGGATGAACCGCTACATGCACGCGCGCGGGATCGCGGACACGTCGAAGTCGCACGTGTGGGCGTACCTGGGCGACGGCGAGATGGACGAGCCGGAGTCGCTGGGCCAGCTCTCCATCGCCGCCCGCGAGGGCCTGGACAACCTGACCTTCGTGGTCAACTGCAACCTCCAGCGCCTGGACGGCCCGGTGCGCGGCAACGGGAAGATCATCCAGGAGCTGGAGTCGGTCTTCCGGGGCGCCGGCTGGAACGTGATCAAGCTGGTGTGGGACCGCACCTGGGACCCGCTGCTCGCCCAGGACCGCGACGGCGTGCTGGTCAACCGCATGAACACCACCCCGGACGGCCAGTTCCAGACCTACGCCACCGAGTCCGGCGCGTACATCCGCGACCACTTCTTCGGCGACGACCACCGGCTGCGCGCGATGGTCGAGAACATGACCGACGACCAGATCCTGCACCTGGGGCGCGGCGGTCACGACCACCGGAAGATCTACGCGGCGTACAAGGCGGCGCTGGAGCACAAGGGCCAGCCCACCGTCATCCTCGCCAAGACGATCAAGGGCTGGACGCTGGGGCCGAACTTCGAGGGCCGCAACGCCACGCACCAGATGAAGAAGCTGACGGTCGACGACCTCAAGCGCTTCCGCGACCGGCTGCACCTGCCGATCTCCGACAAGGAGCTGGAGTCCGGCCCGCCGCCGTACTACCACCCGGGCCGGGACACGGAGGAGATGCAGTACATGCACGACCGCCGGCTCGGCCTCGGCGGCTACGTGCCGACCCGCGTCGTACGGTCGAAGCCGCTCGCCCTGCCGGACGACAAGACGTACGCGACCGTGAAGAAGGGGTCGGGTCAGCAGTCCATCGCGACGACGATGGCGTTCGTGCGGCTGCTCAAGGACCTCATGCGGGACAAGGAGCTCGGCAAGCGGTTCGTGCTGATCGCGCCGGACGAGTACCGCACGTTCGGCATGGATTCGTTCTTCCCTAGCGCGAAGATCTACAACCCGTTGGGCCAGCAGTACGAGTCCGTGGACCGGGACC
Organism: Streptomyces sp. AC602_WCS936; assembly: GCF_019049125.1. Classification (NCBI taxonomy): domain Bacteria; kingdom Bacillati; phylum Actinomycetota; class Actinomycetes; order Kitasatosporales; family Streptomycetaceae; genus Streptomyces; species Streptomyces sp. AC602_WCS936. Next base: position 438,638 of record NZ_JAGMUF010000090.1, on the reverse strand, counting down.
TGCTGCTCGCCTACAAGGAGGCGCCGAACGGCCAGATGCTGCACGACGGCATCTCGGAGGCGGGCTGCACTGCCTCGCTGATCGCGGCCGGATCGGCGTACGCCACGCACGGCGAGCCGCTCGTCCCGGTCTACGTCTTCTACTCGATGTTCGGTTTCCAGCGCACCGGTGACCAGTTCTGGCAGATGGGTGACCAGCTGGCGCGCGGTTTCGTACTGGGCGCGACCGCTGGACGTACGACGCTGACCGGTGAGGGTCTGCAGCACGCGGACGGCCACTCCCAGCTGCTCGCCTCCACCAACCCGGCGTGCGTGGCGTACGACCCGGCCTTCGGGTTCGAGATCGCGCACATCGTCAAGGACGGCCTGCGCCGGATGTACGGGGCGGACGAGCAGCACCCGCACGGCGAGGACGTCTTCTACTACCTCACCGTCTACAACGAGCCGATCCAGCACCCGGCCGAGCCGGAGAACGTGGACGTCGAGGGCATCCTCAAGGGCGTCCACCGCTTCAGCGAGGGCACGGGCGGCTCGATCCCGGCGCAGATCATGGCGTCCGGGGTCGCGGTGCCGTGGGCGGTCCAGGCCCAGCGGATCCTCGCCGAGGAGTGGAACGTGCGCGCCGACGTCTGGTCGGCGACCTCCTGGAACGAGCTCCGGCGCGAGGCGGTGGCCTGCGAGGAGCACAACCTGCTGCACCCCGAGGAGGAGCAGCAGGTGCCGTACGTGACGCGGAAGCTGGCCGGCGCGCAGGGGCCGTTCGTGGCCGTCTCGGACTGGATGCGGTCGGTGCCGGACCAGATCGCGCGCTGGGTGCCGGGGACGTACCAGTCGCTGGGCGCGGACGGCTGGGGCTTCGCGGACACGCGCGGGGCGGCCCGGCGGTTCTTCCACATCGACGCGGAGTCGATCGTGGTGGCGGTGCTGAGCGAGCTGGCGCGGGAGGGGAAGGTCGACCGGTCGGTGCTGAAGCAGGCGATCGACCGGTACCGGCTGCTGGACGTGGCGGCGGCCGACCCCGGCGTCGCGGGCGGAGACGCGTAGGCGCGCGGGCCCCCGCAGGCGCGTACTCGGTGGTGTCCGGGGCGGTGGGGTTTCGGCTCCGCCGCCCCGGCCGTCCTTCCGGCCTGCGCACGACGCGGGCAGGCGAGCGTGGAAAGGGTCGGGGCACGGGCGGCGGACGAGCTTGACAACGGCGAGGGTCGCGCGATCCGGCCCGGTCCGTAGCCACGTCCGGCCACGTGAGCGGGGGTACCCGCACGAGTCGGCTCCGGTGCTCGCCGTCATCAACTCGTTGAACTCCTCGTGGAGTTCGGGTACCCCCGTACGGCGGCTCATGCCTGCCCGGGGCGTGCTGCCTGCGCGCTGCCCCCCTCCAGCAGCGCGCCGCAGCCTCTCGCCCTCCGTGCCCTGCGGAGGACTTGACCCACTGTGACCTGCGAGGTCCGTCGGAGGGGAGGGTTCACCGGCCCTGTCACCCGGATAGGCGAACAGGGCCGGGAACATACAGGGATCAGATGTGGCCCACGCCCGCACCGGCCTCCGCGTTCTCACCGCGCTTGGTGAGGAAGGCGACCAGCACGGCCACGGCGGCCACCCCGGCGGCGACGAGCGACGCCAGGCTCATGCCGGAGATGAAGGTGTCGTGCGCGACGTCGGTGATCTTCGCGGCGATCTGCTCCGGGGTGCCCTCGGGCACCGGCGCGATGCCCTGCTGCACCGCCTGGGCCGTCAGCTCCTCCTGGGCCGGCGTGAGCGCGGGCAGCCCCGCGTCCGTCCAGTTGCCCGCGAGGTCGCTGTCGACCTTGGAGGCCATCACGGCGCCCAGCACGGCGGTGCCGAGGCTGCCGCCGATCTGCATCGCCGCCTGCTGGAGACCGCCGGCGACGCCCGACAGCTCCATCGGGGCGTTGCCCACGATGACCTCGGTGGCGCCCACCATGACCGGTGCGAGTCCGAGACCGAGCAGCGCGAACCAGACGGACATCGCGACGCTGCCGGTGTCCTTCTCGAGCGTGGACATGCCGTACATGGCGACCGCGGTGAAGACCATGCCGCCCGCGAGCGGCACGCGCGGCCCGACCTTGGTGATCATCGCGCCGGCCAGCGGCGAGGCGACGATCATCATCGCGGTGAGCGGCAGCAGGTGCAGGCCGGCGTCGATGGGGCTCATGCCGTGCACGTTCTGGAGGTAGAACGTCACGAAGAACAGGCCGCCCATGAAGGCGATGGCCATCAGGACCATCAGGACGACACCCGCCGACAGCGGCACCGAGCGGAACATCGCCAGCGGGATCAGCGGCTCCTTCACCTTGGTCTCCCAGAAGGAGAAGGCGGCGAAGCCCGCCACCGACACCGCGATGAACAGCCAGGTCTGGCCGGAGCCCCAGCCCCACTCGGGCGCCTTGATGAGCGCCCACACCAGGCAGAACATGGAGGCCGACAGCAGGACGATGCCGACGATGTCGAAGGAGCGCGGCGCGTTCTCGGCCCGGTGGTCCAGCAGGATCAGTACGCCGAGCACCACGGCGAGGACGCCGACCGGCACGTTGATGAAGAACACCGACTGCCAGTTGACGTGCTCGACCAGCACGCCGCCCAGGATCGGGCCGCCCGCGGTGGACGCGCCGATGACCATGCCCCAGATGCCGATGGCCATGTTGAGCTTCTCGGCCGGGAAGGTGGCCCGCAGCAGGCCGAGCGCGGCCGGCATCAGCAGGGCGCCGAACAGTCCCTGGAAGACACGGAAGACGATGACGGCGGCGATGCTGTCGGAGAGTCCGATGGCTCCCGAGGACGCGGCGAAGCCGGCCACGCCGATGAGGAAGGTCTGCCGGTGGCCGAAGCGGTCACCGAGCTTGCCCGCGGTGATCAGGGAGACCGCGAGGGCGAGGAAGTAGGCGTTGGTGATCCACTGCAGCTCGGACCAGCTGGCGCCGAGGTCCTTGCCGATGGCCGGGTTGGCGATGGCCACGATGGTGCCGTCGAGGGCCACCATCATGACCCCGACCGCGACGGTGATGAGGGTGACCCACGGGTGTCCGCGCAGCCCCGTGGCCGGCGCCGGGCCCGACGGGGTGGACGGTCCGTCCCCCGGCCCCGTCTTGTCGATGGTGGTCTGACTAGTCATACCGGCGAGGCTAATGACAGCCGCTGACAGTTGACAAACGGTTTCACCGGTCGGTAACTGACAGGACATCTGCGGCTAGCCTGAACTGCGGAAACGACGCGAGAACGACAGCACGGCGACACGCCCGAGCCGACCGAGGAGCGACCTTTTGAAGATGGCGGAGACAGCGCCCCCGCAGGGTCTGCGCGAGATGAAGAAGCAGCGGACCCGGGACACCCTGCTGCGCTCCGCCCTCGAGCTGTTCACGGCGCGGGGCTACGAGGCGACGACCGTGGACGACATCGCGGAGGCGGCCGAGGTCTCGCAGCGCACCTTCTTCCGCTACTTCGCCAGCAAGGAGGAGGCCGCCTTCTTCGTGTCACGGCTCGCGGAGTCGCACTTCGTCGACGCCGTACGCCGCCGGCCGCCCGAGGAGGCGCCGCTGGACGCGCTGCGACACGCCCTCGTGGAGAGCTGGGACACCATCGGGGAGGCCGTCGAGCAGCTCGTTCCGCTGGAGCTGCACATGCGGTTCTACCGGGTGATCGAGTCGACGCCCGCCCTGCTCGCCGCCCACCTGCGGCGCGCCACCGAGCTGGAGGAGGAGATCGCCCGCGTCGTCGCCGACCGCGAGCACCTCGACGTCGACGCGGACCCCCGGCCCCGCGTGGTCGTGGCCGTCTTCGGGGCGGTCATGCGGGTCACCGAACGGATCTGGTCGACGCGGGACGACGCCGGCCTCGCGGCGCTGCGCGAGCTGACCTCCGCCTACCTCGACCAGGTCGAGCCCGCCCTCACCGGCGACTGGCGGACCGGGGGGACCTCGTAAAACTTCGTAAAACCGCGTAGGAACGCCATAGGAGCCCCCTACCAGAAGACCGAAACGTGATCCGTGTCACTGGATTCACGCGAGACCGTCCCGTTCTCCTAGTGTGTCCTCCCAGTGACTTCCTTCGACACCTCCCCGCAACTCAACGTCTGGCGCGCACTGCTTGCCCTGGCCGTGGTGTTCGTGATGCTGGCGACCACCGGCTGGACCGCCCTGCGCAACCAGCGGGGGCCCACGGCACTCGAAGCGTCGGTCACGGCCTGGGAGCACGGCCGGATCGACGGACGCCGGCTGCCCGACGCGCAGTCGGCTCCCGCCCGGCTGGCCCGCTTCTTCGCCTCGCTCTCCGACTGGCAGCGCACGAGCCTGGCCCGCCGCTACCCCCTCGCCGTCGGCAACATGAACGGCGCCCCCGTGGACGTGCGCTACCTCGCCAACCGGGCGGCGCTGCGCAAGGCACGCGCGGTGGAGCGACTACGGATGCACGACAAACGCCTGTCCCCGTCCGGGAAGCGCGAGGCCGGCCGGCGCGCACACCGCTACGACTCGATGCTGGACCCCGACCGCCACATCCTCGCCTTCGACCCGGCGGGCTCGGGCAAGGTCGCCGAGGTGTTCGGGAACCTGAACCGCGCCGACCGGGTGTCCGTCGTCGTGCCCGGCGTGGACACCGAACTGCTCACCTTCCAGCGCACCGACCGCAAGTACTCGGCGCCCGCCGGCATGGCCGAGTCGCTGTACGCGGCCGAGCACGAGGCGAGCCCGGGCACGCGTACGGCCGTGATCGCCTGGGCCGACTACACCTCCCCCGACGGACTCGGCATGGAGGCGGCCACGGCGACCCGAGCCGCGGACGGCGCCGTCCGGCTGAACGCCCTGCTGCGGGCGCTGCCCGGCCGGGCCCCGGTCTCCCTGTTCTGCCACAGCTACGGCTCGGTGGTCTGCGGACTGGCCGCCGACCACCTGCCCGTCCGGGTGACCGACATAGCGGTGGCGGGCAGCCCCGGCATGCGCGTCGAGAAGGCCGCCCACCTGAACACCTCCGCCCACGTGTGGGCGATGCGGGACGCCGACGACTGGATCCAGGACGTGCCGTACATGGAGGTCGGCGGCCTCGGACACGGCGCGGACCCGGTGTCCGCGGCGTTCGGGGCACGGGTGCTGTCCGCGCGGGGCGCCCAGGGACACAGCGGCTACTTCGTGCCGGGCACGGAGAGCCTGCGGAACTTCGCGGAGATCGGCGTTGGCGCATACCGCACGGTCGCCTGCGCCGCAGAGAACGGCACATGCCGGGCGGGTTTGTCCGAAGCAGTGGCCGCCTGACGCGCGTAGAGGTGCAGATACTCCGGTTTGCACGGGGAGGGGACGGAAGAGCTCGTGCCGCATACGATGAGCCGCATGGGTGACGTACTGGCCGGATTTCATGCCGCCTGGGAGTTCGAGTCCGACTCCGTGCTCATCCGCTACGAACGAGGGATTCGAACACCCAAGCTGTTCCAGGCCCTGGGGGAACGCCGTGTACCCCTGGAGGCGATCGCCGGCGTGACGCTCACGCCCGGCAGGCGCGGCACCGTCGTGCTGCGCGTCGAGCCGCGCCCGGGCGCCGACCCGCTGATGGAGGCGGCGGCCGGGCAGCTGAAGGAAGGGTGCGACCCGTACCGGCTGGTGCTGCCCGCCGAACGGGAGGTGCTCGCGGAGTACTACGCCGACGAGCTGCGCGGGCTGCTGACCGAGTCCGGCAAGACCGAGCGGTACCTGGTGGCGGCGCCCGAGGCGCCGCTGCACTTCAAAGCGTACGACGGGAAGGCGTCCTTCGACGGCACGTCGGTGTCCTTCCGGTGGTTCTGGACGGGCGCGTCGTCGGCGAAGTGGAAGGCCGGCGACCAGACGTTCCCGGTCGCCGGCCTGGGCGGGGTGGAGTGGCGCTCCCCCGAGCTGTTCGACGGGTACCTGCGGCTGCTGCCGCGGGACGCGTCCGCCACGGCCGCCGCGCCGGCCGTTCCGCAGGCCGACCAGGATCCCGCCGCCGTCGTGTTCGGGCTCGGGTACGGGCCGGTGCACGAGTCACTGCCGTTCGCCGCGGCGGTGCTGGCGGCGGTGCGGGAGCGGGGCGCGGGCGCGCCGGTTCCGGTGCCCGTGCCGGCGCCTCGGCGGGACCCGGCGGACATCGCCGAGCGGATACGGCATCTCGGGGAGCTGCATCAGGCGGGGCTGGTGACGGACGAGGAGTTCTCTTCCAAGAAGGCGGAGTTGTTGGCGGAGCTGTGACGCGTCTGCCGGGTTCGGTCTCGTCGTCGGGTGCGGGTCGTCAGTGGCTGGTCGCGCCCACGCGGTGGAGCCGCAGATCGAAACAGCCCCGCGCCCCTGGGGACGCCGCGGTGCCCGGCGCCCCACAGTGTCCCTCCCTACTCCCGTCCGGCAGAAGTGAACGTCATGTCCGCGTAGCGGTCGCCCGCGACCTTCTCCGCGATCGGGTCCAGCAGGGCCAGCTCGGTGTCCGTCAGGACGATCCGCGTCGCCGCCGTGTTCTCCTCCACCCGGGTCGGCTTCCGGGTGCCCGGGATCGGGATCACCGGCAGGCCGTGCACCTCCGCCCGCTGCTGGGCCCAGGCCAGGGCGATCTGGCCGAGGGTGGCGCCGTGGGCCTCGGCGACCGTGCGGACCGGGTCGAGGAGGGCCGCGTTGGCCGCCGCGTTGTCGCCGGTGAAGCGGGGCTGCTGACGGCGGAAGTCGCCGTCCGTGAGGTCCTGGTCGGCGTCGGCGAAGGCACCGGTGAGGAAGCCGCGGCCGAGCGGCGAGTACGGGACGAGGGCCACGCCCAGTTCACGGGCGGCCGGCACCACGCCCGCCTCGATGTCCCGGCTGAACAGCGACCACTCCGACTGCACGGCGGCGATCGGGTGGACCGCCTGCGCGGCCCGCAGCTCGTCGCCCGTCACCTCGCTCAGCCCGAGGTGCTTGACCTTGCCCTCGCGCACGAGGTCGGCCATGACGGCGACGGTCTCCTCGATCGGGACGTTCACGTCGCGCCGGTGCATGTAGTAGAGGTCGATGACGTCGATGCCGAGGCGCTTCAGGCTGCCCTCGACGGCCTGGCGGACGTACGGCGGGTCGTTGCGGATGATCCGCTTCGTCGGGTCGTCCGGCGGGATGGACAGGGCGAACTTGGTCGCGATGACGACCTCGTCGCGGTGGGCCCGGAAGAACGGCGCCAGGAACCGCTCGTTCTCGCCCGCCCCGTACGCGTCGGCCGTGTCGTACAGCGTGACGCCGAGTTCCAGCGCCCGCTCCAGGGTCGCCCGTGACGCGTCGGCGTCCGAGGGGCCGTATCCGAAGCTCATGCCCATGCAGCCCAGGCCCTGGACGCCCACCTCGGGGCCGCCGTCGCCGAGCCGCGTCGTCGGGATCCTGCTGTCGGTCATCGGGTGCTCTCCTTTTCACGGGCGCGTCCGGCGTCCCCGTAGAAGCTGATCTTCCGGTCGAGTACGGCGAGGGTGTCCTGGAGTTCGGCGATCCGCGTCAGCACGTCGCGGCGCGTGGACTCCAGCAGTTCCCGCCGGTCGAGGTAGGTGTTCTCGCCCTCGCGCACCAGCTCCGCGTACCGGACCATGTCGGCGACCGGCATGCCGGTCATGCGGAGCTTGCCGACGAAGTCGAGCCAGTCCAGGTCGCGGTTGCTGTAGCGGCGCTGCCCGGTGTGCGAGCGGTCGATGTGGGACATCAGGCCGATCCGCTCGTACCAGCGCAGGGTGTGGGCCGTCAGCCCGGTGAAGGCGACGACCTCGCTGATGGTGTAGCGGTCCTGCCCGTCCGGCCTCGGGTGGCGCGGGGGCGGGGCGGAGCAGATGTCCGTGCTGGTGGAGTCCGGCGCGAGCGTCCCGGCCGTGGTCTGCATCACCGTCATGAGCCACACGCTATGACCTTGGAGTGCACTCCAAGCAAGCGCGTACGGCGGGAAGACGGCGGGATGGCGTGCGTCGCAGCTGATTGGCATGCCCGGCATGACCTTGTACGCCGTGCGCTGCCCGAGGACGGAGCGCCCTGGGACGCCGGCCACCCCGGTGGCCAGGACGCTCGACTACCGCATCGGGGGCGCGAGCAACCCGCGGGGCATGGAGGCCCTGCTGGAGTGGTTCCGCGAGCGCGGCGCCCGGCGGGTCCGCCTCACCGCGTCCGCGCAGGCCGATCCCATGTACGTGTCGATGGGCTTCGCGCCCGAGCCGGACCCCTTGCTGGAGCTGAGGCTCTGAGCGCTTAGGCTCGACGCCATGTCCTTGCAGAGCTTCGCGTTGATCGAGAACTGGCCGGTTCCCTCCGCCGCGGCGGGCGTCGTGCGCGCCGACGGCACGATCCTGGGCACCCACGGCCCGGTCGCGCACCGCTTCCCCCTCGCCTCGGTCACCAAGCCGCTCGCGGCGTACGCGGCGCTCGTCGCGTACGAGGAGGGCGCGATCGAGCTGGACGAGCCCGCGGGGCCGCCCGGGTCGACGGTCCGTCACCTGCTCGCGCACACCTCGGGCCTGGCCTTCGACGAGCACCGGACGACCGCCCCTCCCGGTGAGCGCCGGCTGTACTCCAACGCCGGTTTCGAGCAGCTCGGCGACCACATCGCGAAGGCGGCGGACATGCCGTTCGCCGAGTACGCGCGGCAGGCGGTGCTGGAGCCGCTGGGCATGACGCACACCACTCTCGACGGCTCCCCGGCGAAGGACGGGGTGTCCACGGTCGAGGACCTGCTCCGGTTCGCCGCCGAGGTGCAGGCGCCGCGTCTGCTGGACCCGCGCACGGTCGCCGAGGCGATGACGGTCCAGTACCCGGGAACGAAGGGCGTCCTGCCGGGCTACGGCCACCAGAACCCCAACGACTGGGGGCTCGGCTTCGAGATCCGGGACGGGAAATCCCCCCACTGGACGGGCGCCGCCTCCTCGCCGCGCACCTTCGGGCACTTCGGCCAGTCCGGTACGTTCCTGTGGGTCGACCCGGACGCCCGGCTCGCCTGCGTCGCCCTCACCGACCGCGCGTTCGGACCGTGGGCGGTCGAGGTCTGGCCGGCGTTCACGGACGCGGTGCTGGCGGAGGCGCGCGGCTGAGGTGGGCTACTCCCTGGGCCTTTACCGGTTCTCCGACGGCGAGTTGGCCGACTTCGACATGGACGTAGTCCGGGCGGTCCTCTCGCCCGTCGCGGCCGGGCCAGCGGGGGTGATCGACGGGGCCACGGAGTACTGGATCCGCTCCGCCGACGGCAGCGAGGTCGAGGTGATCGTCTCCGGCGGCCAGATCAGCGTGATACGTCCACAGGTCGGTGACGTGTGGAAAATCATCATCGAGCTGGCGGATCGGCTCCGTGCGGCGATCCTCGACCCCGACGGCAGGGTCCTGTGCCGGGAGGAGATGCGCGGACACCTCCCCGAGGGCATGGAGCACGATGCCGTCTTCGTCCCGGAGATCACCCTCGCGGCCTTCGAGAGGGCGGCGGGCCCGTTCACGCACCCGCTGACCTGACGCGTCAGCGGGCCGCCATCTCCCAAACCAGCAGCTCCGCGCCGGACGTCGCCCCCGCCACCGCCTCCACGCCCTCGGCGTCCGTGACGCGGGCCGCGTCCCCCGCGCCCAGCGCCTCCCCGCTCAGCACCACCTCGCCCCGCACCACGTGCACGTACACGCAAGCCCCGTCCGGCACCGCCGTCCGCTCCCCCGCTCCCAGTCGCCGCACGTGGAGCATCGCGGCGGACTCCGGGACGGCGTACGGGGTGGAGTCGGCGATGCCGCGGACGATCTCGTAGGCGGGGTCGCCGCCGGGGTCGAGCGGGGCCAGCCACATCTGGACGAAGGTCAGGGGCGCGGGGCCGTCGTTGCGCTCGACGTGGCGTACGCCAGCCGCCGCGCTGAGGCGCTGGACGTCACCGGCCCGCACGACCGTCTCGTGGCCCGCGGTGTCCCGGTGGGTCAGCTCGCCCTCCACCACCCACGTGACGATCTCGGTGTGGCTGTGCGGGTGCTCGTCGAAGCCGGCGCCGGGGGCGAGGTGCTCCTCGTTGCAGGCGAGCAGGGCGCCGAAGCGCAGGTTGTCGGGGTCGTAGTGGGGGCCGAAGGAGAAGGCGTGCCGTGTCTCGATCCCGGCCGCCGGGTCACCGCCCTGGTAGCGCTCGTCGGCGCGCCGTACGTCCATCACGCCGTCCACCGTAGCCCCGGCGCGCCCGGTGGCCGAGGGCGGCCGAGGCCCCGAGCACCGCCCCGGCGACACGTGCACCCGTCCCGATAAGGCAGTCTTGTCCCCGTGCCCGAACCCGAGACCAGCAAGCCAGAGCCCGCGGCGCGCGCCGTCCATCCGCACACCGCGACCCTGAAGCGGCTGGAGCAGTCCTCCGGATCGCTCGCCGCGCAGGCCATCGCGCGCATGGACGAGACCCTGCCGTGGTACCGGGCCATGCCACCGGAGAACCGTTCCTGGATCGGGCTGGTGGCCCAGGCGGGCATCGCCGCGTTCACCGAGTGGTTCCGGCGGCCGGACGCGCCCCAGGCCATCTCCACCGACGTCTTCGGCACCGCGCCGCGCGAGCTGACCCGGGCGATCACGCTGCGGCAGACCGTGGAGATGGTGCGGACCACCATCGAGGTGATGGAGTCCGCCATCGACGAGGTCGCCGCGCCCGGTGACGAGTCGGTGCTGCGCGAGGCGCTGCTCGTGTACGCCCGGGAGATCGCTTTCGCGACGGCCCAGGTGTACGCGCAGGCCGCCGAGGCACGGGGTGCCTGGGACGCGCGGCTGGAGTCGCTGGTGGTGAACGCCGTGCTCAGCGGGGAGGCCGACGAGGGGGCCGTGTCCCGGGCGGCCGCGCTGGGGTGGAACTCGCCCGAGCATGTCTGCGTCGTGCTGGGCACCGCGCCCGACGGGGACTCCGAGCTGACCGTGGAGGCGATCCGGCGGGCGGCGCGGCACGCCAAGCTCCAGGTGCTGACCGGGGTCCTCGGGGACCGGCTGGTGGTGATCGCGGGCGGCAGCGACAACCCGCTCGCCGTGGCCAAGTCGCTGATCGGGCCGTTCGCGCAGGGGCCGGTGGTGGCCGGTCCGGTGGTGCCCGACCTGCTCGCCGCGACCCGGTCCGCGCAGGCCGCCGCCGCCGGCCTCAAGGCCTGCACCGCCTGGCAGGACGCCCCGCGCCCGGTGCTGGCGGACGATCTGCTTCCGGAGCGCGCGATCGCCTCCGACCCCTCGGCCCGCGTGCAGCTGGTGGAGGAGATCTACAGACCGCTGGAGGAAGCCGGGGCGGCGCTGCTGGAAACGCTCAGCGTCTATCTCGAACAGGCGAGCAGCCTCGAAGGGGCCGCCCGGATGCTCTTCGTTCACCCGAACACCGTGCGCTACCGGCTCCGACGTGTGACTGACGTCACCGGGTGGTCACCCTCTGATGTACGGTCTGCGTTCACACTGCGGATCGCGCTCATCCTGGGGCGTCTGGCCGATGGAGATCCGCAACTCTAAGCTTTTGTCGGGGGTCTACAAAACCCCCTCGTGTTCTATGTCCCTGTCCTCACGGGCGGCCGCGCCCGTCCTCAAGAGAGAGTGTGAGAGTGCTCGTACTCGTCGCTCCCGGCCAGGGTGCCCAGACGCCCGGCTTCCTGACTGACTGGCTCGCCCTTCCCGGCGCCGCCGACCGCGTCGCCGCATGGTCCGACGCCATCGGACTCGATCTCGCCCACTACGGCACCAAGGCCGACGCGGACGAGATCCGTGACACGTCCGTGGCGCAGCCGCTGCTGGTCGCCGCGGGTCTGCTGTCCGCCGCGGCACTCGGTGACATGTCCGAGATCGCGCCGGGCGCGGTCGCGGGTCACAGTGTCGGTGAGATCACCGCCGCCGCGTTCGCCGGTGTCCTCGACGACACCGCCGCGCTGGCCCTCGTACGCAAGCGGGGTCTGGCCATGGCGGACGCCGCCGCGGTCACCGAGACCGGCATGTCGGCGCTGCTCGGCGGCGACCCCGAGGTGAGCGTCGCGCACCTGGAGAAGCTCGGCCTGACCCCGGCGAACGTGAACGGCGCCGGTCAGATCGTGGCGGCCGGCACTATGGAGCAGCTGGCCGCGCTGAACGAGGACAAGCCCGAGGGCGTGCGCAAGGTCGTCCCGCTGAAGGTGGCCGGCGCGTTCCACACGCACCACATGGCGCCCGCCGTGGACAAGCTCGCCGAGGCCGCGAAGGCGCTCGCGCCCGCCGACCCGAAGGTGACGTACGTCTCCAACAAGGACGGGCGGGCCGTCGCCTCCGGCGCCGAGGTGCTGGAGCGCCTGGTCGGGCAGGTCGCCAACCCGGTCCGCTGGGACCGGTGCATGGAGACGTTCAAGGAGCTCGGCGTCACCGCGCTGATCGAGGTGTGCCCCGGCGGCACCCTGACCGGCCTGGCCAAGCGTGCGCTGCCCGGTGTGAAGACCCTGGCCCTGAAGACCCCCGCCGACCTCGACGCGGCCCGCGAGCTCGTGGCCGAGCACGCCGGACACGCCGAGCAGGCCTGACAAGGAGCGCGAGAGCATGTCGAAGATCAAGCCCAGCAAGGGCGCCCCGTACGCGCGCATCCTCGGTGTCGGCGGCTACCGCCCGACCCGGGTCGTGCCGAACGAGGTGATCCTCGAGACGATCGACTCGTCCGACGAGTGGATCCGCTCGCGCTCCGGCATCGAGACCCGGCACTGGGCGGGTCCGGACGAGACCGTCGCCGCGATGTCGATCGAGGCGTCCGGCAAGGCGATCGCGGACGCCGGGATCGACGCCTCGCAGATCGGCGCCGTGGTCGTCTCGACCGTGTCGCACTTCAGCCAGACCCCGGCCGTCGCGACGGAGATCGCCGACAAGCTGGGCACGGACAAGGCCGCCGCCTTCGACATCTCGGCGGGCTGCGCGGGCTTCGGCTACGGCCTGACGCTGGCCAAGGGCATGATCGTCGAGGGTTCGGCGGAGTACGTCCTGGTCATCGGCGTGGAGCGGCTCAGCGACCTGACCGACCTGGAGGACCGGGCCACGGCCTTCCTCTTCGGTGACGGCGCGGGCGCGGTCGTGGTCGGCCCGTCCCAGGAGCCGGCGATCGGCCCGACCGTCTGGGGCTCGGAGGGCGACAAGTCCGAGACGATCAAGCAGACGGTCCCGTGGGACCGCTTCAGGATCGGCGACGTCTCCGAGCTGCCCCTCGACTCCGAGGGCAACGTGAAGTTTCCTGCGATCACGCAGGAGGGCCAGGCGGTGTTCCGCTGGGCCGTGTTCGAGATGGCGAAGGTCGCCCAGCAGGCGCTGGACGCGGCCGGGATCAGCCCGGACGACCTCGACGTCTTCATCCCGCACCAGGCCAATGTGCGGATCATCGACTCGATGGTGAAGACACTGAAGCTGCCGGAGCACGTCATGGTCGCCCGTGACATCCGCACCACCGGCAACACCTCGGCCGCCTCGATTCCGCTCGCGATGGAGCGGCTCCTGGCGACCGGCGAGGCGAAGAGCGGCGACACCGCGCTCGTCATCGGCTTCGGGGCGGGTCTCGTCTACGCCGCGACGGTCGTTACCCTCCCCTAGGCACTCCGTGCCGGATCATGCGGTCCGGAGCGGAACACAAGAGCCACCCACTCTGGAACATCTACGAAGGAGCGCCATCATGGCCGCCACTCAGGAAGAGATCGTCGCCGGTCTCGCGGAGATCGTGAACGAGATCGCCGGCATCCCGGTTGAGGACGTCCAGCTGGACAAGTCCTTCACCGACGACCTGGACGTCGACTCGCTGTCCATGGTCGAGGTCGTCGTCGCCGCCGAAGAGCGCTTCGACGTCAAGATCCCGGACGACGACGTCAAGAACCTCAAGACGGTCGGCGACGCGACCGAGTACATCCTCAAGAACCAGAAGTGACCTCCGGTCGCTGACCCTGGGCTGACTGCCCCGCCACCCGGCGGTGGCGCCGTACGAATCCGTATCCCGTTGGAGAAAGAATTCCCGTGAGCTCGACCAAGCGCACCGTGGTCGTCACCGGTATCGGCGCAACCACACCGCTGGGTGGCGACGCAGCCTCGACCTGGGAGGGCCTGGTCGCCGGCAAGTCCGGCGTCAAGCCCCTGGAGCAGGAATGGGCCGCCGACCAGGCGGTCCGCATCGCCGCGCCCGTCGCCGTGGACCCCTCCGAGGTCATCCCGCGGCCGCAGGCCCGCCGACTGGACCGCTCGGCCCAGTTCGCGCTGATCGCCGCGCAGGAGGCCTGGAAGGACGCCGGTTTCACCGCCAAGGCGGGCGAGGCGACCGAACCCGGTGAGGGCGGCGGCGTCGACCCCGACCGGCTCGGCGCGGTCATCGCCTCCGGCATCGGCGGCGTGACGACCCTGCTCGACCAGTACGACGTGCTGAAGGAGAAGGGCGTCCGCCGCGTCTCCCCGCACACCGTCCCCATGCTGATGCCGAACGGCCCCTCCGCCAACGTGGGTCTGGCCGTGGGCGCCCGCGCGGGCGTGCACACGCCGGTCTCCGCCTGCGCGTCGGGCGCCGAGGCCATCGGCTACGCCATCGAGATGATCCGCACCGGCCGCGCCGACGTCGTCGTCGCGGGTGGCACGGAGGCGGCGATCCACCCGCTGCCCATCGCCGCGTTCGGCAACATGATGGCGATGTCCAAGAACAACGACGACCCGCAGGGCGCCTCGCGTCCCTGGGACACGGGCCGTGACGGCTTCGTCCTCGGTGAGGGCGCCGGCGTCCTCGTCCTGGAGTCCGCGGAGCACGCCGCCGCGCGCGGCGCCCGCGTCTACGCGGAGGCGGTCGGTCAGGGCGTCTCGGCCGACAGCCACGACATCGTGCAGCCGGAGCCGGAGGGCCGCGGCATCTCGCACGCCCTGCAGAACCTGCTGGACCGCTCCGACCTGGACCCGGCCGAGATCGTGCACGTCAACGCGCACGCCACTTCGACGCCGGCCGGTGACATCGCCGAGCTGAAGGCGCTGCGCAAGGTCCTCGGCGACGACGTCGACCACATGGCGGTCTCCGGCACCAAGTCGATGACCGGTCACCTCCTGGGTGGCGCGGGCGGCGTGGAGTCCGTGGCGACGGTCCTCGCGCTGTACCACCGGGTGGCGCCGCCGACCATCAACGTCGAGAACCTCGACCCGGAGGCCGAGGCCAACGCGGACATCGTGCGCGGTGAGGCCCGGAAGCTGCCGGTCGAGGGCCGCATCGCCGCGCTGAACGACTCGTTCGGCTTCGGCGGCCACAATGTCGTACTCGCGTTCCGGACGGTCTGAGCGGCTTCCGTAAGCGTGTGAAAGGGCCCCACCGGTCGGTGGGGCCCTTTCACATGTCCGGGTACGGCTCCCGAGACTCAGACCACCTGGTGCAGCCAGCGCACCGGGGCGCCCTCCCCCGCGTAGCGGAAGGGCTCCAGCTCGTCGTCCCAGGGCTTGCCGAGGAGGCCCGCGATGTCGGACTCCAGGTCGCTCTCGCCGTGCTGGGAGCGGGTCAGGGCGGCCCGCAGGCGGTCCTCGGGGACCAGGATGTCGCCGTGGATGCCGGTGACGGCGTGGAAGATGCCGAGGTCGGGGGTGCAGCTGTAGCGCTCGCCCTCGGCGTTCGCGGACGGCTCCGCGGTGACCTCGAAGCGCAGCAGCTGCCAGCCCCGCAGCGCCGAGGCGAGCTTGGAGGCGGTGCCGGCCTGGCCCTGCCAGGAGAACTCCGAGCGCCAGGTGCCGGGCGCGGCGGGCTGCCGGATCCAGTCCAGGCTGACGCGCGTGCCGAGCACCCCGGCGACGGCCCACTCGACGTGCGGGCAGAGCGCGCGCGGCGCGGAGTGCACGTACAGGACTCCACGTGTCGTCACCGGAACCTCCGGGCTGAGCGGGACATCTCGGAACAGGGTGAACGGCCCGCGGCCGGGCGGGCCACGTTGATGGCGAGGCTACCGTGCGCCGGGGCGCGGAGTGTGACGTACCGTCGGTCCCGGTGCCGACAAACCTCCGCCATTCACCCGGCAGGACGCTTGTGCGGGTGTGAGACGCAGCATCGCCGCCCCCGGGAACCCTCGCGCGGTGTCATGGGTTGAGCACACTGGAGGCACGAGGCGAGACGAGGGACGGGACCGGCATGGGGCAGGGCAGGGAGCGCGGGGCGCGGCGCGTCCGCCGCCGTGCGCGTGCCGTACTCGCCGTCCGCGCGACGGCCGTGCTGACGGCGGCCGTCGTCGGCGCGGCGGGCTGCGACGCGGTGGGCGGTGACTCCCCCGCCCCGTCCGCCTCCGCGTCGAAGAGCCCGAAGCCCGCTCCGCTGTGGGACACCAGCCCGGAGTCGGTCGCCGCCGTGGGCGACTCCATCACGCGCGGCTTCGACGCGTGCGCGGTCCTGTCGGACTGTCCCGAGGTCTCGTGGGCCACCGGCACCAGCGCCGAGGTCGACAGTCTGGCCGTACGGCTGCTGGGGAAGGCTCAGGCGGCGGAGAACAGCTGGAACTACGCGGTCACCGGCGCCCGGATGGCGGACCTGACGGGGCAGATGACGCGGGCGGCGGCGCGGAAGCCGGAGCTGGTGGCGGTGATGGCCGGGGCCAATGACGCCTGCCGGGCCACGACCTCCGCGATGACGTCGGTGGCCGACTTCCGGGCGCAGTTCGAGGAGGCCATGGGCACCCTGCGCGAGAAGCTGCCGAAGGCGCAGGTGTACGTCGCGAGCATCCCGGACCTGAAGCGGCTGTGGTCCCAGGGGCGCACCAACCCGCTGGGCAAGCAGGTCTGGAAGCTGGGCATCTGCCCGTCGATGCTGGCGGACGCGGACGCGCTGGACTCGGCGGCGGTCTCGCGGCGCAACACGGTGCGGGACCGGGTGGAGGACTACAACGCGGTGCTGCGGGACGTCTGCGCGAAGGACCGGCGGTGCCGCACCGACGGCGGGGCGGTGCACGAGTTCCGGTTCGGCACGGACCAGTTGAGCCGCTGGGACTGGTTCCACCCGAGCGTGGACGGCCAGGCGCGGCTGGCGGAGATCGCCTACCGCGCGGTCACCGCGAAGAAGCCCTGACCCCTGGCCCTGACTCCAGCCCTGACCCGTTCTGACCTGGGCGGCGTGTCCTAGAGTTCCGCACATGAACGAACTCTTCGGCACACTTCCCGACGGCACCCCCGTTCACCGCTGGACCCTTCAGCGGGCCGGCGTACGGGTGCGGGTCCTGTCGTACGGCGGGATCGTGCAGTCGGCCGAGGTCCCGGACCGGGACGGGAACCGTGCCGACGTGGTGCTGGGGTTCGCCGGTCTGGACGGCTATCTCGCGCACCCGGAGCCCTACTTCGGGGCGCTCGTGGGCCGGTACGCCAACCGGATCGCGGGCGGCCGTTTCCCGCTGGACGGGCGGACGTACGCGCTGGCGCTCAACAACGGGCCGAACTCGCTGCACGGCGGCGAGCGCGGCTTCGACAAGCGCGTGTGGGACGTGGTGCCGGTGGCGGACGGTGTCCGGCTGAGCCGGGTCAGCCCGCACGGCGAGGAGGGCTTCCCGGGCCGGCTGGAGATGTCGGTGACGTACGCGCTGGACGCGTCGGGTGCGCTGCGGATCGTCTACGAGGCGGTCACCGACGCGCCGACCGTGGTGAACCCGACCAACCACAGCTACTTCAACCTGGGCGGGCCCGGGTCCGGGCACGCGGGCGGTCACGAGCTGCGGCTCGCCGCCTCCCGGATCACGCCGGTGGACGCCGACCTGATCCCGGCGGGCGCGCCCCAGGACGTGACGGACACGCGCTTCGACTTCCGGCGCCCGCGCAAGGTCGGCTCCGGCTACGACCACAACTTCGTCCTGGACAAGGGCGTGACGGACACCGCCGTCGAGGTCGCCGAGCTGTACGACCCGGCGTCGGGGCGGGCGCTGACCGTGTCGACGACCGAGCCGGGCCTCCAGCTGTACACCGCCGACCACCTGGGCGAGCCCTTCGCGCCCGGCGACGGCGTCGCGCTGGAGACGCAGCACTTCCCCGACTCCCCGAACCGCCCGGAGTTCCCCAGCACCGTGCTGCGGCCGGGTGAGGTGTTCCGCTCGGAGACGGTGTACGGCTTCTCGGTGCGGTAGCGGGCGCGTACGGGCTTCGGCCGCGGTACTGAGCCCCGGCCCGGCCGTCAGGTCCCGGGCCGGGGCTGCTCGCGGGGGCACGCCGTCGGGCGGCGGCCCGTCTCAGACGTTAATCGCCGCCGAGATCCGGTGACCGGTGATCGAGCGTCCGAACCGGAGTTCGTACGAACCCTTCACAAACGCCCATGAGCCGGTCGCCGTAGCGCGCGTCCCTCCCGTCACGCGATACTGCCGCCGTCCGCAGCGCACCCCACGGCGACGGAAGGCCTGGACTCCCTTGACACACATACGCGTTCGAACCGGCGTACTCGGACTGGCCCTGGTGGCGGGACTCGTGGTCCCCGCGACGGCCACGGCGGCTCCCCCGAGGGCCACCGCACCCGCACCCACCGTCGAGGAACGGCGACTCGACGGCGAGGTGCCCCAGGAGATCCTGCGGCGCTCCGGGTTCGCCGGGGTGGCACCGGCGTTCGCCCGCGGGCTCGGGCGGGCCGACTCCTACCGGGAGGCCCGCCGTCTCGCCGCGCGCGAGGGCTCGGCGCTGTGGCGGCGGGCGGTGGACCGGGCGCAGGGACGCGGCCCCGCCCGCGGGGACATCACCCGCGACGACGACCGGCCGCTGTACTGGGCCCGGCTCGGGATGACCCGGGAGCTGCGCACCTGGAATCCGGGGTTCCAGCTGACGGAGCGGCAGCGGGACGCGCTGCTCGGCGTACTGGAGCGCACCTCACGCGGCCAGACCGACATCGACCTGCCCGGCGGGGAGCAGCGGGGCAAGGGCCTCAAGCGGGTCCTGCTCACCGGTTTCGACCCGTTCACCCTGGACCGCGACATCCGGATCTCCAACCCGTCCGGCGCCGCCGCGCTCGCGCTGGACGGCACCGTGATCCAGACGGAGGCGGGTCCCGCGCGGGTGGAGACGGCCGTGTTCCCGGTGCGGTGGCGGGACTTCACGCAAGGGGCGGTGGAGGAGGCGCTGCGGCCGTACCTGCCGCGGGTGGACCTGTTCACGACGGTGAGCCAGGGCCGGGTCGGGCGGTTCGACGTGGAGCGGACCAACGGGGCGTGGCGGGGCGGCTTCCCCGACAACGACAACGTCTCCCGTACGGAGACGGTGCCCGTGGCCGCTCCGGCCTCGCAGCCGCAGTGGACGACCACGACGCTGCCGTACGAGGCGATCACGGCGGCGGACACCGGCCGGTTCCCCGTGTACGACAACACGAGCGTGACGGAGATCCCGGCGGGGGGCACGGAGGCGGTCGTACGGCCGGACGGGCCGACGCCCGGTTCGACGGCCCGTGCGGGCGGCGGCGGGGACTACCTCTCCAACGAGATCGCCTACCGGGCGACCCTGCTGCGGGACCGGCTCGGCCTGCGCAGCACGCTGCCGGGCGGGCACGTCCACACGCCGGTGCTGCGGTTCGGGGCGGAGAACGCCGACCCGGCGACGGGGACGGTCACCGACCCCGCGTTCGTGCGGAACCGGCTGGACATCGTGGCGCAGGTGCGGTCGATCGTGGCGGTGGCGGTCAGTGCGTCGGAGCCGGACCGGAGCTGACCGCCGGGTCCGCGGAATCGCCGTCCCGGACCTCCTCGCCCAGCAGTTCGCGGGCGAGGAGGGTGGCGCCGGCGACCGCGCCCGGCATCAGGAACACCGCGACGAAGGGCACCAGGAAGGAAACGGCCAGCGGGGTGCCGTAGCCCCAGACCAGCGTCTTGCGGGAGCGCAGGAGGGCGAGCCGGTCGCGCAGCTCGACGCCGCGGCGCTGGAGGGCGACGGAGGTCAGCTCCTCGGTGAGGAAGAAGCCGGTGACGAAGAAACCGACCACCGGGACGACGGTCTGCCCGACCACCGGGATGAAGCCGAGCGCGAAGAGCAGTACGCCCCACAGGACGGCGCGGACCAGGACGCGGAGGCTGTCGCGGCCGGAGATCCACAGCTCGCGCAGGAGCGGCAGGTTCGACTCGGGGGCGGTGCCGTCCGGGGAGACGTCCCGGTCGACGCGTTCGGAGAGGCTCTCGTAGAAGGGCTGGCCGATCAGGAGGGTGACCGCGGTGAAGGTGAGGACGGCCAGGAGCAGCGCGAGGGCGAAGAGGACGGCGGTGAGGAAGCCGCGGAAGAGGCCGGACCAGGGGCTCGACCAGTCGTCGGCGAAGGGGGTCGCCCAGGCGACGAAGTCCGTGCCCCACAGCGCCAGCGACACCAGCGCCGCCACGTACAGGACAAGGGTGATCAGGCCGGGGACCAGCCCGAAGCCGTAGCTCTTGCCGTGCCGGGCCACCCAGCGCTGGCCCTTCAGAAGATGACCGAATCCCGCCCCAAGATCGCGCATGGGCGGAACTCTACCGGGACTGTACCGGCCGGACGGAGGCCGCCGGAGCGCGCCGGAGCGCGCCGGAGGCCGCACCCGCATGTGCCGGGTGCGGCCTCCGGTGAGTCCCGCGCGACGGGCTCGCGGTCAGACGAGCGTCACGGTGATGTTGCCGCGGGTCGCCTTCGAGTACGGGCAGACCTGGTGGGCCTTCTCCACGAGCGAGCGCGCGGTGGCGGCGTCCACCGACGGGATCTCGGCGGAGATCTCGACGATGATGCCGAAGCCGTCGTCGTTCTTGCCGATGCCGACCTTCGCGGTGACGGTCGAGCCGGAGACGTCGGCGCCCTCCTGGCGGGCCACGACGGCGAGCGCGCCCTGGAAGCAGGCGCTGTACCCGGCGGCGAACAGCTGCTCCGGGTTGGTGCCGGCGCCGTTGCCGCCCATCTCCTTGGGCGGGTTCACGACCACGTCGATCTTGCCGTCATCGGTGGCGACCCGGCCGTCGCGGCCGTTCTCGGCGGTGGCGACGGCGGTGTAGAGGACCTCGGACTGCTGAATGGGCATGCGGTTGTCTTCCTCCTCGGTCCGCCGTGACTCGCGCCCACGACCACGACGGATTTCGGAAAGACGCTACCGCATGCCGGAAATTCAGTGAAGGCCGCTCTTGCCACGCGGGGGCGTCAGAGCTTGACGATCATCTTGCCGGTGTTGTCGCCGCGCAGGACCCCGAGGAACGCCTCCAGGTTGTTCTCGATGCCCTCGACGACCGTCTCGCGGTACTTCAGCTCGCCGGAGCGGACCCAGGGGCCGACCTCCTGGACGAACTGCGGCTGGAGGTCGTAGTGGTCGCCGACCAGGAAGCCCTCGATGCGGCCGCGGGTCTGGATCAGGCGGGCGAGGTTCTTCGGGCCGGGGGCGGGCTCGGTGTTGTTGTAGACGGAGATCGCGCCGCAGATGGCGATGCGGCCGTCCCGGTTGAGGGACCCGATGGCGGCCTCCAGGTGGTCGCCGCCCACGTTGTCGAAGTAGACGTCGATGCCGTCCGGGGCGGCGGCGCGCAGCTGCTCGCTCACCGGGCCGTCCTTGTAGTTGAAGGCGGCGTCGAAGCCGTACTCGTCGAGGAGCAGCTTGACCTTCTCGTCCGAGCCCGCCGAGCCGATGACGCGGGAGGCGCCCTTGAGCTTCGCGATCTGGCCGACCTGGCTGCCGACGGCGCCCGCGGCACCGGACACGAAGACGGAGTCGCCCTCCTTGAAGGACGCGGTGCGCAGCAGCCCGGCGTACGCGGTCAGGCCCGTCATGCCGAGCACGCCCAGGTACGTCGACAGCGGCGCCGCCTCCGGGTCGACCTTCACGGCGTTCTTCGCGTCCACGGCGGCGTACTCGCGCCAGCCGAAGAAGTGCAGGACGTGGTCGCCGACGGCGATGCCCTCGGCGTCGGAGGCGACGACCTCGCCGACGGCGCCGCCCTGCATGGCCTTGCCCAGCTCGTAGGGGGCGACGTAGGACTTGGCGGCGCTCATGCGGCCGCGCATGTAGGGGTCGACGGAGACGTACAGGTTGCGCACGAGCACCTGGCCCTCGCCCGGGGTGGGCAGCTCCGCCTCGACGAGGGAGAAGTCCTCGGGCTTGGGCCAGCCGACGGGGCGGCTGTCCAGGTGCCATTCGCGGTTGACGGCGGGGAGGGAGGGGGAGTCGGTCATGGCGCACCTTCCTGGTGGCGGACGGGGAGGAAATACTTCAGCCTCTGAAACAACCATGCGGCTGAACATTTCATGTTGTCAAACAAATGGGTACCCTGGATTCCATGGCCACACCACGCGACACGACCCGTCGACCCGACGCACTCACCCTGGAGGTCGTCGAGCTGATCGGCGAGGTCGTGGCCCGCTTCCACGCGGACTACGAGGAGGCGGCCGCGGAGCGCGCCCTGACCGGGGCGCAGGCCAAGCTGCTCAGCCTGCTGTCACTGGAGCCGCTGCCGATGCGGAAGCTGGCGCAGAAGCTGAAGTGCGAGCCGTCGAACGTGACCGGGATCGTGGACCGGCTGGAGGCGAGGGGGCTGGTCGAGCGGCGGCCCGATCCCGCCGACCGGCGGGTGAAGGTGGCGGCGGCGACGGACGAGGGGCGCCGGGTCGCGCGGGGACTGCGGGAGTCACTGCGGTTCGCGCGGGAGCCGCTCGCCGGGCTGTCGGAGGGGGAGCGGGTGGCGCTGCGGGACGCGTTGCGGAGGATGCTCGGGGAGGACTCGACGGAGAGCTGACCCTCAGCGCGATTCGAACTCGTACCGCAACTCGTAGAGGTGCCCGGCCTTCACCATGACCGTCACCTCGATCGGGCTGCCCCCATCCCCGTGGACGACCCGGAGGGTGCGCAGGACCGGCATACTGCTGGTGAGGTGGAGTGCCTGGTACTGCTCCTGGGTCGGAATCCGCGCGGAGACTCGGTCCACGGTGCGGCGCGCGGGGTGGCCCAGTTCCGCCAGCAGCGCGGGTGCGCCGCCCTTGATTCGACGTCGCTCCATGAACGCCGTGTCCCGGGCGATGTCCAACGGGTAATAGCAGTCGACGAGTTCCGCGGGTTCGTCGTCGATCAGGAGAATTTGGCTGCGCAGCAGTGCCGTGCCGTCCGCAGGGAGGCTGAAGGCGGCGCGGACGTCGGCCGGCGGGCGGGCCTCCGCGACATTGCGAAGGACACTGCGGGCGTGGGTGCCGTGCTTGGCGGCCTCCGTGAGCCAACGGTCGGCAGTCGTGAGCGTGGCCGGTGAAACCGTACGCTGACGGTGCTCGCGGACCGTGACGGAGGCTCCCGCCCTGCCGACCGCGAGACCCTCCTCCTTCAGAAGCTGCAACGCCTTCTGCACCGTGGCGTTCGACGCGTCGAACCGCTCTTTGAGCCGCGCCGTCGAGGGGAGACTCGCACCCGGCGCCAGTTCGCCACTCATGATGTCGTCACGCAGGTCGGCGGCGATGCGCTCGTGGAGGGAGCGACGGTCGACACCTTCCGTTTCCGCTTGGGGCACGGTCATCCGATCTCGATCTCGATCTCATAGCGCAGCCTCTGCCGCAGGGCAGGCATCACCATACGATCCACCTGGATCGGGTGGCCCTCGCGGTCGAGCGTCACTCGGGTGAGCCGCAGCACCGGCTCATCGGGGTCAGTCTCCAGGGCCCGGCGCTCTTCCTCGTCCGGCATCGTGGCCGTCACGTCCTCGCGCACCAGGACGCCGGTGTGGCCGAGCTCGGCGAGCAACGCCACGGCGCCACCACGGATCTTGGCAGTGCGCGCCAGGGCGGTGCCCTGGGCGACGGCCAGCGGGTAGTACGTATCGGTCAGCTCGTTCGGCCGCTCGTCGAGGAGGATCAGGCGTCGGCGCACGACGACCGGTTCTCCTTCGGCGATGCCGAATAGTTTCGCCACCTCGGCGGGCGCGGGTACCTCGCCGGCATGCAGGATGCGCTGGGTTCCCCGGCGGCCCTGCGCCTCGGCCTCTGCACCCCAGGCGTCGCCGTGGCCCTTCCCCTGCGGCGTCAGGTACGGAAGAGACGTGCTGACCCAACTGCTCGCACTCATGAGGCCCTCCTCGCGGCCGACGCTTATGCCCATCGGGGGCCAACGTTAGGCGACTTCGTCCGTGTGTTCCTCGCCATCCTGCCACCTAGCTACCTTTCGCGAAAAGCGCTAAGGTCGCGCTCGTCGGACGCCCCAACTTCCGGAGGTGGCCTCTCGTGCCCGTGTCACGACACCGTCGTTTCCCACGCTCGCGCGCCTCGGTACGCGACGCCCGCGCCTTCGTTCGTCAGGTTTTGACGGGCTGGGGTCACACCGATCGACTGGACGACATAACGCTCTGCGTCTCGGAGTTGGCCACCAACGCGCTCCTCCACGGAGCGCCGCCCGGCAGGGAGTACTGCGTGAGCCTCACGCTCGACGGCTCGGTGATCCGCCTCGCGGTGCGGGACAGCGGCGACCGGCAGCTCGATATCGGCGTCCGGGAGGCCGACCTGGAGGCATGTTCCGGGCGCGGCTTACGACTTGCCCGGGAGGTCGCCGACGACATGGGGATCACCCAGGAAATCGTCGGCAAGAGCGTCTGGGTGACCTTCAAGAGCGTGTCGCCGAACGAATGCGCCGCGCCATCCTGAACGCAAGCCCGGCGGATACTGTCCGAATGGATGGATCAAGGGCTTCTTGGGTCAACACCACGCACGATTGGACCGCCGTCGTGGACGCGGACCACCTCGGTCGAATCCGCAGGAGGCCGGCAGAGTTCGCACCGGGCGGGCCGGGACACCTCGTTCTTGAGACCGTTGCCTACGCTGCTGATGAAGCAGCGAGCAGGGGCGGCGGGCGGTGTGTGGTCACGCTGCATACCGACGGCTCAGTGTCAGTGAAGGATGACGGCCGGGGCACCGACACTCGAGTCGACGAGCATGGCTGCGTGGTGAAGAAGCCGGTCATGGCCACGAAAGATCTTCGATTCTTCGATCGCCCGGAAACGGAACGGCTACCGGACGGACATCCGCGTCGTGGCATGTCCGTCGTCGCGGCGCTCAGCGAGTGGCTGATCCATACCAACCACCGCCGCAACGGATCCTGGAGCCAGCGCTATGAGCACGGTGTCCCGGTGAGTGATCTGATGCCCGTCGGGGCCGACGGGACCACGGGGACCTGCGTCCGCTTCCTTCCGAACGAAGCCCTGCGTTCGCCATGGGCGTTGACCGCGAGCGACCTGGCGCGGTGGTCCGAGCAGTGGCCCGAACTCATCGCCCGCCTCGACGACCAGCGCGACGGCAGGGGCCGGCCAAGTCCGTGACCACGACCACAGGACCGAGCCGCACCGGGAAGAGCAGACCGGTCGGCTCTCGGCGGACACCTCCGTGAGGGGCGCAGCGGCCGGGCGAAGACCGAGGCGCGGCTCCTACGTGCACCACCACAGGAAGCGGTCGCACGTCTCCGTGGGCGTGGGATCCGGCGAGGCCGTAGGGGTGGGGGTGGTGGTCGGGGGCGGGTCGGCCGGGGATGTCTCCGGGCGGTCCGGGGTGCCGGGTGCGTCCGGTGCCGACTCCGGCGGGGGCTGGGAGGGGTCTCCCTCCTCCTCGGCCGTTTCCCGGTCCTCCGCCGACGGGGACTGAGAGGCCGACGCGGACGCCGACGCCGAGGTCGACGCGGAGGCCTCCGGAGAGGGCGCGCCCGAGGTCGGGGCCGTGTCCGAGGTCGCGTCGACCGGTACGGCGGACGTCTCCCCCACCTGCCGTGTCGCCTCGCCGTCCGTGGACTCGCCGCCGGCCGCCGCCGGTTTCGGCGGGGTGCCCGGGGCGTCCAGGCCGAGTTCCGCGAGGCTCAGTCCGCCGGCGGCCAGGACGAACCCGGCGGTGACGAACAGGGCCCGGCGGCGGCGCCTGCGGTGTGCGGCGGCCTTGCGGTCGCGGCGGCCGGCCCGGGCGCCGGGCACGGCGTCGCCGGGGTCCCCGTCGGCGTCCCCGTCGGCGTCCTCCTCGGCCGCGCTCGCCTCGTCGGCGGACCACGGCGGGCTCGCCTCACTCGCCGTCAGGTTTACGTCAGAGGCGCTGAATTGCCCGACAGGGACGCCACACCCCGGGCAGGCGAGGGCGCCGTTGAGGTGCCGTCGGCACGGGTGGCAGTAGTCCATGACGCGGGAAGGTTAAGTTCCGGGGCGGGCGTGTTCCTAGAGGCCACTGTGAAAGTTGTGTGGGGAAGCCGCCGGGGGCGTCCCTCGCCGTACTTTCGAAACTGCCGAAACCGTTATGTGTCCGACCCATTGACACCCCCACCGCCCCCTCCTTACTGTCACGCCAGCATTTCGAACGAGTGACGAAATATCGAACATAGCGAAGGGCAACCGCCGTGCGCATCACCGGAATCAGCACACACGTGGTCGGGACGCCGTGGCGCAACCTGACATACGTTCAGGTGCACACCGACGAGGGGATCACTGGAGTCGGCGAGACCCGGATGCTGGGGCACACCGACGCGCTCCTCGGCTACCTGAAGGAGGCCGAGGCCAACCACATTCTGGGCTCCGACCCGTTCGCCGTCGAGGACCTGGTCCGCCGCATGAAGTACGGCGACTACGGCCGCGCCGGCGAGATCGTGATGTCCGGCATCGCGGTCGTCGAGATGGCGTGCTGGGACATCAAGGGCAAGGCCCTCGGCGTCCCGGTCTGGCAGCTGCTGGGTGGCAAGGTCACCGACAAGGTGAAGGCGTACGCCAACGGGTGGTACACGACGGAGCGGACCCCGGAGGCTTACCACAAGGCCGCGCAGGGCGTCATGGAGCGCGGGTACCGGGCGCTGAAGATCGACCCGTTCGGCACCGGGCACTTCGAGCTGGACCAGCAGCAGACGAACTACGCCGTCTCCCTCATCGAGGCCGTACGGGACGCCATCGGGCCGGACGCCGAGCTGATGCTGGAGATGCACGGCCGCTTCTCCCCCTCCACCGCCGTGCGGCTCGCGCGCGAACTCGCGCCCTTCAAGCCGGCCTGGCTGGAGGAGCCGGTCCCGCCGGAGAACCTCAAGGCGCTGAAGAAGGTCGCCGAGAAGGTCGACATCCCGGTCGCCACCGGTGAGCGCATCCACGACCGGATCGAGTTCCGCGAGCTGTTCGAGGACCAGTCGGTGGACGTCATCCAGCCCGACGTCGGTCACATCGGCGGCATCTGGGAGACGCGGAAGCTGGCCGCGACCGCCGAGACGCACTACACGCTCGTCGCGCCCCACAACGTGGGCGGTTCCGTCCTCACCGCCGCCTCCCTCCAGGTCGGCTTCACCTCCCCGAACTTCAAGATCCTGGAGCACTTCAACGACTTCGCGGACGCGGAGATCAAGAAGGTGGTCAAGGGCGCGCCGGTGGTGGACCCGGAGGACGGCTGCTTCCACCTGTCCGACGCGCCCGGTCTCGGCGTCGAGCTGGACACGGACGCGGCGGCCGAGTTCCCCCAGCAGCAGGCGCGGTTCGACCTGTGGGCCGAGGGCTGGGAGCAGCGCAAGCCCAAGGGGACCGGGGCATGAGCGGCGCGGTCGTCGTCGAGGCGCCGGGCGAGTACCGGCTGGCTCCGCACGAGCCGCGCGAGCCCGGCCCCGGGGAGGCGCTGGTGCGGGTGCACGCGTCCGGCATCTGCGGCAGCGACCGCGAGGTCTGGCAGGGCAACCGGCCCGAGGGGTACGTGCGTTACCCGCTCACCCCGGGCCACGAGTGGTCGGGGACCGTCGAGCGGGTCGGCGCCGGGGTGCCGGGCTCCCTCGCCGGGCGCAAGGTGGTCGGTGAGGGCTTCCGCAACTGCCAGGTGTGCGACCGCTGCCACGCGGGCGAGACGACACTGTGCACGGCCGGTTACGAGGAGACCGGGTTCACGCAGCCCGGTGCCATGGCGCCCACGCTGACCCTGCCCGCGCGGCTCCTGCACGTGCTGCCCGACGACGCCGACCTCACGGCCGCCGCCCTGCTGGAGCCCGCCGCCTGCATCGCCGCCGCCGCGCTCAAGGCCAACGCCCGGCCCGGCGAGCGGGTCGCAGTCGTCGGCACCGGGACGCTCGGCATGTTCGCCGTGCAGTTCCTGCGGGCCGCCTCGCCCGGCGAGCTGCTCGTCGTCGGCACGCGGGGGGACCGGGAGGCGCTGTCGAGGCAGTACGGGGCGACCGGCTTCCGCACCAAGGACCAGCCGCTGCCGGACGACTTCGACGTCGTGATCGAGACCGCCGGGTCCGCGGACGCCGCCCGGACCGCCGCCGCACTGCTGCGCCGGGGCGGGCGCCTGGTCCTGACCGGTATCCCGGCACCGGGCGCCGACGGGCTCGACCCCACCGACCTCGTGGTGCGTCAGCTGGAGGTGCACACCGTCTTCGGGGCGCCGCCGGACGCCTGGGCGCACACGGTGCGGGTCTTCGCGGCCGGTCTGCTGGACCCGCGGCCACTGGTCACGCACGAGCTGCCGCTCGCCGAGTTCCCCGAGGCCATCGAGCTGGTGGGGTCCGGCGACCCGAAGGTCGGCAAGGTGCTGCTGCATCCCTGACCCCGCCCCTTGAGCCGTACGCCGGTACGGGGGTGACCTGACGGCCCCCGTACCGGCGTACCTCCACTTCGAGGCTTTTCGTACCTCACGCCGCGAACCCCGTCCGACATGTCGAACAAGGCGTGCCGGACCCCGGCTCCGGCGTACCGAACCTAAGGAACGCTTGTGACCGACGCTTCCGCCAAGGCCGCCGCACGCAGGCCCGGTGAGCAGGCGCTCACCGCGCTCGGCCTGGCCGCGCCCGCCCTCGACCCCGCCGACGCCTCGCCGCACTCCTTCCCGGGCGGCGGCCGCTGGCGCACCGAGATCCCCTCCTGCGAGGGGCCGGAGGCGCTGGGGGTGGTGCTGAAGGAGTCCTCGCGGCTGGACGTACCGATCCACCGGATCAGCCAGGGCAGCGGCGTGTGGATGCTGACCGACGCCGAGATCACCGAGATGGTCGAGGCCACCGCCGAACGCGACATCGAGCTCTGCCTGTTCACCGGCCCGCGCGGCACCTGGGACATCGGCGGCTCCACCCGGACCGACTCCGGCGGCGCGGGGCTGCGCGCCCGCGGGCACGACGCGGTCGCCGGGTGCGTCGAGGACGCCGTACGGGCCACCGAACTGGGCGTCAAGTGCCTGCTCGTCGCCGACGAGGGCGTGCTGTGGACGCTGCACCGGGCGCGGACGGCCGGCCTCGTCCCCGCCGACACCACGCTCAAGCTCTCGGCACTCGTCGGGCCGGTCAACCCGGCCTCGTACGCGGTCTACGAAGGGCTCGGCGCCGACTCCATCAACGTGCCCAGCGACCTGACGCCGGATCATCTGACCGAAATACGGCGGGTTTCGGCCGCGCCGATGGACATGTACATCGAGGCTCCGGACGACCTGGGCGGCTACGTCCGGATGTACGAGATCGCCGAGCTGATCCGGCGCGGCGCCCCGCTGTACCTGAAGTTCGGCCTTTCCAAGGCGCCCGGGATCTATCCGTACGGCCATCACCTGCGGGAACTGACGCTGGCCACCGCCAAGGAGCGGGTGCGGCGCGGGCGGCTCGCCCTCGATCTGCTCGCCCGGCACGGGGCGGACGGGGAGATGGCGCCGCTCGGTTCGCGGCTGCCGGGCTCGCTCAACCGGTTCGAGATCTCGTCATAACGTTCCGGAAACTCTCTTCACAAAAGAAGACACGACCGCGCACAATCCCACACACCTGCGTCGCCGTTCCAGCCCTCACCTCAAGGATGATGACCATGCGCAACCGCAGAGCCGCACTCGCCGCCATAGCCTCCGCCGCCTCGCTCGCCCTGACGCTGACCGCCTGCGGCCAGAACAGTGAGGGCGGCAGCGAGGAGGACAAGGGAGGCAGCGACGGCGCCACCATCGGCATCGCGATGCCGACCAAGTCCTCCGAGCGCTGGATATCCGACGGCGCCAACGTCGAGAAGGAACTGAAGGCCAAGGGCTACGAGACCAAGCTCGTCTACGGCGAGGACGACCCGGACCAGCAGGTCGCCCAGATCGAGAACATGATCACGCAGGGTGTGGACGCCCTGATCATCGCCGCGATCGACAACAAGTCCCTGGGCAACGTGCTCCGTCAGGCCAAGGACGCCGACATCCCGGTCATCTCCTACGACCGGCTGATCCTCGGCACGGAGAACGTCGACTACTACGCCTCGTTCGACAACGAGAAGGTCGGCGAGCTGCAGGGCTCGTACATCGTGGACAAGCTCGGGCTGAAGGCGGGCGAGAAGGGCCCGTTCAACATCGAGCTGTTCGCCGGCTCCAACGACGACAACAACACCAAGTACTTCTTCAACGGCGCGATGAAGGTCCTGAAGCCGTACATGGACAAGGGCCAGCTCGTCGTCCGCTCCAAGCAGACCGACCTCAACCAGGTCACCACCCTGCGCTGGGACGGCGGCACCGCGCAGAAGCGCATGGACGACCTGCTCACCTCCAGCTACCGCAGCGCCCGCGTCGACGCGGTGCTCTCGCCCTACGACGGCATCTCCATCGGCATCCTCTCGGCCCTGAAGTCGGACGGCTACGGCTCCGGTAGCAAGCCCATGCCGGTCGTCACCGGTCAGGACGCCGAGATCGCCTCGGTGAAGTCGATCAAGGCGGGCCAGCAGACCCAGACCGTCTTCAAGGACCTGCGCGAGCTCGCCAAGGTCGCCGCGAACATGGTCGACGCGGTCCTGAACGACAAGAAGCCCGAGGTCAACGACACCAAGTCCTACGACAACGGTGCCAAGGTCGTCCCCGCCTACCTGCTGAAGCCGGTCAGCGTCGACAAGTCCAACTACAAGAAGGTCCTCGTCGACGGCGGCTACTACACCGAGGACCAGCTCAACTAACCGGGTCCCTACAAGGATTGGAAGGCACGACCATGGCGGGACCCGTCCTGGAAATGCGCTCGATCGTCAAGACCTTTCCCGGTGTCAAAGCGCTGTCGGACGTCACGCTGACCGTCCGCCAGGGCGAGGTCCACGCCATCTGCGGGGAGAACGGCGCCGGCAAGTCGACCCTGATGAAGGTGCTCTCCGGCGTCCATCCGCACGGCAGTTACGAGGGGGACATCCTCTTCGAGGGCGAGACCTGCCGGTTCCGGGACATCCGGGCGAGCGAGCAGCACGGCATCGTGATCATCCACCAGGAGCTGGCGCTGGTGCCGTACCTGTCGATCGCGGAGAACATCTTCCTCGGCAACGAGCACGCCAAGCGCGGCCTGATCGACTGGACCGAGACGCTCAGGCACGCCACCGAACTGCTGCGCCGGGTCGGTCTCGACGAGCACCCGGAGACCCGCGTCGCCGACATCGGCGTGGGCAAGCAGCAGCTGGTGGAGATCGCCAAGGCGCTGTCGAAGAAGGTGAAGCTGCTCATCCTCGACGAGCCGACCGCGGCGCTCAACGACGAGGACAGCGGCAAGCTCCTCGACCTGATCCTTCAGCTGAAGGAACAGGGTATGACCTCGATCATCATCTCGCACAAGCTGAACGAGATCCGCCGGGTCGCCGACTCGGTGACGATCATCCGCGACGGGCAGTCCATCGAGACCCTCGACGTGAAGGCGGCGGAGACCACCGAGGACCGGATCATCTCCGGGATGGTCGGCCGGGACCTGGAGAACCGCTTCCCGGAACGCACCCCGCACCACCCCGAGGAGGGGGCCGCGCCCGCCCTGGAGATCCGCAACTGGACCGTGCACCACCCCATCGACCAGCAGCGCAAGGTCGTCGACGACGTGTCGATCGAGGTGCGGCGCGGCGAGATCGTCGGCATCGCCGGGCTGATGGGCGCCGGGCGCACCGAGCTGGCGATGAGCGTCTTCGGCCGCACCTACGGCCGGCACGCGGGCGGCACGGTCCTCAGGGACGGCGCCGAGGTCCGTACGAAGACCGTCCCCGAGGCGGTCGGGCACGGCATCGCGTACGTCACCGAGGACCGCAAGCACTACGGCCTCAACCTCATCGACACCATCAACCGGAACATCTCGCTGACCGCGCTGGGCAAGGTCGCCAAGCGGGGCGTGGTCGACGAGCACGGGGAGCGGCAAGTCGCCGAGGACTACCGGAAGTCCATGAACATCAAGGCGCCGACCGTCTTCGAACCGGTCGGCAAGCTGTCCGGCGGCAACCAGCAGAAGGTCGTCCTCAGCAAGTGGATCTTCGCCGGTCCCGAGGTGCTGATCCTGGACGAGCCCACCCGGGGCATCGACGTGGGCGCCAAGTACGAGATCTACACGGTCATCGACCAACTGGCCGCCCAGGGCAAGGCGGTCGTCTTCATCTCCTCCGAACTGCCCGAGCTGCTCGGCATGTGCGACCGCATCTACACGATGGCCGCGGGCCGGCTGACGGGGGAGTTCTCACGGGCCGAGGCCTCGCAGGAAGCGCTGATGCGTCGGATGACGAAGGACACGAAGGACAAAGAGGTAACCCGATGAGCACGGACGTGACCGCGAAGACCCCGGCCCCGGCGCCGCCCGGCTCAGGCGGTCCGGCCGCCGGCGGCCTGTGGCAGCTGATGCTCGACGGGATGCGCCGCAACATGCGGCAGTACGGCATGCTGATGGCCCTCGGCCTGATCGTGGCCCTGTTCGCCGTCTGGTCCGACGGCGACCTGCTGCTGCCGCGCAACGTCTCCAACCTCGTGCTGCAGAACAGCTACATCCTGATCCTCGCGATCGGCATGATGCTGGTCATCATCTCGGGCCACATCGACCTGTCGGTCGGCTCACTGACCGCGTTCACCGGCGCGATGGCCGCGGTGCTGATGGTCAGGAACGACCTGCCCTGGCCGGTCGCCGTGCTGCTGTGCCTGGCCATCGGGGCCGCCGCGGGCGCCGCGCAGGGGTTCTTCATCGCCTATCTCGGCATACCGTCGTTCATCGTGACCCTCGCGGGCATGCTGCTCTTCCGCGGTCTGACGGAGATCTTCCTGGAGGGCCAGACCCTCGGCCCCTTCCCGAGGGACCTCCAGAAGATCGCCAACGGCTTCCTGCCGGAGGTCGGACCGGAGACCAACTACCACAACCTCACCCTGCTGCTGGGCTTCGCGCTGATCGCCTTCGTGATCTACCAGGAGGTCCGCGACCGCAAGCGGCAGCAGGAGTTCGCGCTCGAGGTGCTGCCGGCCAAGCTGTTCTGGCTCAAGCTGGTGGCGCTGGTCTCCGCCGTCCTCGTCGTCACCCTGCTGCTCGCCAGCTACAAGGGCGCGCCGATCGTGCTGCTCATCCTGGGCGTGCTGGTCGTCGGGTTCGGCTACCTGATGCGCAACGCGATCGTCGGCCGCCACATCTACGCCATCGGCGGCAACCTGCCCGCGGCCAAGCTGTCGGGCGTGAAGGACAAGAAAGTCACCTTCCTGGTCTTCCTGAACATGGGCATGCTCGCGGCCCTGGCGGGTCTGGTCTTCGCCGCCCGCTTCAACGCGGCCTCTCCCAAGGCCGGTCTCAACTTCGAGCTGGAGGCCATCGCCGCCTCCTTCATCGGCGGCGCGTCGATGAGCGGCGGAGTCGGCACGGTCCTCGGCGCGATCATCGGCGGCCTGGTCCTGGGCGTGCTGAACAACGGCATGAACCTCGTCGGCATCGGCACCGACTGGCAGCAGGTGATCAAGGGCGCGGTGCTGCTGGCGGCGGTCGGGTTCGACGTGTGGAACAAGCGCAGGGTCGGTTCGTAACGGATCTCGGGCCCCGCCGCTCACGGCGGGGCCCGCTTCTTCTCACGGAAGTACAGGAGCCGCACGTATGGAACTGAGCAGACGCACGGTCATCGCATCGGCGGCCGCCGCCGGCCTGACGGCCACCGCGGCCGGCGGCACGGCACACGCCACGGGAGGCAGGAAGCCGGTGAAGGAGCTCTTCGGCAAGCTCGCCGACGGCACGAAGGTGCACCGCTGGTCGCTGGAGAACGGCGGCACGCGGATGAAGGTGCTGTCGTACGGCGGCGTCGTCCAGTCCCTGGAGATCCCCGACCGCCGGGGCCGCCACGAGAACGTCTCCCTGGGCTTCGACAACCTCGACGACTACGTGGCGTCCAGCCCCTACTTCGGCGCCCTGATCGGCCGCTACGGCAACCGCATCGACGAGGGCCGCTTCACGCTGGACGGCAAGACGTACCAGCTCTCCGTCAACGACGGCGCGCACAGCCTGCACGGCGGCGCCCAGGGCTTCGACAAGCGGGTCTGGGAGGTCGAGCCGTTCACCGACGGCCCCGACGTCGGCCTGGTCCTGCACTACACCAGCGTCGATGGCGAGATGGGCTACCCGGGCACGCTCAGGGCGAAGGTGACGTACACCCTCACCCGGCGCGGCGAGTGGCGCATCGACTACGAGGCCACCACCGACAAGGCCACCGTCGTCAACCTCACCAGCCACGTCTACTGGAACCTGGCCGGCGAGGGCAGCGGCACCATCGAGGACCACGAGCTGTCGATCGCCGCGTCCCGCTACACACCCACCGACGCGGGCCTGATCCCGACGGGCGAGCCGGCGAAGGTGTCCGGCACGCCCTTCGACTTCCGGCGAGCCAAGCCGATCGGCCGGGACATCCGCGACGCCCACCCGCAACTCGTCACCGCCAAGGGCTTCGACCACAACTGGGTGCTGGACAAGGGCATCACCGACCGCCCCGAGCACATCGCCACCCTGCGCGAGGGCACCTCGGGCCGCACCCTGCGCATCGCCACCGACCAGCCCGGCCTGCAGTTCTACTCGGGCAACTTCCTCGACGGCACCCTCACCGGCACCGGCGGCTCGCTCTACCGGCAGGGCGACGCCCTGTGCCTGGAGACGCAGCACTTCCCGGACTCGCCGAACCAGCCGTCGTTCCCGTCGACCGTGCTGCGGCCCGGGCAGACGTACCGGACGACGACGGTCCACTCGTTCGACGCGTGAGGACCCGGGACGCCGGGCGGGCACACTTTCTTCACAGGCGTTGAACGGCGTCACCCGTCCCTCCGTATGTAAGGGCGGCCCGCGCTCCCCCGCGCGGGCCGTCCACAGACGGAGGTCCACTTGTCCGGCAACGTCACCTCGCTGTTCCGCGGCACCGCGGCGCACAGCCCGTCGATGGCGGCGCTGACGCGGGAGAGCGGCGGCGAGGCGGGCGCGGGTCCGGTGGACTTCTGCATCCCCTGCAACCCGTACTTCCCCACCCCGGCGATGTTCGACGAGCTGGCCGGCCGGCTGCGCGACATCATCACGTACTACCCGAGCGGCGCCGACACCATCACGGCCGAGCTGTGCGGCCTGCTGCGACTGCCCCCGCAGTGCGTGGCGATGGGCAACGGCTCCACCGAGCTGATCACCTGGATCGACCACCTGCTGGTCCGCGAGTCCCTCGCCGTCCCCGTCCCCACCTTCGGCCGCTGGACCGACCAGCCGATGGAGACCGGCAAGCGGGTCGACATGTTCCCGCTCCAGGAGTCCGGCGGCTTCGCCCTCGACCTCGCGCGGTACGCCGAGTTCGTCCGGGCCCGCGGGACGCGGGCGGTGGTGATCTGCAACCCCAACAACCCCGACGGCGGCTACCTGCACAAGCAGACGCTGGTGCGGTTCATGGACGCGATGGCCGACCGGGACCTCGTCGTGATCGACGAGTCCTTCCTGGAGTTCGCGGACGCGGAGGCGGAACCCAGCGTCGTGCAGGAGGCGATGCTGCGCCCCAACGTCGTCGTCCTGCGCAGCCTCGGCAAGAACTTCGGCCTGCACGGCATCCGCTTCGGCTACCTGGTCGCCAACCCGGCGCTGGCCGGCCGGGTGCGCGCCATGCTGCCGAAATGGAACCTCAACTCCTTCGCGGAGCACGTGGTGTTCATGCTGCGCGACCACGGGCCGGAGTACGCGCAGAGCCTGCACCAGGTCCGCCGCGACCGCCTGGAGATGGCCAGTCAGCTGTCCGCGCTGCCCGGTCTGACGGTCTATCCCTCCCAGGGCAACTTCCTCTTCGTGCGCCTGCCCGTGGGCGCCGAGGGCACCGTCGTCCGGGACCGCATGCTCACCGAGCACCGGGTCCTGGTCCGTGAATGCGGCAACAAGATCGGTTCGTCCAGCCGCTTCCTGCGACTCGTGGTGCGCCCCCAGGTGGACGTGCGTCGCCTGGTGTCCGGCCTGGAACAGGTGCTCTACGGGTCCAGGAGGGGAGCCGCCGTGCCCGAGCCCGCCACCGGGACCGGCTACAGCTCGGGCACGGCGGCGGTGGACCGCCTGGTGAGCGAGACCAACGGGGCCGGGATGCGGGCGCTCGCCGACCGGCCGGCCGGCCCTCCGGGGCTCGCCGCCGCTCCGGCCGCCGGCACCGGCATGCCGCTCCCCGCCGCGGTGCCCGTCGCCCCGGCGGCGGCCCTCGCGGGCCCGATGCCGGTGCCGGCCCCGCCGCAGGCCCCGCAACCGGCGCCGGCCCCCCAGCCGGCGCCGTACCCCGGGCCGGTGCCGGTCCCCCACCCGGCACCGGCCCCGCAGCCCCTGCCCGCCGCCCCGGCGGCCTCCTACGCGCCGCCCGCCGGTCCCACCCCACCCGGTGTCCCGGCCCATGGTGGTCTCACGGCCGCCCAGGTCAGGGGCACCAACGGCCTGGAGTCGGTGCCGGCGACGGGCTGGCCGAACGCGGCGGGGGCGGGCCGGGCGGGCTGACCCGCCCGGCCTACTCGTCCGTGGAGCCCGGGGAACCCGACGGGGCCGGGCACTGCGTGCCGGTCGGGGAGGCGGTGGGGTCGGGAGACGGACTTCCCGGTTCCGCGGGGCAGCCGTCCGATGCGGTCGGCGTCGGGCTCGGGCCGGTCGGGTCCGGCGTGGGCGACGGGGAGTCGGTCGGGTCCGGCGTGGGCGACGGGGAGTCGGTGGGGGTCTCGGTGGGCGGCAGGGAGGGGTCCGGGCTCGTCGGAGGCGGCGTCGAGGAGGACGGGTCCGGGGACGGGGACGGCGGCGGGAGGGACGGGGACGGCCCGGAGCCGCCCGGCGCGGTGGTCGGGTCCGGGCCCACGACGATGCCGTCGTCACCTGCCCCGCCTCCGCCCCCGCCTACGCCCGCGCCCCCGCGGCCACCGCCGGCGCCCCGGTCGTCGACGGGTTCGGTCGCCGGTGTGTCGCCGCCCGCACCGGGGCTCTTCGGGACGACGCCCCTGCCGTCGGGGACGGGGTGGACTCCCCTGCGGTAGAACTCCAGCCAGTACCTGACCAGTTCCACGTAGGTGCGGGAGTTGTTGTAGCTGAGGAGCGCACGGTCCAGGTCCGCGGCCCGGCCCAGATCCCGGTCACCGGCGCACAGGTAGTGGCCGGCCGCCAGAGCCGCGTCGAAGACGTTGTTCGGGTCGGCGCGGCCGTCGCTGTTGCCGTCCGCGCCCCAGCGGGCCCAGGTGGACGGCAGGAACTGCATCGGGCCCACCGCCCGGTCGTAGACCGTGTCACCGTCGTGGGCGCCGCCGTCCGTGTCCCGGATCAGGGCGAAGCCCCGCCCGTCGAGGGGCGGGCCGGTGATGCGGCCGAGGGTCGTGCCGTGCCGGTCCACCGCGCCGCCGCGTGCCTGGCCGGACTCGACCTTGCCGATCGCGGCGAGCAGTTCCCAGGGCAGCCGGCAGCCGGGGTCCGTCCTGCCGACGGCCGACTCGGCGGTGCGGTAGGCGCGCAGCACGGTGGCCGGGATGCCCGACTGGGCGCGGACGTCCCGCCCGGTCGCGGCGGCGGCCGGTGTGCCGTTCCGCTTCGTCAGAGGCGGGAGTTCGGTGTGGTAGGAGCCGTCGCCCGGCGGAGCGAGTTCGGCGAACGGGCCGTCCGCCGTCGGCCGGAGCAGGTCGTCGGCGGCCGGACCGGCGTGGCCGTCCTTGGCGTCCCGGGCGAGGCCGGGGGCCTGGGAGGCGGTGAGGGCCGCCATGGCCGCGACCGCGAGGGCGGTCGTGCGCAGTCCCCTGCGGGCCCGGCGGGCGTGCAGGCGTCGGGCACGGCGTACGGACATGGTCGTCACTCCTGTCGGTTCCGTCTCAGACACGGGGCGGGCGAGGCGCGGGCGGTGAGGACTCAGCGGCCGAAGGTGTCGATGGCGGAGACGAGCCAGCGTCCGTCCCGGTGCACCAGGTCGACGGCGAGCATGGCCGCCGCGTACACGCCCTGGTCCTCGGCGGTGTCCTCGCCCGCCGGACCCTTCTCGTCCGGGGCCGCGCTCCCGGTGGTGGCGACGCTGCTCTGGTCGGCGTAGAGGAGGACCCGGGCCCGGTCGCCGTCGATCCGCTCGACCGCGCTCTCGGTGACCGACGTGGTGATCACCGCCTTCTGCTCGTCGGCCCGCGCACGGACGTCGGCGAGCAGGTCGCGGTGCTGGTCGACGGCCTTGCCTGTCAGGAGGTCCTTCGCCGCCTCGTCGAGGGCGCCGGGATCGGCGTGGTCGTAGGAGAAGAGCCGGTCGACGGCCTCGGCCGCCCGGCCCTTGATCTCGCTGGTGCGGGCGAGGTCGGTCAGGGCCGTGTTGGCCCGCGCGGGCTCGGACCTGAGCGCCTCGGCCTCCGCGTGCGCCCACCCGGCGAAGCCGCCGAGGAGCACCGTCAGCGCGCACAGCAGCGCGAGTACGAGGGGGCGGCGGGGCCGGGCCCGGACGGTCCTCTCGCCTTCGGCCGCGGGCGGCTCGGCCGGGGTGTCCGCGGGCGCCGGGACGGCCGTGGCGCCGCGCGGGGCGGCCCGGACCGCCGTGCGTTCCGGGCGCCCGGCGGGGTCGGAGGCGGTGACGGGCCGGGGCTCGCGGGCCTGGCGGCGCCGTTGACGGTTGATGTGGTGACGGGTCGTCGACATGGTGCGGTGTCCTCCTCGCTGCGGCCGGCCTGCGCGGTACGGGACCGGTTCAGCCGGCCGAAGTGCCGCCCACGGGCGCCTGGCCCAGGGCGCTCAGCTTCCACCGGCCGTCGGTCCGGGTGAGTTCGCCGAGCATGCGGCTGTCCTTGTCGGTCGTCGCTCCGTCGGCCGCCTTGACGGTGACGCGCAGGGCGACCAGCACCCGGGCGCGGCCCGCGCGGTCGTCGACTTCGGTGACGGCGCCCGACAGCACCCGGGCCGTGGTGACCGTCTTGGCCTCCTTCACCTGCTCGGTGAACTCGGCGCGTCCGGAGGTGAGTTGCTCGTGCAGTTCGCCGGTCGTCGACGACTCCCACAGGTCGAGGTCCCGCTTCAGCTCGCGGTGATCGAGCGTGTTCAGGTTCTGCACGGCCTGTTCCCCGGCGGCGAGTGCCGCGTCCCGCTGCGCGGCGTACGCGGCCCGGTCGTCGTGGGCCGCCCGGTACCAGTCCTGCCCCGTCCACGCCGCGAAACCTCCCGCGACGAGGGTCAGGGCGAGGGCCAGGACCGGCAGCGACCGGGAACGGGCCACGGGGCGGAGGCGGACCGGGCGTTTCATGGGGTGCTCCCGTCTCCCGCGCATGTTCAGCGGGCCTTGATGTCGGTGATCCGCCACCGGTCGTCCTCCAGCCGGGCCGTGACCGTGAGCTGGGCCGCCGCGGTGGTGACCTCGGTGCTGTCCTTGCCCTTGTGGGAGGTCTGGTCGAGGAAGACCAGCAGGCGGGCCCTGTCCCCGTCGAGTTCGATCACTCCGGTGCGGACGGCCCGGGTGCTCAGGGTGACGCGCTGCTCGGTGAGGTCGTCGCGGACCCGGGCGAAGAGGGTCTCGTACTGGCGGGCGGCGCGGCCGTCGAGGACGGTGGCCGCGGAGCGCTCGGCGGCCGCGGTGCCGTCCGGGGTGTAGGAGAAGACACGGGCGAGGGCGTTGCCGATGTCGCCCGCGACGCGTGAGGTGGCCTCGGTGTCGGTGAGCGCGTGGTTCCGGGCGGCCTCGGCCGACGCCAACCGGTGGGCCGCGTAGAAGAACCCGCAGCCGCCGAGGAGCAGGACCGCGGCGGTCCCGGCCAGGGCGGCCCGCCGCAGGCGCCCGTGCGGCGGGCGGGGGGCCGGGGTGTCGCCGGGGTCGTCCGAGGCGGGCTCGTCCGAGGCGGGATCGTCCGAGGCGGGCTCGTCCGCGGAGTCCGGTTCCTGGGACGCGAGTTGCCCGCCCGCGGAGTCCGCTTCCGGGTGCGGGGCCCGCTCGTCCACCGTGCCGGGCTCCGGTGCGGTGCCCCCGCGCGGCAGCCACTTGGGGGTCATCGCTCCCCGCCCTTCTCCTCCGTGACCGGTACGGCGCTCAGCGCCCGGACCTTCCACTCCTCCTCGCCCGTGCGGGCCAGGACGGCCTCCAGGCGTTTGCGGTCGGTGGCCGGCTTCTTCGCCCCGTCGGGGACGACCTCGACGCGGACGGTGGCGATGAGCTTGGCCGTGCCGGACCGGGTGTCGAGGGCCGTGACGGCGGCCTCGGTGACCGTGCCGCGCGCCGACGTTCCCGCCTCGGCCTCGGTGTCGCCGAGTTCCCGCTGCAACGGCCCGGTGGAGACGGCGCGCCAGTCCCGGATGCTCTGCTCGGCCCTCTGCCGGGTGGAGGCGTCGAGCGTGGTGAGTACGGCGATGCCCTTCCGCCCGTCGGCGAGTGCCTCGTCCCGTTCCCGGCCGTGGGCGAGCGAGTCGTCGGTGCGTGCCTGCGCGTACGTCCACGCGCCGGTGGCGCAGAGGCCGAGGGAGAGCGCGAGGCCCGCTGCGGCGATGATCCTGGGCCATCTCATCGCGTGCTCCCGGTGGCCGGAGCGAGGAGGCCGGCCAGCCCGGCCGGTGCCTCGCCGCTCTGTCCCGGCAGGGCGAGCGCGCCGGGGAGCGCGGCGGGGGTGTCGTCCTTCGCCGGTGTCCCGCCGTCGCCCGGGGGCAGGGAGCCGGGTCGGGCCGGGTCGGGCACCGCGCCGCTCTTCGGGGCGTTGGCCGACCCGCGTACGTTCTTCCCGCTGGACGCCGGGGCGGCGCAGGCCGCTTCGGTGTTGAGGGCGGGTGCGGTGCCGAGGTCGAGGCCGTTGCGGTAGCGGGTGGCGCCGTATCCGTCGGTGCAGGGCAGGGGACTGAAGAAGGTGACGGCCAGACCGAGGTTGAGCTTGCCGCCGTCGACGGCGGTGGCGCCGGCGGCTACGGCAGCCGGGTACTTCACGAGGAGTTCCTCGATGCCGCGCTGCCGGGTGACGGCCACCTGGGAGGTGGTGAGGAGGTTGGCGAGGACGACGCCGAGGCTCGGGTCGAGGTCCCGCAGCAGGCCGCTGACCTGGGTGGCGGCCTCGGGGGTGACCGCGAGGAGGCGGCGCAGGTCGGCGTCGGAGCCCTTGAGGGCCCGGGCCAGTTCCTCGGCGCCGACGGCGAAGTCGCGGATGGCCTGGGACTCCTCGGCCTGGGTGCGCAGGACTGTCTCGCCGTCGTGGATGAGCCGGGTGGTGGAGGGCAGGGCGCGGTCGGCGGCCCGGACGAAGTCGCTGCCGCTGTCGAGCAGCACCTGGAGGTCGTCACCGTGTCCTTCGAAGGCCTTGCCGAACTCGTCGACGACCGTGCGCAGGTCCTCCAGCGGGACGGAGGTCACGAGGTCGTCGACGCTGGTGAGGACGTCGGTGACGGGCGCGGGCACCTGCGTGTCGGCCTGTTCGATGCGGGTGCCGTCGGTGAGGTAGGGCGAGCCGTCGCTCTCGGGCCGCAGGTCGATGTACTGCTCGCCGACGGCGGAGAGCCCGGCGACCACCGCCTTGGTGTCGGCGGGGATGCTGGGCGCGGACTTCTTGATGCGCAGCTCGGCGACGACGCCGTCGGCGGTGAGGTCGATCGGGCCGACGCGGCCCACCGAGACGCCCCGGTAGGTGACGTCCGAGTGCGTGAACAGGCCGCCGGTGCGCGGGAGCCGCACGTCCACGGTGTAGTAGTCGGCGACACCCACGTACCGGCCGAGGTCGGCGTAGCGGATGCCGAGGAAGGAGAGGGCGAGGACGGCGACGAGGAGGAAGGCGAGGTTCTTCAGCCGTACGGCGAGGGTGATCACCCGCGTTCACCTCCGGACCCGGACCCGGACCCGGCCCCGGACGCGGAGGGCAGCGGCAGCGGCGAGGTGGAGCCCGGCGCGGCGGCCGGGGACGGCTGTTGCCCGGGCACGAGCGGCGGGATCACCTGGGTGCCGGGCTCGGCGGCCATGCTCAGGTACGTGTTGAGGTAGTCGCCCTTCACTCCGCTGAGGATCTCGTCGGTGAAGGGGTACGTCAGCAGCACCTGGAGGGAGTCGGGCAGGTCCGTGCCCGCGTCGGCGAGCGCCTTCAGCGTCGGCGCGAGGGCCTTGAGGTCGGCGATCATGTCGTCCTTGCTGGCGTTGACGGTGGAGACGGCGACGCCGGACAGGGTGTCGAGGGAGCGCAGCATGGTCAGCAGGGAGCCGCGCTGCTTCTCCAGGGTCTTCAGTCCGGGCGAGAGGTCGGTGAGGACGGTGCCGACGTCGTCCTTGCGGGTGGCGAGGGTCGAGGAGAGCCGGTTGACCGCGTCGAGGGCGTCGGTGATGTCGCCCCGGTGGTCGTCGAGGTCGCCCACGAGGGTGTCGACCCGCTTCAGCATGGAGCGGACCTCGGGTTCGCGGCCGCCGAGCGCGGCGTTGAGCTCGCGGGTGATGGTCTTCAGCTGGCTGACGCCGCCGCCGTTGAGCAGCAGGGACAGCGCGCCGAACACCTCCTCGACCTCGGTGTTGCGGCTGGTGCGGGCCAGTGGGATGACGCTCCCGTCGGTCAGCCGGCCGGCTCCGGTCTCCTCGGCGGGTGCGACGAGCTGGATGTACTTCTCGCCCAGCAGGCTGGACTGTTCGAGCCGGGCGGTGGCGTCGGCGGGCAGCCGCACCTCGCCGTTGATCTCCATGGTGACCCGGGCCTTCCAGTCGTCCCGGCCGAGTTCGATGCCGGTGATCC
Organism: Streptomyces sp. AC602_WCS936; assembly: GCF_019049125.1. Classification (NCBI taxonomy): domain Bacteria; kingdom Bacillati; phylum Actinomycetota; class Actinomycetes; order Kitasatosporales; family Streptomycetaceae; genus Streptomyces; species Streptomyces sp. AC602_WCS936. Next base: position 395,982 of record NZ_JAGMUF010000090.1, on the reverse strand, counting down.
GGCCGACGGCGACGTCGTTGACGCGCACCGCGGAGTGCGGGACCAGGCTGAGCACGTCCTGGAGTTCCGCGGTGACGGTGTAGGGGTGGTCGCCGAGGTCGGCGCCGCCGGGCAGCGGCAGGTCCTCGATGCCGTCGAAGCCGCTCGGGACGACACCGACCCCGCCGACGGTCAGGGCGAGGGCGAGACCCGCGGCGGTCAGTCCGCCCGCGGTGAGCCCGGCGGCCCGGCGCGCGGTGAGCGTGCCGCGCTTCATCGGCCGTCTCCCTTCTTCCCGTCGGTCGCGCCGGTCTTCCCGTCGGTCGCACCGGCCACGGGCAGCGGCAGCAGCGGCCCGCCGATGCTGATCTCGTTGAGGTTGGCGCGGCCGTCGAGGGTGCGGGTGTCGGGGTTGTAGGCGTTCACGACGTTGTCGGCCGCCAGCGGTGCCACGTCCAGCGCCTCGGCCAGCGAGGCCCGTTGCTCGACCAGGGTCCGGGTGAGGGGGACGAGCCGGTCGACGTTCTTCTTCAGCTCGCCCCGGTTGTCCTCGATGAAGGTCTTGACCTGGCCGAGGGCCGTGCCGAGTTCCTCCAGCGCTCCGGTGAGGTCGTCCTTGTTGTCGGCGAAGAAGCTGACGACCTCGTCCAGGCGTTCCTGGGCGGTGCGCACGTCGGTGTCCTTGTTCTTCAGCATGGTGGTGAAGGTCTGCAGGCTGCTGAGCGTCCGGAACAGGTCGCCGCTGCTGCCGTCGAGGGTCTTGGCCGCCTTGCCGAACTCCTCGATGCTGTCGCCGATGGCCTCACCGTTGCCGTCGAGGTTGTCGGCACCGGTCCGCAGCAGGTCGGACAGGGCACCCTCGGCGTTGGCTCCGTCCGGGCCGAGGGCGTCGCCGAGTTCGGTGATCGAGGCGTAGATCTGGTCGATCTCGACGGGGACGTGGTTGCGGGAGGCGGGCAGGACGGCGCCGTCGGCGAGGGCGGGGCCCTCGCGGTGGGCGGGGGTGAGTTGCACGTAGCGGTCGGCGACGACGCTCGGCGCGACGACGACGGCCCGCGCGTCCTCGGGGACCTTGATCCCCTCGTCCAGGCGGAGGCCGACGCGGACCCTGGTGCCCTCGGGCCGCACCGACTCCACCTCGCCGACCCGCACCCCGAGGACGCGCAGGTCGGATCCGGCGTAGACGCCGATGGTGCGGTCGAAGAAGGCGGTGACGCGGATGCCGTCGGCTTCGAGGGCGCGGGCCGTGACCAGGCCGCCGGCGGCGAGCACCACGAACGCGAGCACCCCGGTGAGGATCTTTCGGCGTCGGCTCATCACTCACCGCTCCCCTGGGCCGCCGCCGGCTGTTTCGGCGGCAGGCATCCGGTCTCGGGCTGGGACGTCTCGGGCAGGTAGTCGCGGGGCACGACGCCGCACAGGTAGCTGTCGAACCAGCGGCCGTTGCCCAGGGTGTTGCCGACCAGGCGGTAGTACGGGCCGACCAGTGCGAGGGTCTTGCCGAGCTGGGTGTTGTTCTTCTCCAGGACGCCGGTGACCCGGCCGAGCGCCTTGAGGGTGGGGCCGAGCTGCTTCTCGTTGTCCTCGACGAGGCCGCCGAGTTCGGTGCCGAGGTCCCGGCTGCCCTTGAGCAGGGCGCTGATGGCGGCCCGGCGGTCCCTGAGTTCGCCGAGCAGGGAGCCGCCGTCCTCGATGAGCAGCTCGAAGCTGGACTTCTTGTTCTCCAGGGTCTTGGTGAACGTGGCGCTTCCCTCGAGGAGTTCGGCGAGCTTCGCGTCGCGCTTGGAGATGGACCGCGACAGGTCGGACAGGCCGGTGGCGGCCTTGCGCACGTGGGGCGGTGAGTCCTTGAAGGTGTCGGTGATGGTCTCGAAGCTCTCGGCGAGCCGCCCGGTGTCGATGGCGTCGACGGTGCCGCTGAGGTCCTGGAAGGCCTGGGTAACGTCGTAGGGGGAGGTGGTCCGGTTCAGCGGGATGCGGCTGCCGGGGTCCTGGCGGCCGGAGCCGAGCGGGTCGAGCGCCAGGTACTTGTCGCCGAGGACGGTCTTGATGGCGATGGCGGCGGTCGTGCGGTCGCCGAGCCAGGCGTCCTCGACCTCGAAACCGACCTTCACCTTGGCGCCGTCGAGCGCGACGCCGGTGACCTGGCCGACCTTGACGCCGGCGATGCGCACCTCGTCCCCCTCCTCCAGGCCCGCCGCCTCGGAGAAGTCGGCGCTGTAGGAGGTGCCGCCGCCGAGCGGCAGCCGGTCCACGTGGTAGACGAGGAGGGCGACCAGGGCGAGGACGAGCAGCCCGGCGACGCCGACGGCGACGGGGTTGCGTTCCCTGACCGGTTTGACCCGGGGGCCGGTGCGGGGGCGCTTCATCCGCGGCACCTCGATTCGGTGATCGCGATGCCGGTGGGCGGCTTCGAGCCGTCGGAGGTGGTCACTTGGCTCACGCGCGCCTCGCAGAGGTAGAGGTTGAACCACGAGCCGTAGGAGGACAGGCGGGCCAGGGCGGTCATCTTGGCGGGGGACTTCTCCAGGAAGTCCTCGATCTGCGGGGTGTGCTCGCCGAGGTTGGCCGAGAGCCGGCCCAGTTCACGGACGTTCTTCTTGAGGGGTGCGCGTCCGTCGTGGAAGAGGCCGGCGGTGACGGTCGTCAGGTCGCCCATGGCCGCGACGGCCTTGCCGAGGGGTTTGCGGTCCGCGTTGAAGCCGGTGACGAGTTCCTGGAGGGTGGCGACGAGGTCGTCGAAGCCGTCCTCGCGGTCGTTGAGGGTGTCCAGGACGGTGGTGAGGTTGTCGACGACCTCTCCGATCACCTTGTCCTTGGCGGCGACGGTGGTGCCGAGCGAACCGATGTGGCGGATCAGGCTGTCGACGGTGGCGCCCTCGCCCTGGAGCACCTGCACGATCGATCCGGCGAGTTCGTTGACGTCCTTCGGGGAGAGCCCCTCGAACAGCGGCTTGAAGCCGTTGAAGAGCAGCGTCAGGTCGAGCGCCGGCGTGGTGCGCTCCAGCGGGACGGTGCCGCCCTCCTCGAGCGTGCCGGAGACGTCGCCGCTGCCGCGGCCGAGGGCGACGTAGCGCTGGTCGACGATGTTGAGGTACTTGACGGCGGCGGTGGTCGAGCGGGGCAGCCTGCGGTCCTCGCGGACGGTGAAGGTGACCTCCGCGGTGCGTCGTTGCACGACGCGTACGCCGGTCACCTCGCCGACCGTCACCCCGGAGATCCGCACGCTGTCGCCCTCGATGAGCCCGGTGACGTCGGTGAACAGGGCCTTGTAGGTGCTGGTTCCGCTGCCGGAGCCGGTGCCGGAGCCGGCGACGCTCAGGCCCAGCACGGTCGTGGCGAGGGCGGTGACCACCACGAAGACGAGGGACTTGAGCAGCGGCCCGGTCAGCGGGCGGCGCCGGGTGGGCGCGTGGTCGGCCGCGGTCATCGCAGGGTCACCTCCGTTCCGCGGTAGACGGGGCCGACGAGCAGGCTGCTCCAGTCGGGCAGGTCCCCGGGGCTCTGGCCGGCGGCGGGGGCGAGGAGTTCGTTGACGAGGTCGTTCTCCTGCGGGGAGTTGGCGGGCCCGAGGTCCTGCTCGGCCGCGGGGGTGGCGGCAGCGGCGACGGGGCGGGGCAGGGTGCCGAGGTAGGGCACCGAGGGGCAGCGGGGTCCGCCGCCGGAGTCGTACACCGGGGTGTCGCGGCCGGGTCGGTAGGCGCCGCGCGAGGCGACGGTGGTGACGTCGACGTGGATGCCTGGCCGGTCGGTGCCCTTGCCGAGCGCCTTGTCCATGGCCGGTACGAAGTCGGCGAGGGTGCGCAGGGTGCAGGGGAAGGCCGAGGAGTACTCGGCGAGCAGTTCCAGGGTGGGCCTGCTCGTTCCGCTCAGCCGGATGATGTTGTCCTTGTTCTTCCGCAGGAAGGCCGTCACGTCCTCGGCCGTCCGGGTCGTCGCGCCGAGGGTGGCGGCGAGCTCCGCCTCCTGCTCGGCGAGGGTGCCGCTGGTGGTGGTGAAGTCGGTGAGCGCCGTGATGATGTCGGGCGCGGCGTCCGCGTAGAGGTGGCTGACCTTCACGAGTTCCTTGAGGTCCCGGTTGAGGGCGGGCAGATGGGGGTTGAACTCCTTCAGGTGCTCGTCCAGCAGGCTCAGCGTGTCGCCGAGCCGCTCTCCGCGCCCTTCCAGGGCCTGCGAGACGGCCGACAGGGTGGCGGCGAGCTTCTGCGGCTGGACGGCGGTGAGCATGGGCAGGACGTCGTCGAGCACCTGTTGCAGCTCGATGGCGTTCTCCGACCGGTCCTGGGGGACGACGGCACCGGCGGCCAGGGGTTCGGGCGAGGGGTTCTCGGGCGGCACGAGGGCCACGAACCGCTCGCCGAACAGGGTGGTGGGCAGCATCTGCGCCCGTACGTCGGACGGTACGTCGTCCAGCGCGCCGGGCTTCATGGCGAGGGTGAGCCGGGCTCCGTCGCCGGTGGCGTCGATGGCGCGGACCTCGCCGACGACGACGCCGCGCAGTTTCACCTCGGCGCCCGGGTGCATCTGGTTGCCGGCGCTGCCGGTCTCGACGACCACCGGGTCGGAGTCGGTGAACTTCTTGTCGTAGACGGCGACGGCCAGCCAGATCAGCAGGGCGGGCACCAGCACGAACACCACCCCGGCCAGCCGGTGGCGCAGTGCCTGTCCTCTCGGTCGGCTCATCTCACCCCGCCACCTTCACGGTCGTCGTCGCGCCCCACAGGGCCAGCGACAGGAAGAAGTCGGTGACGCTGATCAGCACGATGGCGTTGCGTACCGACCGGCCGACGGCGACGCCGACGCCCGCGGGGCCGCCCGAGGCGCGGTAGCCGTAGTAGCAGTGGGCGACGATCACCATCACGCTGAAGATCAGCACCTTCAGGACGGACAGCAGCACGTCCGTCGGCGAGAGGAAGAGGTTGAAGTAGTGGTCGTACGTCCCCCGGGACTGTCCGTTGAACAGGACGGTCACGTAGCGGGAGGCCAGGAAGGAGGAGAGCAGGCCGATCGCGTAGAGCGGGATGATGGCGACGACGCCGGCGATGATGCGGGTGGTGACCAGGTAGGGCATGGAACGGATGCCCATGCCTTCGAGGGCGTCGACCTCCTCGTTGATGCGCATGGCGCCGAGCTGGGCGGTGAAGCCGGCCCCGACGGTCGCGGACAGGGCGAGTCCGGCGACGAGGGGGGCGATCTCGCGGGTGTTGAAGTAGGCGGAGACGAATCCGGTGAACGCGGCCGTGCCGATCTGGTCGAGGGCCGCGTAGCCCTGGAGTCCGACGACGGTCCCGGTGAAGAGCGTCATCGCGATCATCACGCCGACGGTGCCGCCGATGACGCCGAGGCCGCCGGAGCCGAAGGCGACCTCGGCGAGGAGGCGCTGCACCTCCTTGAGGTAGCGGCGCAGGGTCCGCGGGATCCACAGCAGTGCCCGGGTGTAGAAGAGGAGTTGGTCACCGGAGCGGTCGAGCCAGACGAGCGGTGAGGCCATCTCTGCTCAGCCTCCCTTCGGCGGGACGATCTGGAGATAGACGGCCGTCATCACCATGTTGACGAAGAAGAGCAGGAGGAACGTGATGACGACGGACTGGTTGACGGCGTCACCGACGCCCTTGGGGCCGCCGCGCGGGTTGAGTCCCCGGTAGGCGGCGACGATGCCCGCGATGAACCCGAAGACGAGCGCCTTGAGTTCGCTGACGTACAGGTCGGGCAGCTGGGCGAGGGCGGAGAAGCTGGAGAGGTAGGCGCCCGGGGTGCCGTCCTGCATGACGACGTTGAAGAAGTAGCCGCCGAGGATGCCGACGACGGAGACCAGGCCGTTGAGCAGGACCGCCACGCCCATGGCGGCCAGGACCCGGGGCACCACCAGCCGCTGCACGGGTGAGACGCCCATGACCTCCATCGCGTCGAGTTCCTCGCGGATCTTGCGGGAGCCGAGGTCGGCGCAGATGGCCGAGCCGCCGGCGCCGGCGATGAGCAGCGCGACGATGAGCGGGCTGGCCTGCTGGACGACGGCGAGGACGCTGGCGCCGCCGGTGAACGACTGGGCGCCCAGTTGCTCGGTCAGGGAGCCGACCTGGAGGGCGATGACGGCGCCGAACGGGATCGAGACCAGGGCGGCGGGCAGGATGGTCACGCTCGCCACGAACCAGAACTGCTCGACGAACTCGCGGAACTGGAAGGGTCTTCGGAAGGCGGCGCGGGTGACTTCGGCGGCCAGCGCGAAGAGCCGGCCGGTCTGCCGCAGGGCTCCGGTGATCACGCGCCGCTCCCGGCGGCGGGCATCGGCAGGGTGGCCGCCTCGGAACTCTTCGCGTAGGTCTCCCGGATGGCGTCGCGCGCGGCGGGCGGCAAACTGTCGATCATGCCCATGACACGCTGGTGTCGTCGGGCGGCGGCCCGGCGGGGCGGCAGACCGGGCGACGGCTCCAGCTGCGGGACGATCACGCGGGGCGCGGCGGGGGCCGTGCGGGCGGCGTCCGCCTCGGCGGCGAGGGTGGCCGCGTCCTTCTCCTCGGACATCCCGATGGGGCCCTCGCGCCGGCCGCCGAGGAACTGGGCCACCACCGGTTCGTCACTGGTCAGCAGTACCTCGCGCGGGCCGAAGGTGACGAGTTCGCGCAGGAAGAGCATCCCCATGTTGTCGGGCACGGTGGCGGCGATGTCGAGGTTGTGGGTGACGATCAGCATCGTCGCGTCGAGCTGCGCGTTCAGGTCGATCAGCAGCTGGGAGAGGTAGGCGGTGCGGACCGGGTCGAGCCCGGAGTCCGGTTCGTCGCACAGGATGATCTGCGGGTCGAGGACGAGCGCGCGGGCCAGGCCGGCCCGCTTGCGCATGCCTCCGCTGATCTCTCCCGGGAGCTTTCCCTCCGCACCGAGCAGCCCGACGACCTCGATCCGCTCCATGACGATGCGGCGGATCTCGGACTCCTTCTTGCGGGTGTGTTCGCGCAGCGGGAAGGCGATGTTGTCGAATAGGGACATGGACCCGAAGAGGGCTCCGTCCTGGAACATGAGGCCGAACAGTTTACGGGTCTCGTAGATGTCCCTTTCCGGACTGTTCACCATGTCCACTCCATTGATGAGGACACGGCCCTTCTCGGGCTTGAGCAGCCCGATGAGCGACTTCAGGAAAACAGTCTTCCCGGTGCCGGACGGACCCAGCATCACACTGACCTCTCCGGCCGGAAGAGTAAGTGACACGTCCCGCCAGATGCTCTGCTTACCGAAGGACTTGGTCAGACCCTCGACCACCACTTCGATTCCCATATCACCTCCAGCGGAAGTCAATCGGATACGTACTGCGGGTCCGCACGTTAAATCGGCCCGGAGCGCACTGACAACGGATGCGGCGCCGAATCTCGAGCGGCCCGCGGAACTTGTCACCACGCTGACAACACGGCGTCCCCGCACTTGTCTGGGCGGAGACAGGGCGGGGTCTCGCCGATCCCGGGGGGTGGACCCGGCGAGACCCCGCCGGCGGACACCGGAAGCCGACGGGAGGGTGGGCCGGAAAGCGTCCGCCACGGCTCCGGCCGACGGGGGGCCACCGACCGGGAACCGAGCACCACACCGGCACGTTACGACCGAGTAACCTCGGCGAGCAACACCGGGATCGGAGTTTTCAGGGATGCCGACTCCGCCTATCCGAAAGCTGTCACCCAAGAGACAAGAAGCGCTCACCGGCTTGTCATCCGGTGCGCAAAAGAAGCCTCGGCACGGATGACGTCAGCAGGCCCGGACCACTCCCGCCCGGACATGTCGGCCTTGGCAACGGATGACTAAGGCGAGTGGCGATTCACTCACCCCGGAAACAGCTTGTTCCACTTTTCAAAGAATCTTGGACGACCGCATTGTTCGCCTATGTTTCCGGCGAGTAGCGTCACGGCTCAATGCCGGTCAACCCTCAAGGAGATTCCCGAGCATGAAGAAGAACACGAGAAGGTCGGTCGTCGTGGCGTGCGCGGCCGCGGCCTCGCTGGGCCTCACCGTCGGCACCGCCTCGGCGGCGCCCTCCACGGTGTGGACCGTCAACCCGTCGCCGGCCGAGTTCGAGGCCGTGAACGTCGGCAACATCGTGCTGACCGCCACCATCCCGATGACCTGTACGGTTTCGAACGCGTCCGGGTCGATGGCGAGCGCCACCGGCAACCCCGCGGACGTCGCCGACATCGACACCATGAACTTCGGCGCGTCCGGCTCTCCGTGCACCAGCGTCCTGGGCAACGTCACCACCACGTCGGTCACCCCCTGGGACGTCGTCGCGGTGGACTACAACGCCTCCACCGGTGTCACCACGGGCCACATCGGCAACGTCAGGGCCAACGTGACCGCCGGTGCCTGCAAGTTCACGGTGACGGGCAAGGCCTCGGCCACCTACACCAACTCCACCGGTGTCCTGGCGGTCAACAGCGCCGCCGGCGAACTGGCGGTCAGCAACCCCGTCAACTGCGGTGCGATCGTCACGACCGCCACCAAGCCCACCTTCAAGGGCAACTACGCCGTCAAGGAGGCGGGTACCGGCGCCGTCCCGACCATCGTCGGCTCCAACCCGTAGGCCGCCGGACGCTCACGTCCGCCCGGCCGGCACCCCGGCCGGGCGTTCGCGGACCCTGAGCCGCGCCCCACGCCACCACGTCCGAGCGGAGTCGCATGAAAGCCCACCGCCCCACCGCACCGCGGCCACCCCGGGCCCGCGCCCGGTCCGCCTCGATCGCCGCGTTCGTCGTGCTGGCCGCCCTGGTCCCCACCACCGCCTCGGCCGAGGGCGCCCAGGAGATCGAGGCCGAGTTCCCCTACGTCTGCGCGCTGCCCTCGGGCCCCCTGCCCGCCACGGTACGCATTTCGGCCGACTTCCCGGAACGGGCCGAGGCGGGCGAGGCGTTCACGCCGTCCGGCGTCACCACCACCGTGGAACTGCCGCCGGAGGCGGTCGCGGACCTCACCGCACGCGACGCGACCGAGGTACGGGCGGCCACCCGGCTCGACGTCGGCGTCGCCCAGAACGCCGCCACGGCCACGGCGACCTGGCGGGGCAGCGCCGAGCCGGTCGCACTGCCCGGGTCGGGGCCGCTGACCCTGGTCACGACGGGCGACGTCCCCTCGGTGGCCGGCCGGAGCGACGGCGACCTGACGTTCTCCGCGGGCGCCCTCGCGATCGACCTGGCGCTCGGCGCCGCGGCCCCGGCCACGACCGACCCGGCCACGACCGGCCCGGCCGCCGCCGGCCCCAGCCCCGGCCCCGGCCCCCTGACCGTCGACTGCACCCTCGCCGAGGACGCGCCGGAGCGAGGGCTGCTGGCCACCGTGCCGGTCGGCACCGACGGGCCGGTACCGAGCGGTTCGCCCTCCGCGCCCGGACCGGCCGGCACCTCCGGGGCGCCGGACGACGGACAGCCGGACGGGCGAGGGGACCGGCAGCCGGAGCGGCAGTCCGAGCGGTCGCCGAAGGTGCTGGAGAACACGCCCGGTACCGCCGCGGACCGCGACGAGGTCCCGCCGTGCCGCTACGACGAACAGCACCCGCCCACGGACGTGTCCCTCAACGCCTACGTCACCGGCTACGCCAACGTGAGGAAGATGAAGGGCGCCGCACACCTCCCGCCGTCCTGCGTGCTGATCGAACAGGGGCTTCCCGTGCCGGGCCCTCCCGACCCGGAGCACCTGGTCTTCGACACCGTGTCGTACGCGAACTTCCACTACCGGGAGCGCGAGCGGACACCGCCCTTCGAAGCGACGTTCCTGTCCTTCGACTTCACCCCGGTGAAGGCCACCATGGTGCTGGAGCAGACGGGCCCCATGAGGATCGACTCGCGCATGAAGATGCGCCTGACCGACTTCACCACGATCACGGACACCTACATCCGGGCCCCGTTGGTCCTGCACGTGCTGGATCTCGAGGTCAACGGCACACCCCTGGACGTCGGCCCCGGGTGCCGGACCGAGACGCCCCTCACCTCCGAGGACCCGGACCCCGCCAACTTCCCCGGTGACCACCTGGTGCTGTACGGCCGGGGCGAGCAGATCCTCGGCATGCCGGCCACCGGCTACCTGCTCCTGAGCGGCGGCACGCTCTCCGGCGAGACGACCATCCCCGCCTTCACCGGCTGCGGCACCGACGGCGAGGACCTCGACCGCCTGCTCACCGCCTCCGTCTCCGGTCCCGGCAACCACGTCAAGCAGGTCCAGGGCCAGACGTGCGCGATCGCCGCCCCCGTGTTCCCGAGCCCGACCAACGAAGGCCAGTGCACCGAGGACCTCCAGCCCTACGAGATCCCCGTCGCCGAACGCTGACCCCCTGTCTCCCGACCCCACGGAAGGCCACCACCATGTCACCTGCCTCCACCCGCACCCGGCTCGCCACCGTGTCCGCGCTGACCGCGCTCGGCGCCCTCGCGTCCCTGGGCACGGCTACCGCCGCCGGCCCCGCGCTCAACGGCGAGTGGGCCCCCTTCACCCGCTGCCCCGTGGACGCTCCGGCGATGCGGGCCGCCGACGGCCTCGACCGTACCCCGCAGTGTGTGGTCTCGACGTCGGCGAGCGGCTCCATCAAACTGGGCAAGACCACCGTGACGACCGGCAGGACCAACCTCCAGATCGGCGTCGTGCAGAACGCGGACGGCACCAGCAGCGTGGTCGCCCCCGCCTCCGGCGCGCTGGTCGCCGAGCCCGCGACCGTGCCCGGCGGGCTCCTCGGCCTGATGTGTCCGAGCCAGATCCCCGTGATCACCGGGATCTGCGAGTCGCTGGAGAACTCCAGCCTCAACAAGATCACCGCCACCATGGAGTCCGTCGGCGCGCCCTACGCCTTCGACCAGACCGCGGGCGTCCTCACGGACGCGCCGATCGTCGCCCTGCCGGTCCGCATCCACCTGGAGAACCCGCTCCTCGGCGACAAGTGCTACATCGGGACGGCTGCGGACCCGATCGTGCTGCGCCCCGAGAACCGCGACTACCCGGCGTTCGGAATGACCTTCTTCCAGGGCGACGGCACCGCCGACCCGGCCGGCGAGATGAGCCGGATCAACCTCAGCGGCGCCACCCAGAACGACAGCACCTTCGCGGTGCCCGGCGCCACCGGCTGCGGCCTGGACCTCGGCTTGATCAACGCCGCGGTGAACGCGAAGACCGGGCTGCCCTCCGCGTCCGGGAACAACACGCTCACCCTCGACGACACGCAGACCCACCTCACCGGTCTCAACGCGCCCGGGACCGTCGCCCCCGACGCCGGCGAGATCCTGGCCGAGAACTGGCACTCCGCCGTCAAGTAACGGCCGAGAACACACACAACCGGAACACGGTCTCTCCCCAGGAGATGTACAACACAACAGAGTTGATTTACCTTCAGCTTTGCCAGACCGGTGAACACCCAGTGGACCGGTCCAGGCTCCCGCCCGCCGAGGGCGGCGGGCCCGGCCCGGCCCACCCCACCGGACATGTCGACGGCAAGGGATCACTCATGCCCTCAATCGCGCGTCCCTCGGTGCTCGGTGAACCGCTCGACCCCCTCCCGAAGAAGTTCGCGGCCTTCATGCGACCGCTGATCCCGGGGCTGCTGAACGAGATCCGGACCGAGGTCACCCGCAGTTATCCGGTGTACGGCAGGCTGCTCAACGGCCCGGACGGAGAGGCGATCCGCCAGGGCGTCGAGCAGGCGCTGACCGCCTTCGTGGACCGGGTGGCCGACCCCTCCCGCGACTTCGAGCTACGGGACGAACTGCTGCGCAGATTCGGCCGGGTGGAGGCCTACGAGGGCCGCGACCTGGAGGTTCTGCAAGGGGCCTACCGGCTCGGCGCCCGCATCGCGCTGCGCCGGGCCAAGACACTGGGACGGCAGTACAGCCTCTCCCCCGCGATGATCCTGGCCTTCGCCGACGCCCTCTTCGCATACATCGCGGAGATGGAGGCGATCACCCGCGAGGGGTACGCGGAGGTACGGGAACGAGCGGCCCTGGAGGAGTCCGCGTTACGAAGACAGTTACTGCACTTCCTCCTGGCCGCCTCGCCGCTGCCCCGGACGACCGTCTCCGAACTGTGCACGACCGCCGCCTGGGAGCTGCCCCGGTCGTGCTTCCTCGTCGCCCTCCGGCCTCCGGTGCCGGAACACATCCAGGCGCGACTCGACCGGGACGTCCTCGCCGATCTGGACATACCGCAGCCGCACCTGCTCGTGCCCGGTGACCTCACCCCCGCCCGCCTGGACATGATCCGCGCCGCCCTGGCGGACACCCGTGCCGCGGTGGGCCTGACCGTGCCGCTCTCGCAGGCCGCCGACTCCGTCCGCTGGGCCCGCCGGGTGCTCCAGCTCGTCGACGACGGGGCCGTACCCGACACTCCGCTGATCCGCTGCGAGGATCACCTGACGACCCTGTGGCTGCTCTCCGACTCCGCGCTCGTCGACCGGGTCGCGGCCCGGGAGCTGGCCCCGCTCGACGACCTGCCCGCCCGCCGGCGCGACCGGCTCGTCGAGACCCTCCGCGTCCACGTGTCCACCCGGGCGCCCGCGGAACAGGTCGGCGAGATGCTGGGCGTCCACGCGCAGACCGTCCGCTACCGCCTGCGGACGCTGGACAGCTATCTGGGCGACCGGCTCACCGACCCCGACCACCGCTTCGCCATCGAGGTGGCCCTGCGCTCGCTCCACCTGCGGGGCCACGACGACGACGGGTGATGCCCGGGGCCGGCGTCCCGGGTCAGTAGGCGACGGGCCAGCCGCTGCTCCAGTCCAGGAGGTTGACGCCGAGCTTGGGTGTGCCGTTGTCGTTGCCGTCGTAGTAGTGGTAGACGAGCAGGTCACCGTCCACGTCGGGCATGACCGACTGCCCGCCGGGGCCGATGACGCTGCCGTGCGACTCCAGCACGGGCGTGCCGCCGTTGTTCATCATCGAGACGCCGTTCCGGTCGTAGTAGGGCCCGGTGACGCTGGTCGCCCGGCCCGCCTTGATCTTGTACGTGGAGCTGGTGCCGGCGCAGCAGGTGTCGTACGAGGCGAAGAGGTAGTAGTACCCGTTCCGCTTGACGACGTAGGGGGCCTCGACGGCCTTGGTGCCGGACGGCCGGGAGGCAAGGGAGCGCCGGGCGGTGTCAAAGGCGTGCTGCTTGCCGGTGGACGGGTCGATCCGGATCATCTTGATGCCGGTCCACCAGCTGCCGAAGGACAGCCACCACGTGCCGTCGTCGTCGACGAAGAGGTTGGGGTCGATGGCGTTGTAGTCGCTGGACGAGCCGGACGTGTAGACGATGCCGTAGTCGCTCCAGCTGCCCGGCCGTCCGGTGGTGGAGCCGGCGAGTCCGATGGCGGAGGTGTTGGAGCCGAACGACGAGACGGAGTAGTACATCAGGTACTTGCCGCCGTGGTACGAGATGTCGGGCGCCCAGGCCTCCGGGACCGACGAGTAGCGCGACCACCAGCCGGGCCGGGAGCCGAAGGCGTCGGCGCCCGCCGCGAAGGCGGTGCGGTCGGAGGACGTCTTGCTGCTGATGCCTCCGCCGGTGGCGTAGAGCTGGTACTGCCCGGACGCGGTGCGGATCATCGTCGGGTCGTGGGTGACGACGGAGCCGGTGACCCGGCCGGGGCCCGGGTACGCCGACGCGGTGGTGGGGACGAGCGCGAGCAGGGCGGCGGTGGGGACGGCGAGGAGTGCGGTTCGTCTGCGCCTCATGGGGGGACGCTCCTGTTCCATATCTCGAACGTCGATCGGATTTTCGGACGGACTGTCGGACGGAACGTAGAATCGAACCCCTTGCGCGTCAATGGCCCGCGCGGCAAGGGCAACCAACGTCCGGAAAACACCCCGTGGCACAGATGACACACCGGTGAACTCCTGACGGATGGTCGACGCAACCGTGTTCGAAGACGGTTCCGCCCGGACAACATGGCCTCCCCATCCATGTGCGTGTCTGCGTCGGGAGTCGGTCATGAGCGGTGTCTCGTGGGAGTCGGTGATCGCGGTGTTCGGCCTCGCCGTGCCCGTCGTCGCCGCCCTGTGGGAGTTCGTCGTGGCGGGCCGCAAACGGCTGGGCTACCGGGTCCAGATGGACACCAGCGCCCGGGATTCGGGCACGTCCACGGGACCGCAGGCCAGAGTCCTCCAGCGCATGCAGTGGGACGGCGTCGACCTGGACGATCCCTCGGTCGTCCTGCTGCGCATCGAGAACGTCGGCTGGACCCCGATCGTCGAGGAGGACTACGTCGCCCGCATCGACGACCCGGTGGGCATACGCGCGGCGTTCCCGGGCCGCCGTGTGGTCGGCATGGTCGTGACGGAGTGCAGCCACCCCGTGCTGCGTGAGTTCTTCGAACCGGGAACGGCGGGCCTGGGGGCCACGGACGGCGTCATCACGCTGCCCAAGGTGAAGCTCAACCGCCGCGCCCACTACAAGGTGCTGGCGGTACTGGACCGCCTCCCCGACGCGGCCGGGGACGACCTTCCCGGCCCGGAGATCAGCGCGGGCATCGTCGGCGGGGTGCGCGGCGGGACCATCAAGAGGACCGAGTACTACCCCTTCGCCTCCCGGCCGGTCCGCTGGCTGCTCGCCCTCCTCGTCCTGGTGAGCGTCGCCCAGTCCGTGTCCACCTTCGCCCGCGGCGAGGACGCGGTCGCCGCCCCGCTGGACTGCGCCGAGGGCACGCTGCACCTGTCGGGTTCCACCGCCTTCAAGGAGGTGCTGGAACAGGCCGCCGAGCAGTACACGAAGACCTGCCCCGAAGCCCGGATTCCGCTGACCGCCGACTCGTTCCGGGGCAGCGTCCCGGGTCTGGACACCCTCGCCGCGGCGGGCGAGAAGGCGAAGCCCGGCGAGGACGGCGGGCTGGGCGACCGGCTGGCCTTCAGCGACGGCCCCAAGTCCGACGGCCGCCCGCAACTGCTGCCCAGGCCGGTCGCCCTGTCGCTGTTCACCCTGGTCGTGAGCGAGGACACCGGGGTCCGGGACCTGTCCCTGCGGCAGGTCCGGGACATCTATGCCGGGAAGATCACCAACTGGGAGCAGGTGAAGGGCGAGGACCTGCCGATCCAGCTGGTCAGCCGCCACCCGGGCTCCGGCACCCGGACCGCCCTGGAGCGGCGGGTGCTGGACGGCGGCCCGCTGCCCGCGGTCACCACCAACGACTGCCGGAGCCTGGACCCCGGCAGACCCGGCCGCTGCGAGGTCGGCGGCACACGGGCCCTGCTGGACACCGTCGCCGCGACGCCCGGCGCCCTCGGCCACAGCGAGGTCGGCTCGGCCACCGCCCACGAAGGCGTGCGGCAGGTCCGCATCGACGGCTACCCGGCGACGCTGGAGGGCGCCGACCAGGGGGCGTACCCCTTCTGGGAGACCGAGATCGCCTACACCTACGGCGAGCCGCCGGCGGACTCGATCGCCGCGGGCTTCCTGCGCTACCTCGCCGACGAGGTCGGCAAGGACATCATCCGCTCCAAGGGCCACCGCCCCTGCTCGGAACTGGCCAAACCGCTGGTGTGCCGCCCGAGCGGGGCGTGACCCGGGCGGTCAGGAGTCGGGGCACTCCTTCCACGCCAGGTGGTACACCGTGCTGATGTCCCCGTCCGTCGAGTCCATCGTCATGAAGCTCACCTCGGCGGGGTCGGACGTGCCCGTGCTCACCCGCAGCTCCGTGTTGATGTTGAAGTTGCGCTGGACCCCGCAGGGCGCCCAGACCAGCTGGGCCCAGTCGGTGCTGTCGGTGGCCTGCCAGTTGTCGTTGAGGGGGCCGTCGAAGGGGTGGGTGCGGTACTCCGTGTTCGGAGAGCCCTGGAAGTAGTACGAGGCCCGCTGGGTGCCCTTCGCGCCGTCCTTGAGGGCGGCGAAGCCGCGGTAGTCCGCGCTGGCCACGGCGTAGGTGAAGCCCTGCGGGACGTGGACGAGCAGGTTGAGCTGGCAGTTCTTGCGGAAGGCCGTGGGCGGCGAGTCGCCGCCGGCCTGGGCGAGGTAGTCGCTGTAGGTCACGGTGAAGGCGGTGTTGTCCTCCGAGACGGCGACGGCCGCGGTGCCCTGCGGGCAGCCGGAGCCGTTCACCGTGGCGACCTTGATGACGATCTTGTCCGGCGGCGGGTCCTCGAACCCGCCGGAGGGCTGGTGCTGCGCGGGCAGCACGGAGGTGAGGAGCGCGGCGATCGTGCCGCTCAGGAGCAGGCCGGTGGCCATGGGTCTCCCATCCCGGTCGGTGGGGGGTGTAGTTGAATGCGCTGCACACATGTTGTGCACATGTCAGTCACGACGCGCTCGCATCGTATGTTCGTCCGCCGGACCCGGACAGGTCACACTTTGGCCATTTACCGCAGCACCGCTCCGGTTGTGCAGAATGGCCCGGCAGCGAAGCAGCGGAAGTACGGCAAACAGGAGAGGCTCCCTTGGAGCTCAGCAGGCTCAGCAGACGAGCGTTCAGCACCCTCGCGGGCACCACCGTCCTCGGTCTGGCGCTCGGCGGCAGCGTGAGCAGCCAGGCACTGCCCCGCTCCGGCGCCCGCGGCCCCGTGCCCACCGGCCCGCCGCCCGGCCCGCCCGCCGCCGACGGGCAGCACCACCACGTCGCCCTGGACCGCCACTCCCTGCTGGTCGACGGCCGGCGCCTGGCCCTGTGGGCCGGCGAGATGCACCCCTTCCGGCTGCCGAGCCCGTCCCTGTGGCGGGACGTCCTGCAGAAGATGCACGCGTACGGCTACAACGCCGTCAGCGTCCGCGTCGCCTGGAACGTGCACTCCCCCGCCCCGGGCGAGTACGACTTCACCGGCGTCCGCGACCTGGACCTGTTCCTGCGCACGGCCGCCGAGACCCGCATGTACGTCGTCCTGGACCCGGGCCCGTACATCGGCGCGGACGTGGACGCCGGCGGCCTGCCCGGCTGGCTGACGGCCACCGGGGGCGAGGCCCGGACCACCGACCCCGCGTACCTGCGCCACGCCGACGAGTGGCTGAGCCGCGTCAACGCCGTCGCCGCCCGGCACCTGTACACCCGCGGCACCGGCACCGTCCTGCTCTACCGCCTCGACGCCCCGCACCGCGCCCAGCTGTCCCACCTGCACCAGAAGGTCCGCGCCGACGGGATCGACGTACCCCTGCTGCACGCCGACACCCCCGTCGCCCCGGGCGAGCCCGAGCGGACCCGGAACGCCGGCGAGGCACGGCAGGTCCACCTCGCGCACCTGGCGCAGGGGGTCACGCTGCACCACGTGCGCACCGCGTTCGGCGGCACCTCCTGGGGCTGGCTGCCCGCGCCGTCCGCGCCCGGCCCGACGTACGACCCCACCGCCGGGATCGACGAGGCACGGCGGCCGACGGACAAGACGGCCCCGCTCCACCAGCTCGGGCAGCTCCTGCGCCACGTGCCCGACTTCACCCGGATGGAGGAGGCCGCCGAGGTCGGGGCCGCCGACGCCCGCCTGCGGGTGCGGCACCTCGCCAACCCGGACACCGGCACCCACGCCTACGTCGTGCGCAACGACTCCGCCTCCGACGTCACGTCGAGGCTGCCGATGGGCGGGACCGACGTGGAGGTCACCGTCCCCGGCCGGGACGCCAAGCTGTTCGCCACCGGGCTGCATCTGGGCGCGGGGCGGAAACTGGCGTACGCCACCGTGCAGCCCATGCTCTCCATGAGCGTCGGGAAGCTGGACATCGCCGCCTTCGTGGGCCGGGCCGGGGACAAGGCGCACCTGGTGCTGGACTGCCCGCACGAGCCGTGGCCGACCCGGCTGGACGAGGAGGTCGCCTGGACGTTCGTCCGCGGGAAACTGCACGTCACGGTGGAGCTCAAGGAGGACAGGCTGACCCGGCTGCGGATCCGCAGCGGCAAGACCGACCGCACCATGATCGTGCTCCTCGCCGACGACGCCGCCTCCCTGAAGCTGTGGCCGTACGAGACCCCGTCGGGCCGGGTGCTCGTGTACGGCCCGGCGCTGCTGCGCGACGCCGCCCTGGACGGGCACACGATCCGGCTGACCGGGGACTCCGTCGAGGAGCGCGGCCTCGAGGTGTGGGCGCCGCCCGGCATCACGGACGTGGCCTGGAACGGCAGCCGGGTGAGCGCGTCGCTCGGCCGGGCGCACAGCCTGTGGGCGGGCCGAGCCCTGCCCGGCGTGCCCGAGCTGGTCCTGCCCGCGCTGGACGGCTGGCGGCGCCGCGACGAGAACCCGGAGTCCCGGCCCGGCTACGACGACTCGGGGTGGACGGCCGCCGACCGGAAGACGTCGTTCAGCACGACCCCCGTGCCCGACGGGCAGCCCGTGCTCTTCGCCGACGACTACGGCTTCCACTACGGCGACGTCTGGTACCGGGGCCGGCTCACCGGCGCCGCGGGCCTGGAGTCGGTGGCCCTGTCCTACAGCACGGGCGCGCGGGGGCTGCTGATGGCCTGGCTGGACGGGGAGCCGCTGGGCACGCACCGGATGGAGGGGGACGGCCGGCAGGGCACCTGGACCGCCACGGCCGGGTTCCGGCTGCCGGACGGACTGCGGGCCGCGCTGCGGGAGCGGCCCGGCGCGGGTGCCCCGCCCGTGCTGTCGGTCCTGGTCCGGCGCACCCAGCACGACCAGGACGACTACAAGGCGGCCCGCGGGCTGACCTCGGCCGCCTTCGAGGGGGCCTCGCCCGAGGTGGCCTGGCGGATCATGGGCACGGCCGCCGCCGACCCCGTGCGCGGGCCGCTCAACAACGGCGGCCTGTACGGGGAACGGCACGGCTGGCATCTGCCCGGGTACGACGACGGCGCCTGGGAGCCCGTCTCCTCCCCCGGCGGCGGCGACCGGCGCCAGGGCGTGACCTGGTACCGGACCACTTTCCGGCTGGACGTCCCGCCGGACGTGGACGCCTCCGTCGGGCTGGCCCTCGGTGGCGGGCCGGGCCGCGCCCAGCTCTTCCTGAACGGCTGGAACATGGGCGAGTACGCGGGCGACGTCACGGGCGCACCGCACACCTTCGTCCTGCCGAACGGCATCCTGCGCACCCGTGCCGCCGCCAACACCCTGGCCCTCGCGGTGCTGTCCGACGGCGAGGCGGAGCCGGGCCTCGGGACGGTGCGGCTGGAGCTGCTGGGCGGCGCGGCCGGAGGAGTGCCGGTGGAACCGGTCGCCTCCCCCGGCCGGCGCCGCTGACCCGGGCGGGCGGGCCTCAGCGCAGCCGGATCACGTTCCAGGACAGCGGCTCCAGGGCGGCGCTCAGCCTGCCGTCGCCCAGCACCGCGCCGTCCACCGCGTGCGGGACGACCCGCTCGGGCTCGGCGAGGGTGTTGCGGGCGTCGGGGTCGGCGTCCGCGAGGGCGCTGTGTTCGACGACCTCGGTGAGGCCGAGTCCGCCGAGCGCGACGTCCAGCGGCAGCGGCTCGGTGCGCGAGCGGTTGACGGCGAAGACGGTGACCGAGCCGTCCTCGGCGCGCACGGCGGTGGCGTGCAGCAGGTCGGCCTCGCCGTACTTCTCCGTCTCGTACGTCGGTGAGTCCACCCGGACGTCGAGGACCTCGCCGCGGCCGTACTTCGAGGCCTGGGAGAAGGGGAAGAACGTCGTCTGGCGCCAGGCGGGGCCGCCCGGCTCGGTCATGATCGGGGCGATGACGTTGACGAGCTGGGCGAGGCAGGCGACGGTGACGCGGTCGGCGTGCCTGAGCAGGGCGATGAGGAGCGAGCCGAAGACCACCGCGTCGGTGACGCTGTAGTTGTCCTCCAGCAGGCGGGGCGCCTCGGGCCAGTCGAGGGCGCTCACCTCCGCCTGGGTCTTGGCCATGTACCAGACGTTCCACTCGTCGAAGGAGAGGTTGATCTTCTTCTTGGACTTGAGACGGGCGCCGACGTGGTCGCAGGTGGCGACGACGTTCTCGATGAACGACTCCATGTCCACGGCGGAGGCGAGGAAGGAGTCGACGTCGCCGTCGTGCGGCTCGTAGTAGGCGTGCAGGGAGATGTGGTCGACCAGGTCGTAGGTCTCCTGGAGCACCGTCGCCTCCCACGCCGCGAAGGTCTCCATGGACTGGCCGGAGGAGCCGCAGGCGACGAGTTCGAGGTCCGGGTCGATCTGGCGCATGGCGCGTGCCGTCTCGGCGGCGACGCGGCCGTACTCCTCGGCGGTCTTGTGGCCGGTCTGCCAGGGGCCGTCCATCTCGTTGCCCAGGCACCACAGGCGGATGCCGAAGGGGTCCTTGTCGCCGTGCTCGGCGCGCAGGTCGGAGAGGGTGGTGCCGGAGGGGTGGTTGGCGTACTCCTGGAGTTCGAGGGCCTCGGCGACGCCCCGGGTGCCGAGGTTGACCGCCATCATCGGCTCGGCCTGGGGGCCGATCTTCTTGAGGAAGGCGATGTACTCGGACAGGCCGAAGCGGTTGGACTCCGTGGTGCGCCAGGCCAGGTCGAGGCGGCGGGGGCGGTCCTCGGCCGGGCCGACCGAGTCCTCCCACTTGTAGCCGGAGACGAAGTTGCCGCCGGGGTAGCGGATGGCGGTGACGCCGAGTTCGCGGACCAGTTCCAGCACGTCGGTCCGTATGCCGTCGGCGTCGGCGGCGGGGTGGCCGGGTTCGAAGACGCCGGTGTAGACGCAGCGGCCGAGGTGTTCGACGAAGGAGCCGAAGAGACGGGGGTTGACTTCGCCGACGGTGAAGGCGGGGTCGAGGGTGAAGCGAGCCGTTCGCATGTGCGCCTTTCGGAGAGGGGGTGCTTGTTCGTTGGCGGCTGAGGGTCGCCGGTGGCTGGTCGCGCAGTTCCTCGCGCCCCTAACGGACGCGAGGCCAGCCGTCCTTCGTCCAGTTCAGTCTGTTGAGGCCGAGCTTGGGCGTGCCCTCGTCCTGCCCGTCGTAGTAGTGGTACGCCAGCCAGTCGCGGCCCCGGTCGCGGAAGACCGACTGGCCGCCGGTGCCGATGTAGCGGCCGTGGCCTTGCAGGAGCAGGTCGCCGCCGCCTTCCAGCAGCGGCTTGCCCGTGCTGTCGACGTAGGGGCCCGTGATCGATGCCGACCTGCCGACCTTGATCTTGTACGTGCTGTTGACGCCGGAGCAGCACGCGTCGTGGGAGGCGAAGAGGTAGTAGTACCGGCCGTGCTTGACGATCTCCGGGCCCTCGACCGCGTACGGTTCGTCCGGCCGGGTCGCCAGGTGGTGGACCTGCGCGCCGTCAACGGCCTTGCCCGTCTCCGGGTCCAGCTCGACCATGCGGATGCCGGACCAGTAGGAGCCGAAGGACATCCACAACCTGCCGTCGGCGCGGATGACCGCCGGGTCGATGGCGTTCCAGGTGTCCGTGGTCTCGGAGGAGAAGACCTTGCCGTGGTCGGTCCAGGTGCCGGGCAGGCCCGTGCGGGAGGTGGCGACGCCGATCGCGGAGTGGTTGGTGCCCCAGGACGAGACGGCGTAGTAGAGCCAGTAGCGGCCGGCGCGGTAGGTGAGGTCGGGGGCCCACGGGTCGCCGGTGTCGTTGTACTCGTACCACCAGGCCGGGGGCTTCGCGAAGGCGTTGCCCGCGTCGTCCCAGTGCCTGCCGTCCTCGGAGAGGCGGGCGCCGATGACGCCGCCGGTGGAGTAGGCGACGTAGCCGCCCGACTTGAGGCGCAGGACGGTGGGGTCGTGGATGATCTCCTGGCCGGTGATGGGGCGCGGGTCGGGGTAACTCCGCGCCGCCTGGGCCGTGTGCGGCAGCAGGGCCATCAGGGCCGCGGTCGCCGCGGCGGTGAGGATTCTGCGTACGGTCACTGTCCCGCCAATCCCGTGTGGGCGACGCCCGCCACGATCTGCCGCTGGAAGAAGACGAAGACGACGATCAGGGGCAGGCCGGCCATGAGGCCGCCGGCCATGAGCTGGGCCCACTGGATGCCGTAGGAGTTCATGACGGTCGCGATGCCGTTCGGCATGGTCATCAGGTCGGGGTTGTTGGTGACCATGTAGGGCCACAGGAAGTTGTTCCAGGAGCTGATGAAGGTGAAGATGCCGACCGCCGCGAGCGAGGGGCGGGAGAGCGGCACGATGATGGTGAAGAAGACCCGCCAGCGGCCGGCTCCGTCGATGAAGGCGGCCTCCTCCAGCTCGCGCGGGATGCCCTGGAAGAACTTGTAGAGGATGTAGACCATCGCGGCCGGCGCGCACTGCGGCAGGATCATGCCCCAGTAGGTGTCGACCATCCCCATCTGCTGGACGGTGGTGAACAGCGGTACGCCCAGTACGGCCGGAGAGATCATGAGGCCGGCCATCACCAGGGCCATCAGGGCGCCCTTGCCGCGGAACTCGGTGCGGGCGAAGCCGTAGCCGGCCAGCGCGCTCACCAGCAGGACCACCGTCGTGACGCAGACCGACACGACGAGGGAGTTGACGAACCAGTTGGTGATGTTGCCGGTCTCGAAGAGGGCCGACCAGGCCTGGCCGGTCCAGTCCTCGGGCAGCCAGTGCGTCGGTACCTCGACGGCCTCGGTCTCCGATTTGAGGGAGGTGAACAGGGCCCAGGCGAGGGGGGCGAGGAAGACCGCGGAGACGGCGGTGCCGAGCAGCGTGAGCACGATCTGGCCGGGGGTCCAGCTCCGGCGGGGCCTGGCGCGGATCGACGGTGCGGCGGTGGTCATCGGCCGCCCTCCTCACGGTTGCGCAGCAGCCACATCCGGGCGAGGGCGACGGCCGCGATGAGCACGAAGAAGATGATGGAGATCGCGGAGGCGTAGCCCACGCGGTAGCTGGTGAAGCCCTGTTCGAGGGTGTACTGGACGAAGGTGCGGGTCGATTCCTCCGGTCCCGGCCCGAAGTCCTGCATGACGACGGCCTGGTCGAAGACCTGGAGCGAGGCGAGGATCTGGAGGGCGACGACGAGGCCGGTGATGTTGCGCAGCATCGGCAGCGTGATGTGGAGCGTGCGGTGCCAGGCGTTCGCGCCGTCCAGCTTGGCGGCCTCGTAGAGGTGGACGGGGATGCCCTGGAGGGCGGCGAGGTAGAGCAGGAAGCTGAAACCGACCGTCCACCACAGGGTGGTGATGACAACCGCGAGCAGCGCGTAGGACTTGTCGGTCAGCCAGGGTGTTTCGAGGCCGAAGACGTGGTTGACCATGCCGGTGCCGGGGTTGAACAGCCACTGCCACAGGTTGGCGGCGACGGTGGACGGCAGCAGGAAGGGCAGGAAGAAGCACAGCCGCCACAGCCATTTGCCGCGCTCGATGTGGTGGGCGAGCATCGCGAGGAGGAAGGCGAGGACCGTGATGCAGGGCACGACGAGCAGCGTGAAGTACGCGCTGTGGCCGAGCGCGTCCCACATCAGGGGGTCCTGGAGGGCCTCGCGGTAGTTGTCGAGGCCGATGAAGCTCGCGCCGTCGCCGGAGATGTTGGCGTCGGTGAAGCTGAGGTAGAGGCCGCGCAGCAGCGGCCAGATCACGAAGAGTGCGAACAGGGTGAGGAACGGGGCGACGAACCAGCCGCCGTGCTGGAAGCCCTGCCTGCGGCGGACGGTGGCGCCGGCCGCGGCGGTCTTCGCGCGCGCGGGGCGGACGAGCGTCTCGGCGCTGGTGGTGGTCATGCTCAGGCACCTCCCTGCGCGGCGGTCCGGCCGTCCATGGGGTTCTTCATGGCGAGCAGTTCGGTCAGCGCGCCCTTCATCCGGCGGGCGGCGGCCTCGGGCTTGGCGGAGCCCATCGTGGAGGAGACGACGATCGGGCCGACGCGCTGGGCGAGGATGCCGGTGGAGCCGGCGAACCACACCTTCGGTTCGGTGGCCTGGTGGTCCATGGCGTCGGCGTACTCGTTCTGCGGTTCCAGCTTCCTGTACGCGGCGGTGGACAGGGTGGGGGTGTAGGCGGGGATGTGGCCGCCGGCCGCCCACTGCCGGGCGTGCGTGACGACGTAGGCGGCGAGTTGGTGCGCGGCCTCGTTGGCGGCGCCGCCGCGGTCCGCCTGGTGGGGCAGGACGAAGGAGTGCGACTCGGCGTGGGTGGCCCGCTCGCCGAAGACGGGCGGCAGCGGGGTGGCGCCGTAGTCGAGCTCCGCCCCCGAGAAGACCGGCACCGACCAGTTGCCCTCCCAGGCGAAGGGGGCGCCGTTGACGAACTGTTCGGCGCCCGCGCCGCCGCCGAAGTTCGGGTCGGCGTACCCGTCGGCGATGTGCCGGCGCAGGAACTCCAGTACCTGGACGGCCTTGCCGGTGTCGAAGGTGACGTCGGTCTTGGCCTCGTCGAACCAGGTGCCGCCGAGCTGGGTGTAGAAGGCGACGAAGAACCACCACTGGAAGTTCTGGTCGTTGTGCCAGAAGCCCATGGTCTGCAGGCCCTTCTCGGTGGCCTTCTTGGCTTCCTTCAGCACGTCGAACCACTCGTCGACGGAGGTGACCGGGACCATCCGGCCGTCGTCGCCGAGCAGGCCCGCCTTCCTCAGCACGTCCTTGCGGTAGAAGCAGAGCTGGACGTGGATGTCGAGAGGGAGGGCGTAGAGCTTGCCGTCGATGACGGCCCGCCGCCACAGCTCGGGGTTGAAGTCGGCTTCCTTCACGCCGTACTTGGCGAGCAGGCCGACGTCCCAGGGGTCCAGGAGGCGGCCGGGCGAGAAGCCGGTGACACGGCCCAGGTGCATCACGCCGAGGTCCGGTGCGCGGTTGCCGGCGGCCGCCATGGCGAGTTTGGTGTAGAAGGGGCTGCCCCACTGGAGGGTGGAGTCCTCCACGTCGATGCCGGGGTTGTCCGCACGGAAGGCGTCCAGCATCGCGATCATGTTGTATCCGTCGCCGCCGCTGAAGAGGTTCCAGTAGCGCACCCGGGTGTCCGCGTCGGAGGCCAGGGCGTCGGCGCCCGTGCCGAGGGCCGCGAAGCCGAAGCTTCCCGCGACCGTCAGGCCACCCGCCGCGGCCAGAAAGTGCCTGCGATTCAGGTCAGGTCGTCCCATGCCCTGCCCATCTGTCATGAAGCTGTTCGATATTTCGGATAGCGCTCGTAACTTCGAACGGGACCGTAAGGTCGCACGCCGGGCGCGTCAATGGGTCGCGCACGAATTCCCACGGCCGGGAGTCGTTCCGCGTTGAACAGATGTCCCTCGATCACATGACGCGGACAGACGCGGACGCGTAACCTCGGAGGGCTTCGGACCGGCCGTGAGAAGGGGGAGACATGAACCTCGCGGGCGCGCGCGGGCGGGCCGTCCGGGCCGCCGCGGCACTCAGGCGCTCGCGCGGCGGCTCCGCCGGCACCCTGGCCGCCGACCTCGCCGCCGCGGCCCACGCACGCGACCGGGCACCGCGCGACGTGCGGGAGCTGTGCCACACGCTGTGCGCCGAGATGGCCGCGCGCCGCGCCGGACGGCCGGTCGAGCTGCGCTTCGAACGGTTCCCGGACGAACTGCTGGTCACCGGGCTGTGGGTGGAGTTCCACGACCGCGACCTGGTCATCGTCGAGGAGCGGGCCGAGGCGGTGCAGCAACTGGTGATCCTCGGACACGAGTTGTGGCACATCCACGCCGGGCACCGGCACCACCACGGCGTCGGCTCCACCGCCGTGCGCGCCCTGGCCGACCGGCCCGGCTGGACGGACGTGGCGCTGGCCGCGACCGCCCGCGACGGCTCCCGGCAGGACGACGAGGCCGACGCCGACGACTTCGGTCACCGTCTCGCCGCCGCCTGCCGGCCGCTGCTTCCCGGGCGGACCGGCGCCGTCCCTCCCGGCCCCGTCCAGAGGTCGCTCGGCTACCGCGGGCGAGGAGGTGCACCACGGTGACGACGGAGTCGCTCGCGGGCCGCTACGTCGTCCGGTCGGCGCTCGAACCGGCCGACGTGCTCGGCGAGTTGTACATCTCCTTCTGGATACCGGCCGCGATCCTCACGGCCGCGTTCGCGATCAAACTGCCCACCGTCGTCCGGCTCTGGCGGGACCCGTTGCTGCGCGCGGTCGGCGGTCTGCTGCTGCTCGCGTGCGCGGTGTTCGTCTTCGCGGCCCCCTCGACCATCGCCTGGACCAACCGGGTCACGGGCGTCACCAACATCTCGGCGCCGTGGGTGTACTCCCTGCTGACCGCCTTCTGCGGCTCCTGTCTGCTGCTGATCATCACCTGGCGCAACGGGCCGTCCGAGCGCGCCGCGGACACCCGCCGCGCCGTGCGCTGGGTGGTCGGCGTCTACTCGGGGGTGATCGCCGTCCTGTGGACGCTGTTCGCCCTCGCCGACGCGCCCGTGGAACGCCTGCGGGACCTGGACACGTACTACGCGACGACACCCTTCATGCGCGAGCAGATCCTGCTCTACCTGCTCGCCCACACCGTGGCCGTCCTGATCACGTCGTGGCTCATCTGGAACTGGGTGCGCACCGACGGCCTCGACGCCTGGCTGCGCTGGGGGCTGATGTTCCTCGGCGTCGGCTACGCGCTGAACCTGGTCTTCGACGCCGCCAAGCTCACCGCCGTCGTGGCCCGCTGGACGGGCCACGACGCGGACTGGCTGAGCACCGATCTGGCCCCGCCCGTCGCCTGCCTGTCCGCCATCGTGATCGCCCTCGGCTTCATCCTCCCGCACGCCGGCCAGTACCTGCACGAACGGCGGCTGGTCAGGCTCGCCCACCGCGAACTGCGGCCGCTGTACCAGTTGCTGCGGTCCGGCGAGAGCTCCGGTCTTCCGTTCGTCCTGCGCTCCACGCCGGAACTGCGCCTCGTCCGCCGCGAGACGTTCATCCGGGACGCGCTGCTCCCCCTGTCCCGGCACATCGACGAGGCGCGGCGCAGGCGGTCGTACGAGGCTGCGCTGGCTCTCGGCTTCGCTCCGGAGCGGGCCAAGGCGCTGGCCGCCGCGGTGGTGGTCCTGGACGCCGTGGAGCACGGACGGCGAGCGCCGGAAGGCGAGGACGGCACCGGCGAGGTGGACAGCACCGACCTCCTCCACGACATCGGGGCCATGTCCCGGGCGCTGCGCCGCCCCGACGAGATCGAGGCGGTACGCGCCCGTGCGGCCGCCCCCACAGAGAGCGCCCGCACATGAGCCATCGCACCACCGGAGCCGTCGTCCTCGGCGGCTCGCTCACCGGCATGCTCGCCGCCCGCGCCCTGGCGCCGTACGCGGGCCGGGTCACCGTGGTCGAGCGCGACGCGCTGCCCGCGGGGTCCGGACCGCGCCGGGGACTGCCCCAGGCCCGGCACGCCCACCAGTTGTGGTCGGGCGGGACACGGGCGCTGGAGGAGCTCGTACCGGGCGTCACCGCGCGCCTGCGCCGGGCGGGGGCGCACCGGCTGCCCGTCACCACGGACATGGTGGTGCTCTCGCCCCGGGGCTGGTACCGGCGGTGGGACGAGTCCCACCAGATGCTGCTGTGCACCCGCGACCTGCTGGACGCCACCGTGCGGGAGCTGGTGCGCGCCGACGAACGGATCGAGGTCGTCGAGGACGCCGAGGCGCTGGGGCTCGACGGCTCGGGCGGCGCCGTGACGGGAGTGCGCGTACGGGTGGGCGGCCAAGGCGTGCGCACGCTGCGCGCCGGCCTGGTCGTCGACGCCACGGGGCGTGCGTCGCGCACCCCCCGGTGGCTGGCGGAACTCGGGCTGCCCGCGCCGAGGACACGGCGGGTCGACGCGGGGGTGCGGTACGCGAGCCGCCTGTACCGGGCACCTCGGGACGCCCGCGACGGCTTCCCGGTGGTCAACGTGCAGCCGGACCCGCGGTCCCCGGGGCCGGGACGCGGCGGGGTACTGCTGCCCGTCGAGGACGGACGGTGGCTGGTCACGCTGTTCGGCACCCGCGGCGGCGAACCGTCCACCGACGCCGGGGACTTCGAACGGTACGCCCGCGAGGAGCTGCGGCATCCGCTGATCGGCGAACTGCTGGCGCGGGCGGAGCCGCTGGGCGGCGTGTCGGCCACGCGGACCACCGCCAACCGGCGTCACTACTACGAGCGCATGCCCGTGCGGCCGGAGAACCTCGTCGTGCTCGGAGACGCGCTGGCCGCCCTCAACCCGGTCTACGGGCACGGGATGTCGGTGGCGGCGCAGAGCGCGCTGGCGCTCCGCTCGGTGCTCGGCCGGTCCGGCTGGGACGCGCCGGACCTGGCCCGGTCGGCCCAGCGCGCGGTGGCCCGCCCGGCGGGCGCCGCGTGGGAACTCGCGGTCGGGCAGGACGTGTTCTTCCCCGGCGCCGCGCGGGGCGGGCCGTCGCTGCGGGAGCGGCTCTCGGCGGCCTACGTCGGCCGGCTCGCGTACACCGCCACGGGCAACGGGCGCGTCGCCCGCCGGGTGACGGACGTGATGGCACTGGAGCGGGGCGCGCACGTCCTGCTGGCGCCGCGGGTACTCGTGGCCGCGGCGGCCGGCCCGCTCAAGCCGCAGCTGAGCGGCCCACCGCTGACGAAGCGCGAGCGCGTGGCCGCCGGGTTGCTCTAGGCGTACGTCGGGGCCCCCGAACCGGCCGCACACAGCCCCGACCGCCGCACGCGTCCTGGGGGCATGCCTCACACGCCCTCGGACCTACAGCACACGGCCCCCGAACCGGCAGCACAGGCTCCGGGACCGGCTACACACGGTCCGAAACCCGCCACACACGGCCCCGAACCCGCAGCACGCACCCTGGACCGGCCGCACCCGCCCGGGACCGGCGACCGCGCCCCGTCCTCAGCCCGCGAACGCCGGCTGCGGCACCCCCCGTCCCGCACCCGGCACCACCAGTAGCGAACCCGCCAGCGGATGCGGGGCCGTGAGGCCGACGCGGGCCGTGGTGATGTACAGGTCGCTCAGCCCTGGGCCGCCGAACGCGCAGGCCGTGACCCGCGGCACCGGGAGGGGGATCACCCGGTCCAGGTCGCCGGCCGGCGTGTAGCGGCGTACCGCACCGCCGTCCCACAGGGCGACCCACACGCATCCCTCGGCGTCGACGCACAGTCCGTCGGGGAAGCCGGCGCCGGCCTCGATCACGGCCAGCGGGCGGCGGCCCGTGATCCGGCCGTCGGGGGCGGCGACGTCGAAGACGTCGACGCGGCGGGTCGGTGTGTCCACGTAGTACATCAGCCGCCCGTCGGGGCTCCAGCCGGTGCCGTTGCTCACCGTCACGTCGTCCAGCACGGTCGTCACCGCGCCGTCCCCGGTGATCCGGGACAGCGTGCCGCCGCCGGGTGCCTCGTCGTAGCGCATGGTGCCGGCCCACAGCGTGCCGTCGGGGGCGACGGCGGCGTCGTTGGCGCGGCGGCCGGGGACGGTCTCCCGGTGCAGCCAGCGGAAGGTGCCGTCGGGATCGAGCAGGCCGATGCCGTCCCGCAGGTTGAGGACGAGCCCGCCGCCCGCGCGGGGCTTGACCGCGCCCACGTGCTGCTCGGTGCGGCGCACCGTGCGCCGGCCGGTCG
Organism: Streptomyces sp. AC602_WCS936; assembly: GCF_019049125.1. NCBI lineage: Bacteria > Bacillati > Actinomycetota > Actinomycetes > Kitasatosporales > Streptomycetaceae > Streptomyces > Streptomyces sp. AC602_WCS936. The sequence continues at coordinate 366,768 of NZ_JAGMUF010000090.1, read as the reverse complement.
CCGGGTCGTACGTGTGGACGCGGCAGTTCAGGATGTCGATCCACAGGAGGCGGCCGGCCGCCGGGTCCCAGGTGGGTCCCTCGCCGAGGGCCGCCTCCGCCCGGACGGCCACCTCGTACGCCGTGCCCGTACCCGCCCCCGTCATTCCGCGCCCCGGTGGCCGAGGCGCTCGGACAGGTCGGCGGCGCCCTTGACGGCCAGTTCCTCCAGCTCGCCGAGGCGGTCCTCGCTCCAGCGGATCATGGGCACGGAGATGGACAGCGCGGCGACGACCCGGCCGGTGCGGTCGCGGACCGGTGCGGCGACGCAGGAGACGTCCGGGTTGGACTCGCGGTTCTCCACCGCGGTGCCGCGCTCGCGGATACCGGCCAGGGCCTCGCGCAGCGCCGCCGGGTCGGTGATGCTGTTCGACGTCATCGCGGCCAGTTCGGTGCCGTCCGGGAAGCGGGCGGCGAGCTCCGGCTCGGGGAGGGAGGCCAGCAGCATCTTGCCGACGGAGGTGCAGTGGGCGGGCAGCCTCCGCCCGGCCGCCGACACCATGCGCACCGCGTGCGTGGAGTCGACCTTGGCGATGTAGATGACGTCGGTGTCCTCGAGGATCGCCACGTGCACCGTCTCGTCGCAGGTCTCGGCGACTGACCGGGCGACCTGCTGGCCCTCGGCGGCGAGGTCGAGGTGCTCGGCGTAGCGGGCGCCGAGCTGGTACGGGCGCACACCTAGCCTGTACCGTCCGGGCTGCCCGGCCACGGGGACGATGTACTTGCGGGCGGCGAGCGTGGTGACCAGCTCGTGCACGGTGGTGCGCGGCAGCTGGAGCCGGCGCACGATGTCGGGGGCGGAGAGCGTGCCGTCCCCGTCGAGGAAGAGCTCGAGTATGTCGAGAGCCCGGGTCACGGCTGGTACGAGGCGCCCCATGTCCGGCCCCCTCCCTAAGTTGTTCGAGATTTCAACAGGCGATCGGAATAACGAACACAGGCTACTCACATCGCGTTTGCCGGGGCAATGGGCGTGCGCCCCGCGTACTCCCCGCGTACTCCCCACGTGCTCCTGCGTGCCCGCGGGGCTGATGGGCCACGATGGACCCATGCCCACCGGAAAGCGGCCCTCCGGCCCGTTCACCCCGCGCGACTTCCAGCTCGTGCTGCTGCGCCGCATGGCCGACCACAACCCGGGCCCGGTGGAGGACGCCCGCCGTGAGCTGGGCGCCTCGATCGCGGAGATGCGGGAGGCCAACCGCCGCTGGCAGGCGATGCTCCGCTCCCCGCATTCCCGCTCGGCGGCCTCGCGGTACCGCTCCGTCCTGGGCGAGCCCGAGTCGGCGGCACCCCGCCGGATCGGCGACCTGGAGTGCGAGGCCCGGCAGTGGGCGCTCCCCCTCTGGCCCGACCTGCGCTTCGAGGTCCTCGTCGCCGACAAGGGCGTCGTCTGGAACGAGTGGCTGGTCCGCGCCCCGGGCGCCGAGGCGCCGCCGCTGCGCACCCTGGACGACCTCACGCCCTGGTCCTGCACGGTCGACGAGGCGGCCCGCGCCTTCGCCCCCGCCCGCCCGCTCCAGGGCTCGGCCCCGACCCGGTGGGGCCTGGCCTTCACCGCCCCGGACGCGGACGGGCAACGGCACGAGGTCGTCGCCGAGTTCACCTGGGGCCTGCTCCAGCGGACGGCGGTCCGGGACAGCTAGCGAGCCGCCGCGTCCAGCACCGCCTCCACCACCCGCGGCAGCGACCGCTCGTGCAGCCACAGGAACAGGTTCGGCTCCACCAGCTCCAGTTCCATCACCCGCGGCCGCCCGTCGTCCCCGTCCACCAGGTCGACCCGGGCGTACAGCAGCTCGGGAGCGTCCGGTACGGCGGCCAGGGCGCGTTCGGCGACGGCCAGTTCGGCGGCGGTCGGTGTCCAGGGTTCCAGGCCCGGGTGCGCGACCTTGCGTTCGTCGTACGGCGTCCCGGGCGTGAGGACGGCGCCCTTGCGGCTGGCGTGCAGCAGACGCCCGCCGATGAACTGCAGCGCCCGCTCCCCGGTGGTGTCGATGCCGCGCACGTACGGCTGCACCATCGCCGTGAAGCCTTCGGCGTGCATCCGCTCCACCTGGCGCAGTGCGGTGGTGTGCTCGCCCGGGGTGTAGCGGGCGGCGAAGCGGGCCCCGGCGCCGGAGGTCGGCTTGACGACGTACTCGTGGCCGTCGGGGAGGATGACCGCCTCGCCGGGTGCCGCGTAGCTCGTGGGCACGGTGGGCACGCCGGCCTCGGCGAGCTCGCCCAGGTAGCGCTTGTCGGTGCTCCAGCGCACGACGGGCGCCGGGTTCGCCAGCCGCGTCAGCTTCCCGCACTGTTCGGCCCAGGCCGTGAACTCGGCGGCCCGCCAGCTGTAGTCCCAGGTGGAGCGGATGACGGCGAGGTCGAAGGCGCCCCAGTCGACGCCGTCGTCGTCCCACACCTCGGTGGACGCCGTAGCCCCGACGTCCTCCAGGGCCCGCACCAGCACCGGCAGGTCCCGGTCGACGCTGACCTGCGGGCCGGGGCGGCAGGTGACGAGTGCTATCCGTGGCATGGTCCTATCGTTCCTCTCCCGGGTCCCAGTCCAGCAGACGGACCTTGGCGACCGTACGGACGTGGCGGCGCATCGCGGCGGCGGCCTGCCCGGGGCGGCGTTCGGCGATCGCGTCGAGGATGGCCTGGTGCTGGGCCAGGGAGCGGACGGGGCGGCCGGGCTGGCGCAGGGACTCGGTGCGGCTCTCGGCGATCTGGTGGGCGATGGAGCGCATGAACTCCGCGAGCAGGCTGCTGTGCGCCGCCGCCGTCACCGCCGCGTGGAACAGGCGGTCGCCCTCGACGCCGTGACCGCCCTCCTCGACCTCCTCGGCCATGACCGTCAGCGCCGACCGCATCGCCGCCAGGTCGTCCTCCGTGCGGCGCTCGGCGGCCAGTTCGGCGAGCTTGGTCTCCAGCGCCTCGCGGGCCTCCAGGACGTCCGGGAGCCGCCGCCGGCGTTCGACCATGTCCTCGACGGGCTCGACGTCGAGGCTGTCGCGCACCAGGTACGTGCCGCCGCCGTGCCGCGCCTCCACCAGACCCTGGACCTCCAGGACCACGATCGCCTGCTTCACCGAGGCGCGGCTGACGCCGAGGCGCTGGGCGAGGTCCCGTTCGGGCGGAAGACGGTCGCCGGCCCGCAGGCCGCCGTCGGTGACGTACTGGCGCAGCCGCTGAAGCACCTGCTCGTACAGGCGCTGCTTGGTCATGGGGCGCAAGGCGTCGGTCACGGATCCCCCTCTCGCCGGGAGAGTAACACCGGGCCGCCCGTGGACGAGTGGCTGAGCCAATTCGTGCGCGACCCCTTGACGCGGGCACGGTGCGGGCCCACGCTGACCGACCAGTCGACCCGTCGCATCGTCCAAGTGGCTCAGCCACTCTGCCAATCAGACCCCCTGCCCGTCAGGTCAGCCCTCGGGAGCCCCGCATGTCCCCCGAACTCGTCTCGATCCTCGTCCTCGTGGTGGTGTTCGTCATCGCCACCACCCGCTCCGTCAACATGGGCGCCCTCGCCTTCGCCGCCGCCTTCGGGGTGGGCACGCTCGTCGCGGACCTCGACGCGGACGGCATCTTCGCCGGTTTCCCCGGCGACCTGTTCGTCGTCCTCGTCGGTGTCACCTACCTGTTCGCGATCGCCCGCGCCAACGGCACCACCGACTGGCTGGTGCACGCCGCCGTCCGGCTGGTGCGGGGGCGGGTGGCGCTGATCCCGTGGGTGATGTTCGCGCTGACCGGCGCGCTCACGGCGATCGGCGCGGTGAGCCCGGCGGCGGTGGCGATCGTCGCGCCGATCGCGCTGAGCTTCGCCACCCGGTACGCGATCAGCCCGCTGCTGATGGGCACGATGGTGGTGCACGGTGCGCAGGCCGGCGGCTTCTCGCCGATCAGCATCTACGGCTCGATCGTCAACGGCATCGTGGAGCGTGAGGGCCTGCCGGGCAGCGAGGTCACCCTCTTCCTGGCCTCGCTGATCGCCAACCTGCTCATCGCGAGCGTGCTGTTCGTACTGTTCGGCGGGCGGAAGCTGTGGGCGCGGGGGTCCGTGACGCCCGAGGACGACGGCGCGGTGGGCAAGGGCGCGGAGCCCACCGGGCCCGGCACCGGCACCGGTTCGGGGTCCGGGTCCGGACCCGCGGGCACCGCCCCCACCGCCGTGGCCGTCCGCCCCGACCAGGACACCGACGGCACGGGCGGCGCCACCCGCCTCACCCCGGCGCGGATCGCCACCCTGGTCGCCCTGGTCGCCCTCGTCGTGGCCGTCCTCGGCTTCGACCTGGACGCGGGACTGACCGCGGTCACCCTCGCCGTCGTGCTGAGCACCGCCTGGCCGGACGACAGCCGCCGCGCGGTCGGCGAGATCGCCTGGTCCACGGTGCTGCTGATCTGCGGTGTCCTGACGTACGTCGGTGTGCTGGAGGAGATGGGCACGATCACCTGGGCCGGTGAGGGCGTCGGCGGGATCGGTGTCCCGCTGCTGGCCGCCGTGCTGCTCTGCTACATCGGCGCGATCGTGTCGGCCTTCGCCTCCTCCGTGGGCATCATGGGCGCGTTGATCCCGCTGGCGGTGCCGTTCCTCGCGCAGGGCGAGATCGGGGCGGTCGGCATGGTGGCGGCGCTCGCGGTGTCGGCGACGGTCGTGGACGTCAGCCCGTTCTCGACCAACGGCGCGCTGGTGCTGGCCGCGGCCCCGGACGTCGACCGCGAGCGGTTCTTCCGGCAGTTGATGATCTACGGAGGCATCGTGGTGGCGGCCGTGCCCGCGCTGGCGTGGCTGGTGCTGGTGGTGCCCGGCTTCGGGTAGGTCCAGGCAAGGAACCGGCAATCGCATGCAGCAGCCGAACGACCGGCGAAACGACTAAGGAGTACGACGCGTGTCCTCTCTCTTCCCGGCCCTCTCCCCGGCTCCGACCGGCGCTCCGGCCGACGCTGTGGCCGACCGGCCCGCCCTGCGGTTCGGCGAGCGCTCCCTGACGTACGCGCGACTGGCCGCCGCGGCGGGCGGCACGGCCGGACGGATTCGGGGGGCCGGCCGGGTCGCCGTCTGGGCGACCCCGGCGATGGAGACCGCCGTCGCCGTCGTCGCGGCGCTGCTGGCCGGCGTCCCCGCCGTGCCGCTCAACCCGAAGTCCGGCGACAAGGAACTGGCGCACATCCTCGCCGACAGCGAGCCGTCGCTCGTCCTCGCGCCCCCCGGCGCCGAACTCCCGCCCGCGCTGGGCGCCCTGGAGCGGATCGACGTCGACGTGCACGCCACCGCCCCCGTCCCCGAGGACCGCGCCGACGACGGCGACCCCGCCCTCGTCGTCTACACCTCCGGCACCACCGGCCCGCCCAAGGGCGCGGTCATCCCGAGGCGCGCGCTGGCGACGACGCTGGACGCGCTCGCCGACGCGTGGCAGTGGACCGGCGACGACGTGCTGGTGCAGGGGCTGCCGCTGTTCCACGTGCACGGTCTGGTGCTGGGCATCCTCGGCCCGCTGCGGCGCGGCGGGTCCGTGCGGCACCTGGGCAGGTTCTCCACCGAGGGCGCGGCCCGCGAGCTGAACGACGGCGCGACGATGCTGTTCGGCGTACCGACGATGTACCACCGGATCGCCGAGTCCCTGCCCGGCGACCCGGAGCTGGCGAAGGCGCTCGCCGGGGCCCGGCTGCTGGTCTCCGGGTCGGCCGCGCTGCCCGTGCACGACCACGAGCGGATCGCCGCCGCCACCGGCCGGCGGGTGATCGAGCGGTACGGCATGACGGAGACGCTGATGAACACCAGCGTGCGGGCGGACGGCGAGCCGCGCGCCGGGACCGTGGGCGTGCCGCTGCCGGGCGTCGAGCTGCGGCTGGTGGAGGAGGACGGCACGCCGATCGCGGCCCTGGACGGGGAGAGCGTCGGCGAGATCCAGGTGCGCGGCCCGAACCTGTTCACCGAGTACCTGAACCGCCCCGACGCCACCGCCGCCGCCTTCACCTCCGACGGCTTCTTCCGCACCGGCGACATGGCGGTGCGCGACCCCGACGGCTACGTCCGCATCGTCGGCCGCAAGGCCACCGACCTGATCAAGAGCGGCGGGTACAAGATCGGGGCCGGCGAGATCGAGAACGCGCTCCTCGAACATCCGGGGGTGCGGGAGGCCGCCGTCACCGGGGAGCCCGACCCGGACCTCGGGGAGCGGATCGTGGCGTGGATCGTGCCCGCCGATCCGGCCTCCCCGCCCGCCCTCCAGACGCTGGCCGACCACGTCGCCGGGCGCCTCGCCCCGCACAAGCGGCCCCGTGTCGTGCGGCACGTGGACGCCCTGCCCCGCAACGACATGGGCAAGATCATGAAGCGGGCGCTGACCCATGGCTGACCGCCGGTCCGCGCGCGAGTTCCTCGCCCTGCTCACCGACGACTTCGCCGAACTGCCCCGCCCGCCCGCCCGGCCGGAGCCGTCCGACGGCCCCCTCGGCTGGGACGGCTACGACGCCTCCCGTGCCCGCGCCGCCGAGCGCACCGGCGAGGAGGAGTCCGTGGTCTGCGGCACCGGGCACGTCGAGGGCGTCCGGGCCGTGCTGCTGGCCTTCGAGTTCGGCTTCCTCGGCGGCTCGCTGGGCCGGCGCACCGGCGACCGGCTGGAGGCCGCGTACGCGTACGCCCGTGAACACCGGTTGCCGGTGGTGCCGTTGGTCGCCACCGGCGGCAGCCGGATGCAGGAGGGGATGCTCGCGCTGACCCAGCTCCAGCGGGTGGCCCGGCAGTCCGCGCTCACCCGGGAGGCCGGGCTGCCGCAGATCGCCGTACTGCGCGACCCGGCCACCGGTGGCGGCTGGGCGACGCTGGGCGCGGGCGCCGACGTGGTGCTCGCGCTGCCCGGCGCCCAGGTCGGTTTCGCCGGGTCCCGGGTCCGGCCGCCGGACGCCGACCCGGCGGCGTACACGGCCGAGGCGCAGGTGGCGGCGGGCAGTGCGGACGCCGTAGTGCCGACCGGGGAACTGCGCGCGACGCTGGGGCGGTGGCTGCGGCTGCTGACGGCGCCGTCGACCGAACCGGCGCCCGTGCCCGAGCCGCTGGGAGCGCGGGACCTGCCGGTGAGCGGCTGGGACGCGGTCCGGCGGGCCCGGTCGCCCGAACGCCCGCGCGCCGGGGCCTACCTGGACGCCTACTTCACCCACCGTGTGGCCCTGTCCGGCGACCGCTGCGGCGGCACCGACCCGGACGGCATGCTGTGCGGCTTCGGCGAGCACGCGGGGCGGACGGTGGCGTACGCCGCCCAGACCGGGACGGCGACGCGTCCCGCCGGTTACCGCACCGCCGCCCGGCTGCTCCGGCTCGCGGACCGGCTCGGCGTCCCGGTGCTGACCCTGGTGGACACCCCGGGCGCGGCGGCCGACGCGGAGGCGGAGCGGCAGGGCGCGGGCCCGGCGATCGCCGACCTGTTCGCCGCGCTGGCGTCGGTGGCCACGCCGGTGACGACGCTGCTGATCGGCGAGGGCGGCTCGGGCGGGGCGCTGGCGCTGGCCGCGCCCGGCCGCACCTGGGCCACGCCGGACAGCTACTTCTCCGTCATCGCGCCGGAGCTGGCGGCGGCGATCCTGAAGCGGGGGCCGGAGGAGGCGGAGGCGACGGCCGGTCAACTACGCCTGTGCCCCGTGGACTTGGCGGAGCTGGGCGTGATCCGAACAAGCGATCAGTTGTTCCCTGGAACAGGTGATCGTCGCTCAGAATGACGCATGTGGCTGCAGGGTCCAACGATACTTACGGTGTGCAAGCAACGGGCTGCAGACCGTAGTTGACGCACATGTCCCAAGTAGCAGTAGGTCCTAGCAGTAGGTCCCACACAGCACAGCGCAAGGAGCTGCACGATCATGAACCTTCTCACCGACATCCTCGCCGGCATCGTCCACTTCGTCGGCTGGCTGGTCTGACGGTCCGAGAAACCAGGCGGCGCCGCCTCCCCGTCCCAGGGAGGCGGCGCCGTCCGCGTGTCAGCGCACGGCCACGGCCCGCACGATCTCCTGCGTGACCGAACCGCCCCGGTCGTCGCTCGCCGAGGCCCGCAGTGAGACGTGCTCCGCGTCGCGGGGCACCCTCAGCGTCCCGTGCCAGGACGCCTCCCCGTCACCGCCGCGCAGCCGGACCTGCTGCCAGGTCTTCCCGTCGTCGTACGACACCTCCAGCTCGCCGCCGCCGATCGTCCCGGTGTCCGGGGCACCGGCCACGTACTCGGCGCCGATCCCGACCCGCAGCTTCTTCCCGCCGCGCACCTTCCCCGCGAGGTCGGTGTCCACGTCGAAGGAGAGGTTGATCAGCGGCAGGTAGGTCCAGCGGTCCTCCGGCGTGGCGGCCGAGCGGAAGGTCCACTCCGCGCGGCCCTCGGTCGCCAGTGGCCAGCGCCCGGCGTCGAGCGCCGTCTCGGTGACGAGCCTGTACGTGCGCTCGTCGGCCGGCGCGTCCCACACGTACGCGGCGGAACTCGGCCCCTGGTCGACCAGTTCACCGTCCAGGTACACCGACGTCGTCTGCGTCATCCCGCTGCCCTCGCTCCACACGTCGCCGAAGCCGGTGTGGTCGGGGCCGGAGTCGCCCCAGCCGGGCGCGTTCAACTGGATGCTGTTGCCGGACCGCTGCTGGCCCCAGCCGAGGCCGGTGCCGAGGTAGGGGTGCCACACCGGCTTGAACCAGTTCAGTTCGGTGCGCGAGCCGCCCTCGTACCGGACCGTCCCCGACCGCTGCTCCAGCGCGCCGTCGGCGGTGGTCACGGACTCGTGCCACAGCTGGCCGGGCCCGGTCGACACGTACTCGGTGCGCTCGGCCGGGAAGGCGATCCGCTCCTTGAAGCCGAGGCCGATCGGGAAGGTGTCGGTGATGGAGTACCGGAACTCGCCGCCGCCCGCGGGCTCGGCCGCGTGGTACCTCGCCCGCAGCTCGGCCAGGTCACGGCGGCCCGGCTCATAGGTGAGGTCCCGGTCGGGCACGGCGCCGCGATGGCCCTCGGACAGGTCGTACGTGTACGGCGTGTCGCGCGTCCCGGTCATGTCGACGCGCTTCGCGTCCCGCAGCCGCTCGGCGTCGGCCGCGCTCACCGTGGCGATCTGCAGCGGCCGGTCGGCGTTGTCGTCCGTGCCCCACCAGGACATCAGCCGCCCGGGCGCGTCGTCGGTGACGAACAGCGCCTTCACGCCCGCGTCCTGCGCGGCCTGCGCGAGGGCCGTCGGCTCGGTGTCCCCGGTCAGCTCGGCGAGGACCGCCTCGCCCCGCACACCCTCGGGGAAGGGCCCGTCCCCGACGTCGGTCAGCGGCAGCCGGGTGCGGCCCTCGATCAGGGTGCCGCCCGACTGGACGGCGGCGTCACCGATCCCCCGGACCTCCAGCAGCGGCTTGCCGAGCCGCCACACCGTCCGGTACTCGAAGTCGCCCTCGGTGACCTTCTTTCCGGTGGGCGCGGCGAAGACGCTGTCGTAGGTCAGGGGCACCTGAACCGCGCCGAACAGGTCGGAGCCGTTCGCGCTGCGGTCGTACTCCATGATCAGCTGCCGGGTCTCGGTGCGCTTGCCGACGTCGGCGCTGACCTCGCGCAGCTCACGGCCGTCGAGGGTGATCTCGCGGTCCCGGTCGACGACGACCTCGGGGGCGGCGAGGAAGCCGAGCCCCAGCGAGTCGGCGCCGTGGCTGCCGCGTACGTCGAGGAAGGAGGCCAGGCTGTACGTCCCCGGTACGAGGCGCAGTTCGAGGGTCCCGGAGTCGCCGACGTGCGCGGGGAAGGGGTCGACGCCCTCGGCGAGGCGCTGGACGGTCAGGTCGGCCGGAGTGGCCGCGCCCGCCCGGTCCTTGACGTGGACGGTGAGCGTGTACCGCTCCTCCTCCTTGACCAGTCCGAACGCCGTGTGCGCGACGGGCGTGCCGTCCGCGCCGGTCGCCACGATCCGGCCGCTGGTCTGGCCGACGGGGGCCTCGGCGCCGTCGCCGGTCACGGTGGTCGCGGCGGTGCCGTGCGCGGGCACGGTGAGGGTGGTGTCGGCGAGGGTGGCGACGCCCTCGGGGGCGCCCTCGACGGACAGCTTCAGCTCGACGTCGGTGTCGGAGGAGTTGGTGTAGGTGACGGTGCGGGTGACCGGCTCGTTGGCGTCGTACGGCCAGGAGTAGAAGCCGAGGTCGGCGCTTCCGGTGGCGGTCACCTCGGCGCCGATCGCGTCCGGCACGCTGACCCGGCCCGCGCCCAGCTGATAGGCCGAGGCGTCGAGTTGCTTCGAGGTGGACATCAGCGCGTCCTTGAGCCGGGCGCCGCTCCAGTCCGGGTGCTGCTCGGCGAGCAGGGCGGCGACGCCGGAGACGTGCGGCGTCGCCATCGACGTACCGTCCATGGACGTGTAGTCGCCGCTGCCCTCCGCGAGCCGGGAGCGGGCGGCGAGGATGCCGACGCCCGGGGCGGACAGGTCGGGCTTGAGGGCGTTGTCCCCGTACCGGGGCCCGGCGCTGGTGAACCAGGCGGCCTGGTCGGCGGAGTCGACGGCGCCCACGGTCAGGGCGGCGTCGGCGGCGGCGGGCGAGCCGATGGAGGACGAGGCGCCGGTGTTGCCGGCCGCGATGACGAACAGCGCGCCGGTCTCGGCGGACAGGGTGTTGACCGCCTGCGCCATGGGGTCGGTGCCGTCGCTGGGCTCCGTGGAGCCGAGGCTCATGGAGACGATGTCGGCGTCCACGTCCCGGGCGGCCCACTCCATGCCGGCGATGATCTCGGACTCGCTGCCGAAGCCCTCGTCGGAGAGGACCTTGCCGACGGCCAGGGTGGCGCCGGGCGCGACGCCCTTCTCCTTGCCGTCGGAGGCCGCGCCGCTGCCGCCGACGGTGGAGGCGACGTGCGTGCCGTGGCCGTGCCGGTCGGCGACCTCCTCGCCCGGTATGAAGCTGCGGCTCTCGGCGACGCGGCCCGCCAGGTCGGGGTGGCCGGCGTCCACGCCGCTGTCCAGCACGGCGACGGTGACGCCCTTGCCGGTGAGCCCGGCCTCCCAGGCCTCGGGCGTGCCGATCTGCGCGTTGGACTCGGCCATGGTGGCGGTGACCCGCCCGTCGAGCCACACGCCGTCGACGGCGGAGCCCCGACGGGTGAATTCCCGCCAGAATGCGCGCCCCTTGTCCGCCTCGACGGCGGCCCCGCGCACGCTGGGCAGCGACCGCGTCCGCTCGGCCCCCTTCAGGGTGGCGGCCCGCGCACCCTTCTCGTAGGTCACGATCAGCGGCAGCTCGCCGGTCTCGGTGTCGGCGAGCCCCTGCTCCAGCAGTGCCCCGACGTCGAAGAGCCGTTCGTCGAGGCTGCCGTCGCGCAGATGGGGCAGCGCCTCGTCGGGCACGACCAACGTCCGCCCGTCGCTGCTGCGGGTGTGCACCGCGCCGGTGGCGCCCTCAGGCCGCTCGACGGTGATCGTCTTCCGGCCACCGCCGAGGTCGGCGACGGTCACCCGGTCGCCGGTCACGAGGGTGACGGTGCGGGCGCCTTCACGGGCGTCGGTGCGGGCGTCGGTACGGGCGTCGGCGGCCGGGGTGCGGGCGGACGCGCCGGGCGGCTCCTGCGCCGCCGCCGTCCCGGCCGGCAGCAGCGCGATCACGAGCCCCGCCGACAGGAGGGTCGCCCCACGTCTGACTGGTCCTGTGCTCATCCACGTCTCTCTTCGTGTCGTCGTAGAGTGCTGTGACGAGTGCTGAACAGCAGTCTCAGGGGGCTTGTGGGGCACGGGAGTTGACCAAGGGTGGCGGTTTGGCGCCCTGGCGGGTTTCCGCCAGCCCTGCGCGGCACCGGCTACGGAGGGCGGGACACCGTCAAGTACCGTCCGTCACAATGAGGTTCCGCACGGGTACGGAAGGCGAACGGGGAGCGAACGGCGTCATGGACCGGTTGGTCGAGTTCAGCACCGAGGACGGTGCGCTGGTGGTCGTCGAGGGCGTCGAGGACGAGGACGGCGCGCGGCTGGTCTCGCGCGGCGACGGTCCGGCCCGGGCGGCACGCACCTTCGAGGGGTCCCTGGAGGGCGTGCGGGCCGCCGCCGGGTCCGCGCTGCGGGTGTTCCGGGACGGCTCGCTCAGACCCGACTCGGTGGAGCTGGAGTTCGGGGTCAAGCTGACCGCGGAGACCGGCGCGGTCATCGCGAAGGGGGCGGCCGAGGGCCATCTGGTCGTGCGGCTGAGCTGGTCGCCCCGGCCCGCGGAGGACTCCGGAAGTCCCGGGGGTGCCGGGGACTCCGGGGGTGCCGGGGGTCCGGACGCCGCCGGCCGGTCATGAGCGGTGCCGCGTGGCACGCCCGCGTCGAGTGCGGCAATGAGGTCGGTGCCGGGTTCCTCGTGTCGGGGCGCCGGCTGCTCACCTGCGCCCATGTCGTCCGGTGGAGCGAGGACGCCGCGGTCACGGTGACGTTCCCGGGCCACCGGGAGCTGGGCGAGCTGTCCGCGACGGTCGCCGTGCACGGCGGCTGGCGGGGCGGCGCCGCCGACCGCGGCGACCTGGCCGTACTCGAGCTGGGGCGCGAAGTGCCGCTGGCCCCGGCCGTCTTCGCCCGCCCCGGCACGGAACGGACCGCGCCCGCCCCCGAACTGGTCGCCTACGGCTTCCCCAAGGGGTACGACGAGGGCATGCTCGCCTCCTACCGGGCCCTGCCCGGCCCGCTCATCTCGGACGAGTGGGTCCAGCTGGAGGCGCTGACGGGGCACGGGCAGCCGCTGGCGGCCGGGTTCAGCGGGGCGGCGGTGACGCTGGCCGACGGGACGGTCGTCGGCATGGTCTCCGCGGTCGCGGGCGCCAGGGACGTGCGCGTCGGGCGGATGCTGCCGGTCGAGGTCATGGCGCGCTACTGGCCCGAGCTCGGCGAACTGGTCCCCACCCCGGGGCACCGGTCGGACGCGCGCCGGCGGCTGTACACGCTGGTGCGCCGGGCCGAGGAGACGGGCCTGGCCTGCGATCCCAACCGGCTGTACGTCTCCGCCATGGACGCCTTCGCCCCGCCGCCCCCTCAGGGCGGTTTCGCCTCCCTGCGCCAGGCCGCCGCCTACGTCCAGTGGGAGGTGACGGAGCCGGACGCCGTGGCCCGGTTCGCCGACCGGCTGGAGCAGCGGCTGACGGAAGGGCAGTCCCCGCCGCCGAGGCCCGCGACGTGGTCGCCCATCGTCGTGGAGATCGACCACAGCGGCGCCGGTGCCGACCAGGTCACGGTCGAGGTGTCCGCGTACCGGGACGGGCAGCGCCGCCCCGTGGCCTCGCGCCGGATGGCCCGGAGCGCGGTGCGGGCCTTCGTGCAGGAGCGCATCGACGAGGCGTTCACCCAGCTCGACCCCGGCGCCGAGGAACTGCTCACCTTCGTCCTGCCGCGCGCGTGGCTGAACGAACCGGTCGCGCACTGGGCGTGCAGCGAGGACGACCCCACCCCGCTCGGCTGCGCCTACCCGCTGGTCGTCACCGACCGGTACCGCCACCGCAGCGGACGCCTCCGCCACCAGTTGCGCAAGAGGTGGCGCAAGCTCGGTGTCAGCCCGGGCGCCACACTGCACCGCGTCGACTGCGGCACCCCGGAGCGGCCGGCCGGGCTGCGCAAGCGGCTGCGCGACGACGCGGAGCTGGCCGGTTTCGCCGCCCCGCCCGCGGCGGCCCGCGAGCACTTCGAGGTGGGCCTCAACCTGCCCGTGCCCGTACTGCTGTGGCCGCGCGGGGGCTGCCCCGGCGACGGGCACGACGGCGCCTGCTCCGGCACCGCGTTCCTCGACGAACTCGCCGTGTCCGTGGCGGGGGTCCCGCCGTCCGAACTCCCCCGCCTGGTCATGGAGCTGCGCGAGACGGCGGACGCGGCCGACGACCCGGACGGGCACTGGGCGAGGGACCTCCAGCTGCTGTGGGACGACCCCCGCTGCTTCGCCGAACCCGCCGCCCTGCTGCACTCACCCGTCGCCTGAAGCCGCCCGCCCGACGTCACCGGAACCGCCCGCCCCAGCCGCCTGGACCACCCGAACCACCTGAACCACCCGCCGCACCGACCGCTCGGAGAGAAGAACCATGCCCCTGTGGCCCGTCTACACCGGCGCGCCGGACCCGCACGACGGCATCACCAGGCTGCCCCCGCCCCCGCCCTGGCGCGCCTTCGACGGCCACCCCGTGCTCGACCCGCCGGACGACGACGGCGGCGCCCCGGCCACCTCCCCCGACCGCGCCCACCGGGCCGCGACCTACCAGGCCACCGAGCACACGGTGCAGTTGGTCAACGCGGCCCTGTACCTGCGCCGCCCGCTGCTGGTCACCGGCCCGCCCGGCACCGGCAAGTCGTCCCTCGCCTACGCGGTGGCGCGCGAGCTGCGGCTCGGCCCGGTCCTCAGGTGGAACATCACCAGCCGCAGCACCCTCCACGACGGCCTCTACGCCTACGACCCGCTGTCCCGGCTGTACGCGGCGCGCCAGGACGCCGAGCGCCCCGGCGACGCGGCCAGCGGCACGGGCGTCGAGGACCACCTGCGCCTCGGCCCGCTCGGCACCGCGCTCCTGCCCTACGCCCGTCCGCGCGCCCTGCTCATCGACGAGATCGACAAGAGCGACCTCGACCTGCCGAACGACCTGCTGCACGTCCTGGAGGAGGGCCAGTACGAGATCCCCGAACTCGTGCGCGCCTCGCGCGACACCCCCGGCGGACGCGCCGAGGTGCTGATCGACGGCACCGACCAGCGGGTGCCGGTCGAGCGCGGCCGGGTCCGCTGCCGGGCCTTCCCGTTCGTCGTCCTCACCAGCAACGGCGAGCGCGAGTTCCCGCCCGCCTTCCTGCGCCGCTGCGTCTCGCTGCGCCTGCGGCAGCCCGACGACGCCCACCTCGCCGAGATCGTCCGCGCCCACCTGGGCGAGCCCGACGCATACGCCCAGCAGCTGATCGACCGTTTTCTGTCCCGCGTGGGCAGCGGAGAACTCGCCACCGACCAGCTCCTCAACGCCATCTACCTGGCCCGCTCCTCCGGCCTGGGCACCGACTCCCTGGACGAGCTGGCGGAGCGGCTGATGCCGTACCTGGGCCGGTCCCCGCAGCCCGACGCCTTCTGATGCCCGCCGACCGCCCCTGCCCGCCGGACCCCCTGCCCCGCCTCGCCGACATCCTCGGCCGGGCGTCCTCGGGCCCCCGCCCCACGCCGCTGGAGCTGGCGGAACTCCTGTGGCTGGCGGGGCACATGGAGTCCGCCGAACACCACCCGCCGGGCCCGTCGGCCGGTACGGAACCCGCGGCGCCCAAGCCGCCGCCCACGCCCACGCCCGCTCCCGTACCGCCGCCGACGGCCGATCGCCCCCGGGAGCCTCGGCGGCAGGACCGTCCAACCGGAGCCCCTCCCGCGCCCGAGCCGGCCGCCCCCCGCAGCCCCCTGCGCCTGCCCGCCCCGGCGCCCGCCCCGGGGACGGCGGCGGCCGAACCGCACAGCGCCCTGCTGGCGCCCGCCCCGCCGATGCTGCGCCACCCTCTGGCGCTCCAGCGGTCGCTGCGCCCGCTCAAACGCCGTACCGACGCCCCGGTGGGCCGGGAGGTGGACGAGGCCGCGACCGCCGACCGCATCGCCCGGCTCGGCGCCGGACCCGAGTGGTGGCTGCCGGTACTGCGCCCCGTGCGGGAGCGGTGGCTGCGGCTGAACCTGGTGCACGACGCGGGTCCCACGATGCCCGTCTGGCAGCCCCTGGTGCGTGAACTGCACGCCGCGCTCGCCCAGTCGGGCGTCTTCCGCACGGTCGCCCTGCACCGCGCGGATGCCGACGGCACGGTCCCCGGCGACGGCGCCCAGGCGCCCGCCGACGGCCGCACGGTCACCCTGCTGATCAGCGACTGCATGGGACCGCAGTGGCGGGAGGGCCCGGCCGGCACCCGGTGGTTCGCCACCCTGCGCCGCTGGGCGCACCGCACGCCCCTCGCCGTCCTCCAACCGCTGCCCGAACAGCTGTGGCGGGACACCGCGCTGCCGCCGGTGCCCGGCCTGCTGTCCGCCCCGCACCGGGCCGCGCCCAGCGCCGCGCTCGACTTCACCCCGTACGACGGCGCCGCGCCGCGAGCCCCCCGGGGTTCCGTGCACGTGCCGGTGCTGGAGCCCGGCCCCGAGTGGCTGGCGAACTGGTCGTCGCTGGTCGCGAGTCCGGGCGGCACCCGGTACCCGGGCGCGGCGGCCGTACTGCACCGCCCCCTGCCCGCCGACGCCGACGACCGCGCCGACGTCGCCCGGCTGTCCGCCGGGGAACTGGTCCTGCGCTTTCGCGCGGGCGCGTCCCCGCAGGCCTTCCGGCTGGCCGGCCACCTCGCGCTCGGGCGCCCGGACCTGCCGGTGATGCGGCTGGTGCAGGCCGCCGTCGAACCGGACCCGCTCCCGAGCCACCTGGCCGAGGTCATCCTCAGCGGCCTGCTCACCACCGTCCCCGGGCCGCCCGGCTCCTACGAGTTCCGCCCCGGCGTACGCGAGCTGCTCCTGCGCGGTCTGCCCCGCACCGCGCGCGCCCGCACCCACGAGCTGCTGCTGCGGACCGGCGGCCTCATCGACGAGCGGGCCGGGCGCTCGCCCGGCGAGTTCCGTGCGCTGACCCCCTCCCGCGACGGCACCGAACGGGCCGACGGTAAAGGGTCGTTCGCGGCGATCAGCCAGGAGAGCGCACGACAGCTGTCCACGTCGCCGCGCCCACCGGGCCCCTCGCCCTTCCCGCCCGAGCTGCGCGCCCGCTACCGGCCGGTGCGGCGGCTCGCACCGGCCGGGAGGATGTGGCTGGCCGAGGACACCGGGTCCAACCGGACCGTGGCGGTCCGGCTGCACGATCCGCTCCCCGACGCCGCCTCGCGCCGGGCGTTCCTGAGGGACGCGCGCCGTCTGACGGAGTTCGCCCACCCGAACGTGGTGACCGTCCTCGACGGCGGCATCGAGGACGACGTCCCGTACGTCGTCATGGAGCACCTCGACGGCATCGCCCTGAACGCGCTCGTCCGGTCCAACGGCCGACGGCTGCCGCCGCCGCTGACGGTGTCGGTCGGGGCCCAGCTCGCACGGGCCCTCACCGCCCTGCACGAGGCGGGCGTCACGCACGGCGGTCTGGAGGCGTCCCGGGTGGTCCTGCTGCCGGACGGCACGGCCCGGCTCAGCCTCTTCGAACCGGGCCGCACCTCGGGCCCCGCCGGGCGCTCCGAGGACCTGCGGGCCCTGTGCGACGTCGCGCTGCTGCTGACCTCGGGGACCTCGCACCTGACCGTCCCCATCGAGTCCCGCCGCCTGGACCGGCTGCCCGAGGCCCTGCGCATCCACTACGCGCACGCCTTCGACCAGCTGATGTTCCCGTCGCTGGAGACCCAGGCCCGGGGCCGGGACCTGCTCACCCACCCCGAGCTGCCGACCAGGGCCGGGGAGGCGTACGAGCCGCGCCGGTACGGCGCCCTGGGCCCGCTGCGGGTCGACCTCCCGGACGGCTCGCCCACGCTGCCGCCCGCCGTCCGCGCGCTGCTCGCCACGCTGCTGCTCAAGCACGGCCGCACGGTGACGCACGAGGAGCTGCGGTGGGGGCTGTGGGACCCGGGCGACGAGCCGCGCGACTCCCGGGCCGAGGTGACCAGGGCGGCCGGCGAGCTGGCCGCCGTGCTGGGTCCGGGCGTACTGGCGACGTCCGCCCACGGCTACGCCCTGCACACCAGCTGCGACCACGTGGACGTGGTGCACTGCGACGAGCTGGTGCGCCGGGCCGACGCGGCGCGGCTGGTGGGCGCGCTCGCCGAGGCCCACGACCACGTCACCGAGGCGCTGGCGCTGTGGCGCGGCACGGAACCCCTGGCGGACGTGCCGGGCCCCGCCGCCCGCACCGCCCGCGTCCGCCTCACGCGGCTCCGCCTCGCCCTGCACACCAAGCGGGCCGAACTCGACCTGGCCCTGGGCGAGTACGACCGGGCCGCCGACGACCTGGCCGGCCTGCTGCGCGCGCACCCGCACCGGGAGGACTTCCGCCGCCTGTACCTGATCGCACTGCGCCGCCAGGGCCGGGTCGAGGAGGCGCTGGAGGTGTACGGGGAGTACGAGCTGTCCGGAGGGAGGAGCCCGGCGCTGGTGGCGCTGGGCCGGGAACTGCGCGAGGAACACGCCGGTCCTGCGGACGACGCCCCGTGGGAGGAGTACGAAGGGACGGCGGACCCGGACGGGCCACAGACCGCCGTGTCCGCGCCGGACGAACTTCCGGAGGGGCCCTTCCTCACGGAGGACGGTCTGTGGACGCCGCTGCTGGGCGAGGGCGAGGAGGGTCGCCCCAGCGAGCAGGAGGCGGAGGCGGAGGCGGCCGAGGAGATCGCCGTACGGGCCGGAGAGACGGAGACCGACGCTTCCCGCTTCCCCGTGGACATGTGGGAAGTCCCGGTGGGGGAACCGGTGGGGGCCATGGCGGGGGGCGCGTGGGGCTCCGGGGCGGAACACACGGCGGACGACGCGGATGACGCGGACGACGACGCCGGCCTCGACACCGACTTCCACGACTGCGCCCGCTACGCCTTCGCCGACGGCCCCCCGGACGGTGAAGCCCGCGCCGCCCTGCACCGCGTCGTCACCGACCTGCTCGCGGACAGCGGGCTGCACGGCGACGCGTACCAGCTCCTGGACGACCGGGCGGGCGACCTGCTCGTGCTGCTGGCGCCGCGGGTGGAGGCCTCCCCCCTGCTGCGGGCGACCGTCGAGGGCCTGCCCGGGCTGCTGGCGCACCTGGGCGGTCCGCGGCTGCTGGCGGAGTTCTGGCAGGCGGAGTTCCGGCTCGACGGCGGCGAGGAGCAGGTCTTCCGGGCCGATCCCCGGTCGGTCCGCGACGCCCTGGACTCCTCCGGCGCCCAGGCGCTCATCGCCCTCTCGGACTCCCTCTACTACGACGAGGTGTACGAGGAAGGGCAGGACGGCCCCGCCTTCGCCCCGGACACCTTCCGGCCGCTGGCCGACGACACCGGCTGGTACCGGCCGGTCGGACGGGCCGCCGCCGGGGAGCCCGCGGCGCCGGCCGGCCGCTGACCGCTCCCTGTCCCGCGCACGATGCCAAGGAGGCCGGCCACCCGCCGGCCCCGCACGGTCCGCGCTCTCGGGAGGATCCGCCATGACCGCCAGTACCGCCAGCCTGGAGGCGCTGCGCCGCTGCCACTTCGCCGTCGACCTGGGCGCGGCGCGGACCCGCGTGTACGTCAAGGGTGCCGGGCTCGTCGTCGACCAGCCGTCCGCCGCCGCGGTCAACACCCGCACCGGCGCGCTCATCGCGGTCGGTGAGTTCGCGGAGAAGATGACGGGCCGCACCCCCGGCTACATCCGCGTCGTACGGCCCGTGTCCGGCGGCACGGTCGTCGACATCGAGATGGCCCAGCGGATGCTGCGGCACCTGCTCGGCGACAAGGTCCGCCGCGCGCTGCGCCGCAAGCCCCGGCTGCGCGCCGCCGTGTGCACCCCGCACGACGCGGACCCCCTCTCCCAGCGGGCGGCGATCGAGACGCTGGTGGGGCTCGGCGCGCGCCGGGTGGAACTCGTCGACACGCTGATCGCCGCGGCGGTCGGCTGCGGGCTGCCGGTGGAGCAGCCCGAGGCGACCATGATCATGGTGTGCGGGGCGCACGCCACGCAGGTCGCGGTGCTCTCCCTCGGCTCGATCGTGACCGCGGAGCGCATCCCGGTCGGTGGTGAGGCCGTCGACCACGCGATCGTGCAGCTCCTGCGCCACCAGCACGAACTGGTGCTGCCCAGCCAGTCCGTACGCCCGCTCCAGGTCGCCCTGTCCGGCAACGGGCTGACCCCGCAGGGCCCGGCGTCCACCGAGATCCACGGCCGGGACGTGGCGACCGGGCTGGCGCGGAGCGTGCGGGTCGACACCGCCGCCGTCCGCAACGCCATCCAGACGCCGCTGACGGGCGTGCTCGACGGGATCGGCAAGGTGCTGCGCGACTGCCCGCCGGACCTGGTCGCGGACCTCGCCGACCGCGGGATCATGATGGTCGGCGGCAGCGCGCTGCTCCCCGGCTTCGACCAGATGCTGCGTCAGGCGACCGGCATGCCGGTGCACATCGCGGAACGGCCCGACGTGTGCGCGGTCCAGGGCCTCGGCACGATGCTGGAGGGCCGCATCGAGCCGCTGGCGCTGAACCCGACGTCGGTCGACTGACGGGCGGCGCGGAAGGACGGAAGCCGGGGAACCGAAGAGACCGACGAAGCCGCACGGCATTAGCACCCAGCCCGCGCCCCGACTGACCCGGCTGCTCGAAGCGGTCCTGGAGGTCGGCACCGACCTCGACCTGCGCGGCACGCTGCAGCACATCGTGGACGGCGCCGCCGAGTTGACCGGCGCCTCCTCGGCCGCCCTGACCACCGCCGACCCCGCCCGGGACGGCCTCGCCGAGATCCGCACCCCGGGCCGCGACGGCACCCCCGAACCGGCGGACCGGCTGCGGATGCCGATCCACGTGCGCGACGAGGAGTTCGGCGAGCTGCGGCTGGCCGGGCGGCCCGGCGGGGACCCGTTCACGGCCGAGGACGAGCAGTTGCTGCGGGTCCTGGCCACGCAGGCCGGCATCGCGATCGGCAACGCCCGCCTGTACGAGGCGGCGCGGCAGCGCGAGCGCTGGATCGAGGGCGCGGCGGCCGTCACCAACGCGCTGCTCACCGAGGACGGCGCGGACGACGCGCTGACGACGGTCGCCGAACGCGCCCGGCTGCTCGCCGGCGCCAGTGCCGGAGTGATCCTTCAGCCGACCGCCGAGGGCGGCATGGAGATCGTGACCGCCTCGACGCCCGAGGACCCGGACGGCATCGTCGGCGCGACGATCGCACCGGGCAGCCCCGTCCTGGAACAGCTCCTCGGCGGGCAACCCGTCTTCATCGCCGACTCGGCGACCGACCCGCGCATGACGACGCACGTGCGGCACCGCTTCGGGCCGAGCATGATGCTGCCCCTGCGGGCGGACGGCCGGCTGATCGGCACCCTCGCCCTGCCCCGCCGCCGCGGCGACCGCCCCTACACCGCCGTCGAACGGCTGCTCGCGACACAGTTCGCCTCGCAGGCCGCGCTCGCCCTCGTCCTCGCCGACGCCCGGCGCGGCCGGGAGCGCCTCGCCGTCTACGAGGACCGGGACCGCATCGCCCGGGACCTGCACGACCTGGTGGTGCAGCGGCTGTTCGCCACCGGTCTGATGCTGGAGTCCACGCAGCGGCGGCCGGGCGCGGACGACGTCCGGGACATCCTCGGCCGGGCGGTGGACGAGCTGCGGTCCACGGTTCAGGAGGTTCGTACGACGATCCTGGCGCTGCGGCAGCCCCCGGCCGGCCCGCCCACCGGGCTGCGCGGCCGGGTGCTGCGGGAGACCGCGTCCGCCGCCGCCCGGCTCGGCTTCCCCCCGTCCACGCACTTCACCGGCGCCGTCGACACCCGCGTACAGGACGAGGTCGGGGACCGCCTGCTCACGGCGCTGCGCCGGGCCCTGGCGGACGCGGCCGGCCGCCCGGACGTGACCCGCGTCGAGGTCGCCGTCGGCACGACCGCCGTCTCACCGGACGGCCGGAACGGCCCGGGCGGCGTACGGCTGACGGTCTTCGACGACGGCACGGGGCCCGGGGGCGAGGCCGACGGCGAGGGAACGACCGTCACCTGGTGGTCGCCGCTGTGAGCGCCCCGGGAACGAAACCGCGCGGCGGTGGACGAGCGGCGCCTTTACCCACCCATGGGCCGGTCATTCCCCGCGCCCGGGTGTAGTCCCCCGCCCGGCGGGCAGGTGCACCGACGGGGACTGTGTGACGTTGCGAACGTCTGCCGGGGATCGACATGGACGGACAAGGCGGTGACATGACCTCAGCGGCACCACCACGTCTGGCGGGGAGGCCGGCCACCCTGGTCATCGACGGCCAGGTGCACGCCGGCCGGGCCCTGCTCCTGCCACGGGGAGAGCTCGTCCACGGGTGCGCGGACATCCTGGCCGAGGCGCTGGCCACGCTGCCCGACGGCATCGGCCGGGTCGACCTGGACATGGGCGACGTGGTGCACATGGACACGGCCGGACTACAGTTCCTGGACCTGCTCGGCGGCTACAGCAACCGGCAGGCGGTGCCGGCGACGGCCACGAACTGGCACGGGCAGCCGCTGCGCGTCCTGGACCTGGCCGGACTGGACCCCGCCGACCCCCTGCGCGCCACGGCCCACCGGCCGGAGCCCGCCGCCGAGCCTCCCGCGCCCCCCGCCGAACGGCTGCACGTCCTCCAGGAGGAGGTGGAGCAGCTGCGCCGGGCGATCGCGTCCCGCCCGGTCATCGACCAGGCCCGGGGCGTCCTCATGGCGCTGCACGCCTGCACGTCGGACGAGGCGTGGCACATCCTGCGCGAGGCGTCGCAGCTGTCCAACACCAAGCTGCGCACCGTGGCCGCGGCGGTCACCGCCGGTGCCGAGAGCGACGGCCCGCCGCCGCCCGCGGAGGTGCGCGCGGCCCTGCGGACGGCGCTGGCCCGGCTGCGCCGCTGAAACCTCGTCCTGTGTGGTGCGGGCGGTGCGGCCGGGGTACTCGGCCCGCGACCGGCGTCCGGCAGGAGGAGGGACCACGATGAGCGAGCCGACCCCGTCCCAGGCCGAGGGCGAACGCGACGACGAACGGGACGACGTCCCGGACGTGCCGCACACCACACCGTCCCAGGCGGAGGGCGAGCGGGACGACGAGGACGCCACGGAGACCAGGCCGGCCGGTTAGGCCGGCGCGGCGCCACCGTCCGTCCAGAAAAGGTTTCTGCAGAGGTGACGCGGAGTGGGGCGGGTGGGACTCGAACCCACGGCCGACGGATTATGAGTCCGCTGCTCTAACCGGCTGAGCTACCGCCCCATAGCGGCGTGTCGCGTACATCTGTGCGCGCCGTCTGCCGCAGCATAGCCGCTCATACGATCTCCTGCCTCGGCTGGTCGGCTACGGCTGCGCCTTCATGACCTTGAGGACTCCGCAGCGTGCCGCGTGGTTCCCGGACATGGGGCAGGGCATGAAAAAGGACCCCGGCGGGGTCCTCGTTCATCATGCTCCCCCGACTGGACTCGAACCAGTAACCTGCCGGTTAACAGCCGGCTGCTCTGCCAATTGAGCTACGGAGGACCGAGCTCCCCGGACTGGACTCGAACCAGTAACCTGCCGGTTAACAGCCGGCTGCTCTGCCAATTGAGCTACCGAGGAAGGTCTCGTATCGCATCGAACGCGTCGGCCTGGGTATTCGCCAGGGGGCGCGCGCTCGCTGCGACACATACATTAGCGCAAGCAGGGGGGTGCTCCGCCAATCGGTACTCCCCGGCACCTCGGAGCCAGAGCAAGGGAAGGGTGGCCGCCATGCGTTACAGGGTCACGTTCGTCGTCGGACTCGCCGTGGGTTACGTGCTGGGCACGAAGGCCGGGCGGGAACGTTACGAGCAGTTGCGGAAGTCCGCCCGGCAGGTCGCGCAGAACCCCGCCGTGCGCAACACCGCCGAGTCCGCCGCCCAGCAGGGCAGGCAGTTCGCCGACAAGGCGTACCACGTGGTGAGCGACCGGGTCGGGGACCGGATGCCCGACTCGGTGGCCCAGCGGGTGCGGTCGCTGCGCGAGCGCAACGGCAACGGCAGCACCGCGGACGACTGGGGCACCAGCAACACCTGACACCCGTGCCCCCTGGAGATCCCGTGCCCCCACCGGGTACGGACACCTCTCCCGGTACGGCAGAATTTCGGGCATGGGGATAGTCGCCGGGTTGGACAGTTCGCCCGATTTCACTCGTATCGTCGTCTGCGATTCGGACACCGGTGCCGTGCTGCGGCAGGGCTACGCGCCTCATCCGGTGGAGAGCCCCGAGGGCGGGGGCCGGCCCGCCGACGTCGATCCGCAGGCCTGGCTGCTGTCCCTGGGCGAGGCGGCCGGTGGCGGCCTGCTGGAGGGCGTGCAGGCCATCGGCGTGTCCGCGCAGGCGAACTCGGTCGTGCCGCTGGACGCACAGGGCAACACGGTGCGCCCGGCCATGGTGGGCGGCGACAAGCGCTCGCAGGTGGCGGCGGCCGACCTGATCGACGCCTTCGGCGGGCGCGAGGCGTGGGCGCAGGCCGTGGGCTGCGTCCCGCAGGCCGCGCAGGCGGTGACCAAGCTGCGCTGGCTGGCGCGCAGCGAGCCGGAGGCCGCCGCGCGGACCGCGGCCCTGCTCCAGGCCCACGACTGGTTGGTGTGGCAGCTGCTCGGGCGGCCGGCGCGGCGGACCACCGACCGGGGCGGGGCGTCCGGCACCGGATACTGGTCGGCGGCGACCGGCGGGTACCGGCCCGACCTGGTCGAGCTGGCGCTCGGGCACCAGGCGATGCTGCCGGAGGTGATCGGCCCCGCCGACGCGGCCGGTACGACGCCGGAGGGGCTGCTGATCTCCGCCGGAACCGGCGAGACCCAGGCCGCCGCCTTCGGGCTCGGCATCGGGCTGGGCGACGCGGTGGTGTCGCTGGGCGCCTCCGGGTCCGTGATGGCCGTGCACACCGAGCCGCTCGTCGACCAGTCCGGGATGATCACCGCCCTCGCGGACGCCACCGGCATGCACCTGCCCGTCGTCACCACCCTGAACGCCGTACGGACCCTGCGCGGCACCGCCGAACTGCTCGGCGCGGCGGACCTGGAGAGCCTGTCCGAGCTGGCGATGAAGTCGACGCCGGGCGCGCACGGGCTGGTGCTGCTGCCCTACCTGGAGGGCGAGCGCACGCCGAACCTGCCGCACACCGCCGGGACGCTGGCGGGGCTGCGACGCGAGTCGATGAAGCCGGAGCACCTGGCGCGGGCCGCGTTCGAGGGGATGCTGTGCGGTCTCGCGGACGCCCTGGACGTGCTGCGCGGCCGAGGTGTGGACGTGCGGCGGGTCTTCCTGCTGGGCGCGGCGGCCGAGCTGCCGGCCGTGCAGGCGGCGGCGCCCATGCTGTTCGGGACGCAGGTCGTCGTGCCGCAGCCCGCCGACTACGCCGCGATCGGCTCGGCCCGGCAGGCGGCCTGGGCGCTGGGCGTGTCCCAGGGCACGCTGGACCCGCGCACTCCCCCGGTCTGGCAGGGCGCGGTGGCCCAGGTGCTGGAGCCGGGCGAGGAGCTGGCGGTGGGGCAGGCGGTGCGGCAGCAGTTCGTGTCGGTGCGGGAGCAGACGCACCCGGGGGCGCTGCACGGGTGAACCGGAGGGTCCGGTACCGCTCGTAGGCCGGAATTTGCCGCGCTCTTGGGTTAATTCGGTTGAGGTAACGCGGGTGGAGTGTTCGACGATAGGGGCCAGGGGCAACCAACCGGCCCCGCCGCCGACTCCGAGAGACCCAGCGTGCTCATACGACTCCTGCGGGCCTACCTCAGGCCCTACCGGAAACCCATCGCCCTGCTGGTGGCGCTGCAGTTCGTGCAGACCTGCGCCAGCCTCTACCTGCCGACGCTGAACGCCGACATCATCGACAACGGTGTCGTCAAGGGCGACACCGGCTACATCCTGGGCTACGGCGCCCTCATGATCGCCATCTCGCTGGTGCAGGTGGTGGGCAACGTCGGTGCCGTCTACTTCGGTGCCCGCACCGCCGCCGCGCTCGGCCGGGACGTGCGCGGTGCCGTCTTCGACCGGGTGCAGTCCTTCTCGGCCCGCGAGGTCGGCGGCTTCGGCGCGCCCTCGCTGATCACCCGGACCACCAACGACGTGCAGCAGGTCCAGATGCTGGCCCTGATGACGTTCACGCTGATGGTGTCGGCGCCGATCATGTGCGTGGGCGGCATCGTGATGGCCCTCGGCCTCGACGTGCCGCTGTCCGGGGTACTGGTCGGGGTCGTGCCGGTGCTGGCGATCTGCGTCACGCTGATCGTGCGCAGGCTGCGCCCGCTGTTCCGGGCCATGCAGAAGCGCCTGGACACGGTGAACCGGGTGCTGCGCGAGCAGATCACCGGCAACCGCGTCATCCGGGCCTTCGTGCGCGACGAGTACGAGCAGCAGCGCTTCCGGAAGGCCAACGCCGACCTCACCGAGGTGTCCCTCGGCGCGGGCAATCTGCTCGCGCTGATGTTCCCGGTGGTCATGACGGTGGTGAACCTGTCGTCGATCGCGGTGGTGTGGTTCGGCGCCCACCGGATCGCGAGCGGCGGGATGCAGATCGGCGACCTGACCGCGTTCCTCGCCTACCTGATGCAGATCGTCATGTCCGTGATGATGGCCACCTTCATGTTCATGATGGTGCCGCGCGCCGAGGTGTGCGCCGAGCGCATCCAGGAGGTCCTGGGCACGGAGAGCAGCGTGGTGCCCCCGTCGGCGCCGGTCACCGAGCTGCGGCGGCACGGGCACCTGGAGGTCCGGGGGGCCGGTTTCCGCTTCCCGGGGGCCGAGGAGCCGGTGCTCAGGAACATCGAGCTGGTGGCCCGGCCGGGCGAGACGACCGCCGTCATCGGCTCGACCGGCAGCGGCAAGTCCACCCTGCTGAGCCTGGTGCCCCGGCTGGTCGACGCCACCGAGGGCGAGGTGCTGGTCGACGGGGTGGACGTACGGGCGCTCGACCCGAAGATGCTGGCCAGGGTCGTGGGACTGGTGCCGCAGAAGCCGTACCTCTTCGCGGGCACCGTCGCCACCAACCTGCGCTACGGCAATCCGGACGCCACCGACGAGGAGCTGTGGCACGCGCTGGACGTGGCGCAGGCCAGGGAGTTCGTGTCCGCGCTGGAGGGCGGGCTGGACGCGCCGATCTCGCAGGGCGGCACCAACGTGTCGGGCGGCCAGCGGCAGCGGCTCGCCATCGCCCGCACGCTGGTGCAGCGCCCGGAGATCTACCTCTTCGACGACTCCTTCTCCGCCCTCGACTACGCGACCGACGCGGCGCTGCGGGCCGAACTGGGCCGGGAGACGGCGGAGGCGACCGTGGTGATCGTGGCGCAGCGAGTGGCGACCATCAGGGAGGCGGACCGGATCATCGTGCTGGACGAGGGCCGGGTGGTCGGCGTCGGCCGGCACCACGAGCTGATGGCGGACAACGAGACCTACCGGGAGATCGTGCTCTCCCAGCTCACGGAAGCGGAGGCTGCCTGATGGCGGGGCCTGCGGGTCGCATGATGGCCGGGGGCGGCCCGGACCAGCGTTCGATGGACTTCAAGGGGTCGGGCAAACGGCTGATCGCCCAGTTCCGGCCGGAGCGGGCGACCCTGTTCACGCTGCTGGCGTGCGTGGTCGTCAGCGTCGGCCTCAGCGTGGTCGGGCCGAAGATCCTCGGCCGGGCCACCGACCTGATCTTCGCGGGCATCGTCGGGCGGGACATGCCGGCCGGGGCCACGAAGGAACAGGTCCTGGAGTCGATGCGGGAGCGCGGTGACGGCAACGTCGCCGACATGCTCCGCAGCACCGACTTCACGCCGGGCCAGGGCATCGACTTCGGCGCGGTGGGCGAGGTGCTGCTGCTGGCGCTCGCGGTGTTCGGCGCGGCGGGGCTGCTGATGGCGGTGGCGACGCGGCTGGTGAACCGGGCGGTGAACCGCACGATGTTCCGGCTGCGCGAGGACGTGCAGACGAAGCTGTCGCGGCTGCCGCTGTCGTACTTCGACAAGCGGCAGCGCGGCGAGGTGCTGAGCCGGGCCACCAACGACATCGACAACATCCAGCAGACCCTGCAGCAGTCGATGGGCCAGCTCATCAACTCGCTGCTGACGATCATCGGCGTGCTGGCGATGATGTTCTACGTCTCCTGGATCCTGGCGCTGGTGGCGCTGGTGACGGTGCCGCTGTCGTTCGTGGTGGCCACGCGGGTGGGCAAGCGGTCGCAGCCGCAGTTCGTGCAGCAGTGGCGCTCGACGGGCACGCTGAACGCGCACATCGAGGAGATGTACACGGGGCACACGCTGGTGAAGGTGTTCGGGCGGCAGGAGGAGTCGGCGAAGCAGTTCGCCGAGCAGAACGAGGCGCTGTACGAGGCGGGGTTCAAGGCGCAGTTCAACAGCGGGATCATGCAGCCGCTGATGATGTTCGTGTCCAACCTGAACTACGTGCTGGTCGCGGTGGTCGGCGGCCTGCGGGTGGCCTCCGGCACCCTGTCCATCGGTGACGTGCAGGCCTTCATCCAGTACTCCCGGCAGTTCTCGATGCCGCTGACGCAGGTCGCGTCGATGGCGAACCTGGTGCAGTCGGGCGTGGCGTCGGCGGAGCGGGTCTTCGAGCTGCTGGACGCCGAGGAGCAGTCGGCGGACCCGATCCCGGGCGTCCGGCCCGAGGACCTGCGCGGGCGGGTGGAGCTGGAGCACGTGTCGTTCCGCTACGACCCCGAGAAGCCGCTGATCGAGGACCTGTCGCTGAAGGTGGAGCCGGGCCACACGGTCGCCATCGTCGGCCCCACGGGCGCCGGCAAGACCACCCTGGTCAACCTGCTGATGCGGTTCTACGAGGTCTCCGGCGGCCGGATCACCCTGGACGGCGTGGACATCGCCAAGATGTCCCGGGACGAGCTGCGCTCCGGCATCGGCATGGTGCTCCAGGACACCTGGCTGTTCGGCGGCACCATCGCGGAGAACATCGCGTACGGGGCGGCGCGGAAGGTGACGCGCGGGGAGATCGAGGAGGCGGCACGGGCCGCGCACGCCGACCGGTTCGTGCGGACGCTGCCCGACGGCTACGACACGGTGATCGACGACGAGGGCACGGGGGTGAGCGCGGGCGAGAAGCAGCTGATCACGATCGCGCGGGCATTCCTGTCCGACCCGGTGATCCTGGTCCTGGACGAGGCGACCTCGTCGGTGGACACCCGTACCGAGGTGCTGATCCAGAAGGCGATGGCCAAGCTGGCGCACGGGCGGACGTCCTTCGTCATCGCGCACCGGCTGTCGACGATCCGCGACGCCGACGTGATCTTGGTGATGGAGAATGGGTCCATCATCGAGCAGGGCACGCACGGTGACCTGCTGGCGGCCGGCGGCGGGTACGCGCGCCTGTACGCGGCGCAGTTCGCGCAGGCGGTCGCCGAGGTCGACTGACCGGGCGGCCACGGACACGAGGGGGAACGGGACGATGACGGACGACGGCAAGGCTGCGGGTACGGACGGGACGGGTGGCGGCATCAGGTACCGGACGGGCGCGGGGCTGGGCCTTTGCCTGCCGATCGGTGTGGCGCTGGGCATCAGCCTCGGGCAGCTGGGCGGCAACCCGGGGATGGGCGTCGGACTCGGGGCCGGGTGCGGCGTGGCGATCGGCGCCGGTATCGACGCCTGGAAGCGGCGGGAGACGGCGGGCCCGGACGAAGCCTGACCGGGCCGCCCCCGGTCCCGGTCTCGGTCCCGGTCCCGGTCGAGGTTCCGCCTCAGTCGAGGTACCCGCGCAGCTGGTCCGCGTAGGCGTGGTCCCGGAGCTTGTTGAGCGTCTTGGACTCGATCTGGCGGATCCGCTCGCGGGTGACCCCGAAGATGCGGCCTATCTCCTCCAGCGTGCGGGGCCGGCCGTCGACCAGGCCGTACCGGAGCTGGACGACCTTGCGCTCGCGTTCGCCGAGAGTGGAGAGCACCGCCTCCAGGTGCTGGCGCAGCAGCAGGAACGCGGCGGACTCGACGGGGCTGGCGGCGTCGCCGTCCTCGATGAGGTCGCCGAGGGCGACGTCGTCCTCCTCCCCCACCGGGGCGTGCAGCGAGACCGGCTCCTGGGCGAGGCGCAGCACCTCGCCGACCCGTTCGGGGGCCAGGTCCAGGTGGGCGGCGACCTCCTTCGGCGTCGGCTCATAGCCGCGTTCCTGAAGCATGCGGCGCTGGACGCGGACCACCCGGTTGATCAGTTCCACGACGTGGACGGGGACGCGGATGGTGCGCGCCTGGTCGGCCAGCGCCCGCGACATGGCCTGGCGGATCCACCAGGTGGCGTAGGTGGAGAACTTGAAGCCGCGGGCGTAGTCGAACTTCTCCACGGCCCGGATCAGCCCCAGGTTCCCCTCCTGGACCAGGTCCAGCATGGTCAGTCCGCGTCCGACGTACCGCTTGGCCACCGACACCACGAGCCGCAGGTTCGCCTCGATCAGGCGGCGCTTGGCCAGGCGCCCCATGACGACGAGCCGGTCGAGGTCCAGGGCGAGCCGACTGTCCAGGTCGGGGGTGAGCCGCAGCTTCTCCTCGGCGAACAGCCCGGCCTCCACCCGCCGGGCGAGGTCGACCTCCTCGGCGGCGCTGAGCAGTGGGATCCGGCCGATCTCCCGCAGGTACTGGCGGAACAGGTCGGAGGAGGGCCCGCCGCTCTCCGTGCGGGTGGGCGGCGGCGGTTCGACGGACACGACGGCGTCGACGGACGCGTCCTCCTCGACGGGCCGGTCGTCGGGGTGGTGCACGGCACGGGGCTGCTGCGGCATCGCGACGAGGACACCGCCGGCCGCGTCCGGCTCCGCGCCGTCGGTACTGGTGTCGGTCTGGGTGAGGGTCTGGGTCTGCACGGGGGCGACCTCCAGGATGGACGCGGCCGGCGGGGGCCGGCGGCGGTACTTCGGGGACGGAGCCGGCTCGCACGCCGCTGTCCGCCCCGTACGCGTGGGACGGAACCGCGGGGATCGGGGGACCCGGCCGCGCTCCGAGGACTCAGGCACCGCCCCCAGTGTGGGGTACGACACATCGCCGCCACGAGGGGCGTGCGGTGACTTTTTGCGTCCGGGGCGTGACCGGGCGGTTACCCGGGGGCGTTCAGAGCGCCGCGGCGCCGTGTTCGCGCAGGGTCTGGTCGTACTGCTGGAGGACCCAGAGCTCGTTCTGCACGGCGGCCAGTTCGGCGGGGTCGCCGTGGCCGGTGAGGCGGGTGAGGCGGCCCGTGATGTCGCGGATGCGGCGTTCGACGGCGCGGCGGCGGACGGTGACCAGCTGGGCGCCCGCGTAGACCTCGTCGACGTCCTTGACGCCCCGGTGCAGCATGATCGCCTCGACGGCCAGCTCGGTGACCGTCGCGCGGACGGTGTCGTCCGGGGCGGCGTCGCGGACGCGGACCAGGTAGTCCTGCGGGTCCTGGACGCCGAACTCGGCGCCGCCCGCCTCCAGGATCGCCTGGCGTACGGCGGCGTAGGGCGCGGCGGTGAACTCGTCCACGCCGTACGCGTCGAAGGCCGGGGAGACCAGCTCGGGGCGCTGGAGGGCGAGCTTGAGCAGTTCGCGTTCGGTGGCGAAGACGGGGTTGCGGAGGTTGAGGGCCGGGCCGCCCGCGCGGGGGCCGGTGGCGGCGGGGGGCGCGTACGCCTGCGGACCGCCGCCGTTGCCGTGCTGCTGCCGGCGGTCGGGGTCGGGGCCCTTGCCGCCGCGGTCGCGGGCCCAGCGGGCGAGCTGGGCGATCCGCTTGACCACGAACTGGGTGTCGAGAATGCCGAGCATGCCGGCGAGCTGCACGGCGACCTCGTGCTGGGCGCCGCTGTTCTTGATGCGGGCGACGACCGGGGCGGCCTCGTCCAGGGCGGCGGCGCGGCCGGCCGGGGTGTCCAGGTCGTAGCGGCTCACGATCTGGCGGAGCGCGAACTCGAAGAGCGGGGTGCGCGGCTCCACCAGGTCGGCGACCGCGTCGTCGCCCTTGGCCAGGCGCAGGTCGCAGGGGTCCATGCCGTCGGGGGCGATGGCGATGTACGTCTCGGCGGCGAACTTCTGGTC
Organism: Streptomyces sp. AC602_WCS936; assembly: GCF_019049125.1. Lineage (NCBI taxonomy): Bacteria > Bacillati > Actinomycetota > Actinomycetes > Kitasatosporales > Streptomycetaceae > Streptomyces > Streptomyces sp. AC602_WCS936. The sequence goes on along the minus strand of NZ_JAGMUF010000090.1, from coordinate 335,188 downwards.
GTCCTCGAAGGCGCGCAGGGCCGCCTTCTGGCCGGCCGCGTCGCCGTCGAAGGTGAAGATCACGCGGGCCGAGCCGTTGTCCATCAGCAGCCGGCGCAGGATCTTGATGTGGTCGCCGCCGAAGGCGGTGCCGCAGGTCGCGATGGCGGTCGTCACCCCGGCGAGGTGGCAGGCCATGACGTCGGTGTAGCCCTCGACGACGACGGCGCGGGACGCCTTCGCGATGTCCTTCTTCGCCAGGTCGATGCCGTACAGGACCTGGGACTTGCGGTAGATCGGGGTCTCGGGGGTGTTCAGGTACTTCGGGCCGTTGTCCGCCTCGTAGAGCTTCCGGGCGCCGAAGCCGACGACGTCGCCGCCGATGTCGCGGATGGGCCACATCAGCCGGCCGCGGAAGCGGTCGATGGGGCCGCGGCGGCCCTCCTGGGAGAGCCCGGAGAGCAGCAGCTCCTTGTCGCTGAAGCCCTTGCCGCGCAGGAAGCGGGTGAGGTGGTCCCAGCCCTGGGGGCTGTAGCCGACGGAGAAGTGCTCGGCGGCGGCCTGGTCGAAGCCGCGGTCGGCGAGGAAGGCGCGGCCGGTGTCCGCCTCGGGGCTGGTCGCCAGCTGCTCCGCGTACCACTGGGCGGCGATCTTGTGGGCCTCGACCAGGCGGATGCGTTCGCCGCGCTGGTGGGTCGGGTTGTACCCGCCCTCCTCGTAACGCAGGGTGATGCCCGCCTGGCCGGCCAGGCGCTCGACCGCCTCCGAGAAGGTGAGGTGGTCGATCTTCATCACGAACGTGATGGTGTCGCCGCCCTCCTGGCAGCCGAAGCAGTGGAAGAGACCCTTGCTCGGGCTGACCTGGAAGGACGGGGACTTCTCGTCGTGGAACGGGCACAGCCCCTTCAGGTTGCCGCCGCCCGCGCCTCGCAGCTGGAGGTACTCCGAGACGACGGCGTCGATCGGGACCGCGTCCCGTACCGCCTTCACGTCCTCGTCGTTGATCCGTCCTGCCACGCGTGAATTCTACGGGGACGGTCCGACAGTCACGGGACGAGGCTGTCCAGAGCGATGTGCGGGTCGGCCAGCGCCTCCGTGTCCACCTGGGCCTTCGAGCGGATCAGCTGCTGGATCGGCTCCGTGACGTCCCACACGTTGACGTTCATCCCGGCCAGCACCCGGCCCTCCTTCACCCAGAAGGCGATGAACTCGCGCTTGGCCGCGTCCCCGCGGATCACCACCTGGTCGTAGGAGCCGGGCGGCGCCCAGCCGGAGTACTCCATGCCCAGGTCGTACTGGTCGGTGAAGAAGTAGGGCACGCGGTCGTGGGCCGGTCCCCTGCCGAGCATCGCGCGGGCGGCCGCCGGGCCGCCGTTCAGGGCGCCCGCCCAGTGCTCGACGCGCAGGCGGGTGTCGAAGAGGGCGTGGTGGAAGGATGCGACGTCACCGGCGGCGTGGATGTCGGGGTCGGAGGTGCGCAGGTCCGCGTCGACGACGATGCCGCCGCCGGCCGCGCGGTCGGCGATCTCCAGGCCCGCCGCCTGGGCCAGCGCGGTGCGCGGGGCGGCGCCGATCGCGGCGAGCACGTCGTGCGCGGGGTGCTCCTCGCCGTCGTCGGTGCGGGCGGCCAGCACCATGCCGTCCTGGCCGACGATCTCGGTCAGCCGCACGCCGAAGCGGAAGCGGACGCCGTGCGCCTCGTGCAGTTCGGCGAAGACGGAGCCCAGCTCGGGGCCGAGGACGCCGTGCAGCGGGGTCGGGCCGGGCTCCACGACCGTCACCTCCGCCCCGTACTCGCGGGCCGCCGCCGCGACCTCCAGGCCGATCCAGCCGGCGCCGGCGATCACGAGGTGGCCGTTGTCCCGGCCGAGGGAGGCGAGGACGCCCTTGAGGCGCTCGGCGTGGGCGAGGCGGCGCAGGTGGTGGACGCCCGCGAGGCCGGTGCCGGGGACGTCGAGGCGGCGGGGCTCGGCGCCGGTCGCGATGAGCAGCTTGTCGTACCTGACGTGGGTGCCGTCGTCGCCGTAGTGGACGGTCTTGGCGGCACGGTCGACGGCGTCGACGGTCTGGCCGAGGTGCAGCTCGATGTCGTGCCGCGCGTACCAGGCGGGCTCGTGGACGAAGACGCTGTCGCGTTCCTCCTTGCCGAGGAGAAAACCCTTGGACAGCGGCGGGCGCTCGTAGGGGTGGTCGCGTTCGTCGCAGATGAGGATCACCCGGCCGCTGAACCCCTCCGAGCGGAGTGTCTCGGCCGCCTTCGCGCCGGCCAGGCCGCCTCCGACGATGACGAATGTCTGATCCGCGTCGACCACTTGTCTGCCTCCTCGTCAGGGTGCCGCCACATGCGAGCGTCCCGCACGTGGCGTGGCGCGGGAAGAGGGAGTGACCCGATCAGGCCACCCGGGGCGCTGTTCCCGGCGCTCCCGGCCCGTCGGGTCACTCCTGTCCCGCCAGTCTCATGGATGCCCCGTCAGGCGGGCGTGAAGCGAGCGGGCCGAGGCGTCGGTGAGCGAGGCGATCTGGTCGACGATCACCCGTTTGCGGGCGCGGTCGTCGGCGGCCGTGTCGAACAGGGCACGGAACTGGGGGTCGAGCCCGTCCGGGGCGCGGGCGGTGAGCGCCTCGGCCAGCTCGGCGACGACGACGCGCTGGTCGGCGCGGAGCCGCTCCTGCTCGGTGCGCTGCATGACGTACCGGAAGGCGACCGCCTTGAGGACGGCGCACTCCATGCGGGTCGCGCGGGGGACCACGAGTTCCGCCGTGTACCGGGTCAGCCGGCCGCCGCCGTACGCGGCCCGGGTGGCGGTCTCGGCGGCGAGGCAGAAGCGGCCGATGAGCTGGCTGGTGGCGTCCTTCAGCCGGGCCTGGGCGACGGCCGAGCCGTCGTAGCCGTGCGGCCACCAGTCCTGGGCGAGGAGGCGGTCGAGGGCGGCGGCGAGTTCGGCGTGGTCGGTGCCGTCCGGGACGTACCGCCCGACGGCCGCGTCGAAGACCGCCTCCCGCTCGGGGTCGGCGAGCAGGCAGTTCGGGTCGATGTGGCCGGCGTGCAGGCCGTCCTCGACGTCGTGCACGGAGTACGCCACGTCGTCGGCCCAGTCCATGACCTGCGCCTCGAAGCAGGTGCGGGCGCCGGGGGCGTCGGCGCGGAGCCATGCGAAGACGGGCCGGTCGTCGTCGTAGACGCCGAACTTGGGGGACGCCGGTGCGGTGGGGTGGGCGCCGCGGGGCCAGGGGTACTTGGTGGCGGCGTCGAGGGTGGCGCGGGTGAGGTTGAGGCCGACGGAGCCGGCCTCGGTGAACCGCTTGGGCTCGATGCGGGTGAGGAGCCGCAGCGACTGGGCGTTGCCCTCGAAGCCGCCGCAGTCCTCGGCGAAGTCGTTCAGCGCCTGTTCGCCGTTGTGGCCGAAGGGCGGGTGGCCCAGGTCGTGGGCGAGGCAGGCGGCCTCGACGAGGTCGGGGTCGCAGCCGAGGGCGGCGCCGAGCTCGCGGCCGACCTGGGCGCACTCCAGGGAGTGGGTGAGGCGGGTGCGGGGGCTGGCGTCCCACATGGGGTTGCCCTCCCCCGGCGCGACGACCTGGGTCTTTCCGGCGAGGCGGCGCAGGGCGGCGGAGTGCAGGATGCGGGCGCGGTCGCGTTGGAAGGCGGTGCGGCCGGGGCGTTTGTCGGGTTCGGGGGCGTAGCGGGCCACTGACGTGGGGTCGTACGAGGGTGGGGTGCCTGTGCCTTCCATGCCATGAACATTAAGCGGAAGGTGTGACAGTTGGGGCGGCCCTACGTGTGCCGGGTGAGGTTGTCGGGTCAGTGCAGGACCGGTTGTGGCTGGTCGCGCAGTTCCCCGCGCCCCTAGGGAGTCGCGGTTGCCCGGCGTATCGAGGCACCGCCCGGGTTCGATTCCATCGCCTCGTCGTAGCGGTGGAGGAGGAGACGGGCCATCGCCGGGTGGGTGCCCAGCGGGGTCGACGCGATCCACGGGGCCGCTGTCGCGCACTCGGTCGCGAAGCGGCCCGGGGCCGTGAAGTACGAGGCGACGGCGACGTTGCGGTAGCCGCGGGCGGTCAGCACGCGTACGGCCTCCGGGACCGTCGGGGCCGCCGCCGAGGCGTACGCCGGGAGCACCGGGACACCGAGGCGGGCGGACAGGAGTCTTGCCGTGCGGTCCGTGTCGGTCCTGGAGTCCGGGTCGCGGGAGCCCGCCGCGGCGAGGACGACGGCGGCGTCCCGCGGGGCGTGCAGGGGCCAGCCTGCCTCCAGGAGGTTGTCGTGCAGGGCGTCCACGAGGAAAGGGTGCGGGCCTAGCGGGGCGGCCACGCGGGTGCGGGCCGGGGAGGCCGCGGCCATCTCCGGGATGTCCCGTTTCACGTGGTGGCCGCGGCTGAGGAGGAGCGGGACGAGGACGGCATCCCCGTCGCCGAGGGCGGTGAGCGTGTCGGGCAGCAGGGGCTCGTTCAGTTCGATGTGACCGAGGTGCACCGGCAGGGCGGGGCGCAGGGCGCGGGCCCGGTCGAGCAGGGCCCGTACGGTGCTCAGGGCGCGCGGGTCGCGGCTGCCGTGGGCGACGACGACCAGGGCGGGGGTGCCGCCGGGGGTCGCTGTGTCCCTCTTGCTCATCACTGTCGTCGCCGTCATGCACCGAGGGTGGCGGGCGGACGTTGCCTCCCCGTTGCGCGGATGTCACGGGTGTTTTCCGGCGGTTCACGCGGCGCCGGGCGGTACGTGTGAGCGGCGGGTGAACCGGCGGACGCCCCCGGGCGTCCCTGGGGTCAGGGGACGATCAGGGAGGGGACCGACACCGATGCGCCGCTGGAGACCTCGCAGACCGCGCCTTCCGCGCACCCGGAAGGGGCAGCGGCGGCTGGTGCGGGCGGTGGCGGCCGGGTGCGTGCTGGCGCTGCTGCCGGGCGCGTGGCTGCGCGTCGTGACGGAGGACCGGCTGCGCACCACCGCCGACGTGCCCCGCACCGACGTCGCGGTCGTGTTCGGCGCGGGGCTGTGGGACGGGGAGCCATCGCCGTACCTCGCGCACCGGCTGGACGCGGCGGCGGAGCTGTACCGCGCGGGCCGGGTCGAGGTGGTGCTCGTCACCGGGGACAACAGCCGCGAGGAGTACGACGAGCCGGACGCCATGCGCGCGTACCTGGTCCGGCACGGGGTGCCCGACCGGCGGATCGTCAGCGACTACGCGGGCTTCGACACGTGGGACTCCTGCATACGCGCGAAGAAGATCTTCGGTGTCGACCGGGCGGTGCTGATCAGCCAGGACTTCCACATCCGGCGGGCGGTCGCACTGTGCCAGGAGGCCGGGGTGGCGTCGTACGGCGTCGGGGTCGAGGAGGTGCGCGACGTGACCTGGTACTACGGGGGCGCCCGGGAGGTCTTGGCGGCGGGAAAGGCGGCGCTCGACGCGGTGTTCGAGCCCGAGCCGCGGTTCCTGGGGCCCGAGGAGCCGGGCGTGGCACGGGCGTTGAGCACCCCCGGCTGAGGGCGAATGACTGAGCGGACGGATCAGGGCATTCCGGTCCCGACGGGTTTGTCGTGTGCGCTTCACTCAGCAGCGTGAAACAAGCCCTTGAGCACTCTCAGTACGCGCATGACTACGCGTAGCTTCGTCGGTGCGCGGCAGCGGAAAGGGCCGACCGCCGCGCTCCTGGGGAAGGGACATTTGATGACCGGACTTCGCTCCACGTTGGTCACGGCCGTCGCCGCGGCGCTGTTCGCGCTGCCGGCGGCGGCCGGGACCGCCGCGGCCGACGACGGCGACGACGCACCGGTGATGGAGCCGGGCTGCGCCAAGCTCTACGACTACGGCTACGGCTGGGCCGACATCTACAACGCCTGCGGTCACACCATCTCCGCCAGCGTCGAGGTCGACGGGTGGGACCCGGACTGCATCCAGATCGCCCCGTACTCGATCGGGACCATCGGTCTGGAGCCGGGCGACGAGCCGTACTACGCCTACGAGTGCTGACCCTGGCCGTCCCTGAGCGGGACGGCCCGTGACGGGGCGGGAGCGGGGCCGCGGCCCTGTTCCCGCCCCTTGCCGTGCGGAGACGGGTCCGGGGGCCGGTGCCGGCAACGGCAGGCATGCACCCTCACGGCCGCCCAGGTCCGCCGGGGAGGTCACCGTCCCGGCGGCGTAACAAACGGCCGCCCGGACGCGTAACACGCGCGTCGCACGCTGGCGGCATGCAGAACACCGCCACGCCCACGCCCACGCACTGCCCGTACTGCGCGCTGCAGTGCGGGATGAATCTGACGCCCGCCGCCGACGGAACCGTCGAGGTGTCCGAGCGCGCGGACTTCCCGGTGAACCGGGGCGCGCTGTGCGGCAAGGGGCGGACGGCGCCGGCGGTGCTCTCGTCGGGCGTGCGGCTGACCTCGCCGCTGGTGCGGTCGGCCGAGGGGGTGCTCGTGCCGGCGGGCTGGGACGAGGCGCTGGGGCGGATCGCCGGGAACCTGGCCCGCACGCGGGCGGAGTACGGCGCGGACGCGCTGGGGGTGTTCGGCGGGGGCGGGCTGACCAACGAGAAGGCGTACGCGCTGGGGAAGTTCGCGCGGGTGGTGCTGGGGACCTCGCAGATCGACTACAACGGGCGGTTCTGCATGTCGTCGGCCGCCGCGGCCGGCACGAAGGCGTTCGGGCTGGACCGGGGGCTGCCGTTCCCACTGGAGGACATCCCGAGGACCGGGTGCGTGATCCTCGTCGGGTCGAACCCGGCGGAGACGATGCCGCCGTCCCTGCGCTACTTCACCGAGCTGCGCGAGAACGGCGGCACGCTGATCGTCGTCGACCCGCGGCGGACGAAGACCGCGGAGCAGGCCGACCTGCACCTCGCGCCCAGGCCCGGCACGGATCTCGCGCTCGCGCTGGGCATGCTGCACCTGGTCGTCGCCGAGGGCCGGGTGGACGCGGAGTACGTCGAGGAGCGCACGGCGGGCTGGGAGGAGGCGCGGGCGGCGGCGATGGCGCACTGGCCGGAGTACGTGGAGCGGATCACGGGGGTGTCCGTGCCGGAACTGCGGGAGGCGGTGCGGCTGTTCTGCGCTCCGGACGCGGCGATGGTGCTGACCGCGCGCGGGCCCGAGCAGCAGGCCAAGGGGACGGACACGGTGGGCGCGTGGATCAACCTGTGCCTGGCGACGGGGCGGGCCGGTCGGCCGCTGTCCGGGTACGGGTGCCTGACCGGGCAGGGCAACGGGCAGGGCGGGCGCGAGCACGGGCAGAAGGCCGACCAGTTGCCGGGCTACCGCAAGCTGACCGATCCGGCGGCGCGGCGGCACGTGGCCGGGGTGTGGGGCGTGGACCCGGACTCGCTGCCGGGTCCGGGGCGCAGTGCGTACGAGCTGCTGGACGCGCTGGGAACGGACATCAGGTCGTTGCTGGTGATGGGGTCCAACCCGGTGGTGTCGGCGCCCCGCGCGGCGCACATCGAGGGGCGGCTGCGGTCCCTGGACTTCCTGGCCGTGTGCGACGTGGTGCTCTCCGAGACGGCGGCGCTCGCGGACGTGGTGCTGCCGGTGACGCAGTGGGCGGAGGAGACGGGGACGACGACCAGCCTGGAGGGGCGGGTGCTGCTGCGGCGGCGGGCGATCACGCCACCGGACGGTGTCCGCAGCGACCTGGAGGTGCTGCACGGGCTGGCCGGCCGGCTCGGGGTGGAGCAGGGCTTCCCGACCGAGCCGGAGGAGGTCTTCGAGGAACTGCGCCGGGCGAGCGCGGGGGGTCCCGCGGACTACTCCGGGATCGACTACCGGCGGCTGGCGGAGGAGGACGGGGTGTTCTGGCCGTGTCCGGCGCCCCTGGACGATGACGCCGCGTCCCACCCCGGCACCCCGCGCCTCTTCCTCGACCGTTTCGCCACCGACGACGGCCGGGCCCGGTTCGCCCCCGTCTCGCACCGGCCGAGCGCCGAGGAGCCGGACGACGAGTACCCGGTGCTGCTGACGACCGGCCGGGTCGTGGCGCAGTACCAGTCCGGGGCGCAGACCCGGCGGGTGGAGGAGCTGAACGCCGCCGCCCCCGGCCCCTTCGTGGAGCTGCACCCGCGGCTGGCGGCGCGGCTCGGGGCGGCCGACGGCGATCCGGTGGCCGTCGTGTCGCGGCGCGGGCGGGCGGTGGCACCGGCCCGCATCACCTCCGGCATCCGGCCCGACACGGTGTTCATGCCCTTCCACTGGCCGGGCGAGGGACGCGCCAACACCCTGACCAACCCGGCCCTCGACCCGACCTCGCGGATGCCGGAGTTCAAGGTGTGCGCGGTGCGGGTGGAGGCGGTGGCGGTGGCGGGGCTTTAGGGCCCCTCCACCGGGCTCACCGGTCCGCGGCCCGCCACTCCCCGCCCTCGATCGGCGTGGCGCGGGCGCGCAGCCCGGCCGCGACGGCCGGGGCGGCGAGGTAGACCCAGGCGCGGACGGGCGAGCCGTCGGCGACCCGTACGACGTTCCTCGCGGCCCGGTCGTAGAGGTTGCGCGGGTCGCCCGGCGCGTACTCCTCCAACCGGTCGAGGGTGGCGAGCAGGTCGGCGTACGCCTCCGGCCGGGCGGTGACGAGGTCGCCGGTCACCACGCCGCCCGGGGCCTCGACGGCGTAGGGGTAGCCGGGGCCGGGGTACAGGACGGCGCCGGTGAGCCGGGCCGGTTCCTCGGCGCGGGTGCGGCCGGTGAGGAAACGGGCGTGGTTGGGGGCGCCGGGGCGGAGCGTGCCGTAGACGAAGAACGGCAGTCTCCCGGCATCCGGCACGGCGTCCGTCACAGCATCCGGCAAGGCGTCCACGAGGGTCATTCTCTCCCCTCACGATCTCCACGTGCGCGCTATGGACATGACATGTCCAGGAGCCCTTGAAGCCGAGTCAGCACCCCCCCATTCTCCAACTCCCCACCCCCCAGCTCCCCCACCCTCTGCGTCCCCACGCGCCTTCTCCGAGGAGACCGATGAGCCGAATACGGCCCGTCCGCGGTTCCCGCCTCACGACCGCCGCCGTCACCGCCACCGCCGCCTCCCTCCTGGTCGCCGCGCTCGCCCCCACCGCCGGCGCCGCCGACCGCCCGACTCGGGCCGCCGCCCTCGACAACGCGGCGGCGGTCCTCGCGGACCGGGCCCCGGCCCTGGGCCTGACCCCGGCCCAGGAGACGGAGGTCCGTGACGTCATCGTCGACGCGGACGGCACCCAGCACGTCCGCTACGACCGCACGTACCGCGACCTGCCCGTCCTGGGCGGCGACTTCGTCGTCCACCTCGCCCCCGACGGCGACTACCGGGGCGCCGACCGCGCGACGAGGGCGGCGCTCTCCCTGCCCACCGTCACCCCGGAGCTGTCCGCCCCCAAGGCCGCCGACCTCGCCGCGACCGCGCTGCGCGCCGCCAACCCGGGCCAGTTGCTGAAGCGGCTCACCGCCGAGCCCGAACTGGTCGTCGACGCCCTGCACGGCGCCCCGAAGCTGGCCTGGCGGACGAACGCCGTCGCGCTGGACTCCCTCGGCAACCCGGTCGCGCGCACGGTGCTGACCGACGCGGCCACGGGCGACCGGATCGACGCCTGGGACGCCCTGGAGTCGGCGGCCGAGGGCGACGGCACGTCGCTGTACGGCGGGACGGTGCCGCTGCGGACCACGCAGTCCGGGTCGTCGTACCAGCTCAAGGACCCGACACGCGGCGGCACGTACACCGGTGACGCCGGGAACCAGACCGACCTGTGCCTCCTCGGCGTCTGCCTCGTCCGGGCCCCCTCGACGGTCTTCACCGACGCCGACAACCACTGGGGCACCGGGACGGCCGACGACCGCGCCACCGCCGCCGTGGACGCGCAGTACGGCACGGACGTCACCTGGGACTACTACGAGGACGTCCACGGCCGCAGCGGCATCGCGGGCGACGGCAAGGGCTCGTACAACCGCGTGCACTACGGCACCCGGTACAACAACGCCTTCTGGGACGACGGCTGCTTCTGCATGACGTACGGCGACGGGGACGGGACGACCTTCGGTCCGCTGGTCTCGCTGGACGTCGCCGCGCACGAGATGACGCACGGCGTGACGTCGTCGACGGCGGCGCTGACGTACTCGGGCGAGTCCGGTGGGCTGAACGAGGCGACCTCAGACATCTTCGGCACACTGGTGGAGTGGCACGCGGACAACGCCACCGACCCCGGGGACTACCTGATCGGCGAGAAGGTCGTCCGGGACGGTTTCGGCCGCGACGCGCTGCGCCGCATGGACCGGCCGAGCCGGGACGGCAGTTCGGCCGACTGCTGGAGCACGACCGCGGGCGACCTCGACGTCCACTACTCCTCCGGGATCGCCAACCACTTCGCCTACCTGCTGGCCGAGGGCAGCGGCGCGAAGACCGTGGGCGGCGTGCGCTACGACTCCCCCACCTGCGACGGCTCCACCGTCTCCGGGATCGGCCGGGAGAAGCTGGGCGACATCTGGTACCGGGCGCTGACCGTGTACATGACCTCTTCCACGGACTACGCGGGCGCCCGCACGGCCACCCTGAACGCGGCGAGGGACCTGTACGGCGCCGACAGCGCGGAGTACGCCGCGGTGGGCGCGACATGGAGCGCGGTGAACGTCGGCTGACGCGCGACGCGGGCCCGTTCGGCGGCACGGTCACCCGTTCACACGCGCGCCCCGCGCACCGGCACAACTTTCCCCGGGTGGGCCCCTCGTACGCCCGTGACCTGCCGGAACGGTGTCTCGCGCGGGGGCGCCGGAAGCGCGGGCGACACCCGTTCATCCCATTCCCGGCGTGATCTCGGGGAGCGGGCCGCGCCCGGTGCGACTTTCCTCGGTAGGGCAGGGGCCACCGAAGAGCTCGAAGGAGCACCGATGCGACGTACCGTCCGCCTGCTCACCGGCACCGCGCTCGCCGTCGCGGCCGTCGGCCTCGCCTCCCCGGCGCCCGCGTACGCCGGGGAGGCCCGGGTCACCGGTGGTCTGGAGGTGTACCCGTCCTCGGTCGTGCCGGGCGAACGGGCCACGGTGCGCACGGCGGCGTGCGGCGAGGACGGCGCGGCGGCGGGGGACGCCAGCGCGGTGGGCGCCGGTGAGTTCCCGCTGGCGCCGGGCGCGCGGGAGGGCGAGACGACGGGCGACTTCCAGGTGCCGCCGAGCGCCCAGCCGGGGACGTACGAGATCGTCGCGACCTGTGGTGGGAGCGGCAAGCGGGTGGCGGGTGACCTGGTGGTCACGCTGACCTCGGCCCGTGAGCAGGTGTACCCCAGAGGAAGCGTGAAGACGGGGGTCGGTGGCGCTCTTGGCCCCGACCCCGTGCAGACCGCGGCCGGTGTTGCGGCTCTGGCCGTCGCCGCCGCGGGCGGTACCTGGCTCCTGCATCGCCGGGCGAGAGGCGACGGGATCTGACGGGCACCCTCCGCTGCCCGTCCGCCGGTACCGCACTTCCCCACCCCCTCCGGGTCCGATGCCCCTCGCGGCCCGGAGGGGGCAGGGGAACCCCGAGGGACCCTAGGGAGAGGGGCGCGTCATGCGCAGGATCGGCAACTCCGCGATAGCCGCGGTCACCGCACTCGCCCTCTGCTCCGGCGCGTGGCTGCTGCTCGACGGCACCGGCGCCGAGGCCCCGCCGCAGCCGTCGGCCGCGCAGGCCGCCCGTGCCGGCGCCGGGCAGGCGGGGCGGGCGCCCGCGGCACCGGCGCTGCCGCCCTCCCCGCCGGACCGCATCCGCATCCCGGCGATCGACGTGGACGCCCCCATGACGGGCCTCGGACTGACACCGTCCGGCAGCCTCGACGTACCGCCCGCCGAGGACGAGAACCTGGCCGGCTGGTACGAGGCCGGCACCACCCCCGGTGAGACGGGCACCGCGATCGTCGCCGGGCACGTCGACAACGCCGAGGGCCCCGCCGTCTTCTACCGGCTCGGCGCGCTGGAGAAGGGCTCGGTGATCGAGGTCGACCGGCAGGACGGCGGCGTCGCGGTGTTCACCGTGGACGCCGTCGAGGTGTACGAGGCGGAGGACTTCCCCGACGAGAAGGTGTACGGCGCGGCCGACCGGCCCGAGCTGCGCGTGATCACCTGCGGCGGCGCCTACGCACGCGGTACCGGCTACCAGGGGAACGTGGTCGTCTTCGCCCACCTGACCGGCAGCCGCTGAGACGGCCGCAGATGAGACGGCCGCAGGTGGGACCTCGCCTGAGCGCTTCCTACGCGATCCACTGCTCGTACGCCAGGTTCGCCACCAGCGCGAACACCACCGTCAGCAGCACGATCCGCACGAAGCCGCTGCCCCGCTTCAGCGCCGTGTGCGCGCCGAGGGTGCCGCCCGCCAGGTTGAACACGGCCATCAGGGCCGCAAGCTGCCACAGCACCGCGCCCTGCCAGGCGAACATCGCGAGGGCGCCCGCGTTGGTGCAGCAGTTGACGATCTTCGCGGTGGCGGAGGCGGTCACCAGGTCCAGGTGGAGGACGGCGGTGAGGGCCAGCACCAGGAAGGTCCCCGTGCCCGGTCCGATCAGGCCGTCGTAGAAGCCGATGCCGAGGCCCGCGAGGCCGATCGCGGCGAGGGTCTGACGGCGGGTGGCGGGGCCGGTCGCGGGGGCGGTGCCGAAGGCGGGGCGCAGGATCACGAAGGCCGCGACCGCCAGCAGCACCACCATGATGACGGGCTTGAGGACCTCGGTGCTCATCCCGGCCGCGAAGAAGGCCCCGCCCGACGATCCGGCGAGCGCCGCGAGGCCGATCCGTACGGCGGTGCCGACGTCCACGGGCGCCTTGCGTGCGTACGTCACCGCCGCGCCGGTGGTGCCGACGATGGCGACCGCCTTGTTGGTGCCCAGCGCGTGCGCGGCCGGTGTCCCGGCGGGCAGGCCCAGCAGCAGCGCGGGCAGCAGCAGGAGCCCGCCGCCGCCCACCACGGCGTCGATCCAGCCGGCCGCGAGGGCGGCGAGGCAGAGCAGGACGACCGTGGTCAGCGATATGTCGGGCATGATCGCGACCCTATGGACGCGATGGATGCGCCGTCCATCGAGATGAGGGTCTTCTGAGGTTCCCGCCCTCCTCACACGGACCGGCCGCCGCCGCTGAGGGCAGCGTTCCCCGTGGGAAACAGTCGTGATGCCACCGGGTAACACCCGCACCGCACGCTCGTTGCCATGACCTCGAATACGCGTGTGGTGGTGATCGGCGCCGGACTCGCGGGCGTCACCCTCGCCCGGCGGCTCGGTGAGCTCGGCACGCCCGCGCTGGTCGTCGGCGACGAGGAGCACCGCCCGTACAACCGGGTGCTGCTCGCCGAGGTGCTGGCCGGACGGTACAGCCCCGAGGTGGTCGCCCTGCCCGCGCCGCCCGGACTGCTGCGCGGCCGGGTCACCGGCGTCGACCGGGCCGGGCGCACCGTCCACTGCGCCGACGGCTCCGTGATCGCCTACGACACGCTGGTCCTCGCCACCGGCTCCAACGCCGTACTGCCGCCGCTGCGCGGCCTGTTCACCCCGGACCGGGAGCTGCCCGAGGGGGTGCACGCGTTCCGGACGATGGACGACTGCCTGGGCCTGTCCAAGGCGCTGCGGCCGGGGACGCGGGCGGTCGTCGTCGGGGGCGGGCTGCTCGGCGTGTCCGCCGCCCGGGCGCTGGCCGTGCGCGGCGCGCAGGTCGTCCTCGCCCAGCAGTCCGAGCGGCTCATGGAATGCCGGCTCGACCCGGCCGCCTCCGCTCTCGTCCGGCGCCACCTGGAGGGCCTCGGTGTCGAGGTGCACACCGAGTGCCGGGTGCGGGACGTGCGGAGCGTCGGCGGGGCGGTGCGGTCGGTGGAGCTGGCGGACGGGTACGCGCTGGGCGCCGACGTCGTCGTCCTCGCGTGCGGGGTCCGGCCGCGCGTCGGGCTCGCGCGGGCCGCCGGTCTGGAGGTCGCGGGGGGCGTGGTCGTCGACGACGAGCTGCGCACCAGTGACCCGCACATCCGTGCGATCGGCGACTGTGCCCAGCACGCGGGGCGCGTGTACGGGCTGGCCGCCCCGGCCCTCGAACAGGCCGGCGCGCTGGCCGAGCTGCTCGCGGGGAACGGCAGCACCGCCGCCCGCTACACCGGCACCCGCTCCCTGACCCGGCTCACCCTCACCGGGCCCGGCGGCCCCTTCGGGCCCGAGGGCTCCTTCGACCTCGCCGCGTTCGGCGAGACCGACCCCCGCCCCGGCGACGACGTCGTGCAGCTCGCCGACGCCACCCGGGGCACCTACCGCAAGGTCGTCGTCCGTGACGACCGGCTGGTCGGCGGGGTCCTGGTCGGCGAACTCGGCACCGTCGGCGCGCTCGCGCGCGCCTGGGAGGGAGCAGAGCCGCTCCCGTCCGACGGCGGCCCCCTGCTCCACCTGCTCACCCATGACGGAGGCTCCTGATGACCGCCACCCCGGGGCCCACCCCCACCATCGTCCTCGTCGGCCACGGCATGGTCGGCCAGCGTTTCCTGGAGGCACTCGCCGAGCGCGGCCTGACCGCCACGCACCGCGTGGTCGTCCTGTGCGAGGAGCCGCGCCCCGCCTACGACCGCGTCCAGCTCACCTCGTACTTCTCGGGGAAGACCCCCGAGGACCTGTCGATGACCGACATGGCCTTCATCGAGGAGCACGGCATCGAACTGCGCGTCGGCGACCCGGCGGAGAGCGTCGACCGCGAGGCGCGCACGGTGACCGCCCGCTCCGGGCTGGTCGTCGGCTACGACGTGCTGGTGCTGGCGACCGGCTCGTACCCGTTCGTGCCGCCCGTCCCCGGCAAGGACGCCGAGGGCTGCTTCGTCTACCGGACGATCGAGGACCTGCTCGCCATCGAGGCGTACGCGAAGACCGCGACGACCGGTGCGGTGGTCGGCGGCGGGCTGCTCGGGCTGGAGGCGGCCGGCGCGCTCAAGGGACTCGGGCTCACCTCGCACATCGTGGAGTTCGCGCCCCGCCTGATGCCGGTCCAGGTCGACGAGGGCGGCGGCGCGGCGCTGCTGCGCACCATCGAGGAGATGGGCCTGTCCGTGCACACGGGCGTCGGCACGCAGGAGATCGTGGTCGACGACGCGACAGGCGCCGTCACCGGCATGAAGCTCTCCGACGGCTCCGAACTCGCCACCGACCTGGTGGTGTTCAGCGCCGGTGTCCGCCCCCGCGACCAGCTGGCCCGCGACTGCGGACTGGCGGTCGGCGAGCGCGGCGGCATCAGCGTCGACGAACGGTGCCGCACCGTCACCGACGAGCACGTCTTCGCGATCGGCGAGTGCGCGCTCGCCGCCGACGGGCGGGTGTACGGGCTGGTGGCGCCCGGGTACGAGCAGGCCGAGACGGCCGCCGCCACCATCGCCGCCCAGGAGGCCTCCTTCACCGGCGCCGACCTGTCCACCAAGCTGAAGCTGCTCGGCGTGGACGTGGCGTCCTTCGGCGACGCGCACGGCACCGCCGAGGACTGCCTGGACGTCGTCTACTCCGACTCCCGCGCGGGCCTGTACAAGAAGCTGGTCGTCGGCCGCGACGGCACGCTGCTCGGCGGCATCCTGGTCGGCGACGCGGAGGCGTACGGCACCCTGCGGGCGTTCACCGGCTCGGTCCCGCCGGTCTCCCCCGAGTCGCTCGTACTGCCCGCCGGTGCGGGCGCCCCCGCCCAGCTCGGCCCGGCCGCCCTCCCCGACGACGCGGTGATCTGCTCCTGCCACAACGTCACCAAGGGCACCATCCGCGGCGCGGTGACCGAGCACTCCTGCACCACCGTGCCCGAGGTGAAGAAGTGCACCAAGGCCGGTACCGGCTGCGGCTCCTGCGTGAAGGTGCTCGGCCAGCTCGTCACCGCCGAGCTGGAGGCGAGCGGCGTCGAGGTCGACAAGGGGCTGTGCGGCTGCTTCGCCCAGACCCGCGAGGAGCTGTACGAGATCGTCCTCGCGCTGCGGATCACCTCCTACCGGGAGCTGTTGGACGGGCACGGACGCGAGGGCGCCCGGGGCGGCGAGGGCTGCGAGGTGTGCAAACCGGCTGTCGGCTCGATCATCGCCTCCCTCGCCCCGAGCATCGGCGCCAGCGGCTACGTCCTGGACGGTGAGCAGGCCGCCCTCCAGGACACCAACGACCACTTCCTGGCCAACCTCCAGAAGAACGGTTCGTACTCCGTCGTCCCGCGCATCCCCGGCGGCGAGATCGCACCGGAGAAGCTGATCGTCATCGGCGAGATCGCCCGGGACTTCGGGCTCTACACGAAGATCACCGGCGGTCAGCGCATCGACATGTTCGGCGCCCGCGTCGAGCAGCTGCCAGTGATCTGGGCCCGGCTGGTGGACGCCGGCTTCGAGTCCGGGCACGCGTACGGCAAGTCGCTGCGCACGGTGAAGTCCTGCGTGGGGCAGACCTGGTGCCGGTACGGCGTCCAGGACTCGGTGCGGATGGCGATCGACCTGGAGCTGCGCTACCGGGGGCTCAGGTCCCCGCACAAGCTGAAGTCGGCGGTCTCGGGCTGTGCCCGCGAGTGCGCCGAGGCCCAGTCGAAGGACTTCGGCGTGATCGCCACGTCCAACGGCTGGAACCTCTACGTCGGCGGCAACGGCGGCGCCACCCCGCGCCACGCGGACCTGCTCGCGCAGGACCTCTCGGACGCCGAACTGGTCCGCCTGATCGACCGGTTCCTGATGTTCTACATCCGCACCGCCGACAAACTGGAGCGCACCTCCACCTGGCTGGAGCGCGTCCCCGGCGGCCTGGACCACGTACGGGACGTCGTCGTGCACGACTCGCTCGGCATCTGCGACGAACTGGAGTCCCTGATGCGCGCCCACGTCTCGCACTACCGCGACGAGTGGGCCGAGACCATCAACGACCCCGAGAAGCTGGCCCGGTTCGTGTCCTTCGTGAACGCGCCCGACACCCCCGACCCGGTCGTGGGCTTCGTGCCGGAACGCGACCAGATGAAGCCCGACCTGCCGCTGCTGGACATCGGCCTGCGGCGCCCCTCGCAAGACGACCTCCTGGAAGGAAGCACCCGACGATGACCCTGGCACCCGAGCCCCTGGCACCCGAGACGACCGACCTGAAGGTGCGGCTGCGCCTGGCGGACGACTGGTTCACGGCCTGCGACCTCGGCGCCCTGCTCCCGGGCCGGGGCGTCGCGGCCCTGCTGCCGGACGGCGGCCAGGTGGCCCTGTTCCGCGACCGGAACGGCGAGCTGTACGCCATCGACAACCGGGACCCGTTCACCGGCGCGGCGGTCCTCTCCCGCGGCCTGACCGGCACCCACCAGGGCCGCCCCTTCGTCGCGTCCCCGCTGCTCAAGCAGCGCTTCGACCTGGCGACCGGGGTGTGCCTGGACGACGAGGCGGTGCGGGTGGAGACGTACGAGGTCAACTACCCGGCCCTGAAGGACCGGGCTTGCAGGCAGAGTGAGACGTGATGCCGATGCCCCACTGTGGGTTCCTGCGTCCGGAACGGCTAGGCCGTTCTGGGGCGGTTGACTGCGCCCCGCTGCCACACAGCATCGGCCCGGTGGGCGATGTTGCGGGAGCCGTTGTGGTCCGCGTGCAGGATCGTCCCGCAGGACTTGCACACGAACCTCGCTTGGTCGATCCGGTTGGACCGGTGGGTGTGCCAGCAGTTCGAGCACTGGCGGGAGGTGTTGCGCGGGTCCACGTGGACCACGGGCACACCCGCTCGCTTGGCCTTGTACTCAACGAAGGAGCCGAGCTGGGCGAACGCCCACGAGGAAAGCCGTGCCCGCTGGTCTTTCTTGGCCGTAACCCTCTGCCGGATACCGGTCAGGTCTTCCAGACCGATACCCCGGGAGGTGCGTTCAGCGGTGGCGACGAGCTTCTTGGCGATGATGTGGTTGCGCTGGGTGGCGTAGCGGGCCTCCTTGCGCCGCTGACGCTTGAGGACCCGGGCAGCGGACTTGGTCCGCTTCTTCTGGAGCTTGGACCGCAGGTCCCGCTTGCGCTTCCGGTAGCGGTAGACCTGCCGTCCGGACATGATCTGCCCGTCCGAGGTGGTGGCGATATTGACGATCCCGAGATCCACCCCGAGGAAGCCATCCGGCTCCGACACGGGCGGTTCGGGGATGTCGATGGTCGCGATCAGGAAGAACATGCCGTCGCGCATCACCAGATCGGATTCGCCCTTACGGGAGGCAAGGAGCTTCAACGCCTGGGACGAGCACACGAACGGGATGCCCTTCAGCCGCCCGGCCACCGTCCAGATGCTGACCGTCTGCTGGTCGAGGTTCCACGTCAGGATGCGGTCGTCGTACGGCTGGGCCGCCGCCTCCCGAAACCCGATCGGCCTCGACTCGGCCCGCGCCCGGCGCTTGGAGCCCTCCGGGCCGCAGTTCCCCGCCCGCAGGTTGGCCTTCAGCGTCGCGTACGCGTCGCACACCTTCTTCACCGTGCGCACAGCAGCCTGCGCCCCGAAATCGAAGTCGGCCTTGATCCGGTGGTACACCGCATCCTGCAACACGTTCCGGCGCTTCAGGTCCTTCGCGAACGCCACCTCGGAGGCTACGTTCGCCGCCCGGTTGCAGGCACGCAGGGTCGCCGCCAACGCGTCCGCATCATGAGCGGACGCAGGCAACAACTTCACCTGCGCGACAATCTTCACGCAGAACAACCTACTAGCCTCCGGTCATGGAGGATAAGTTGAGGTACAAGCACGGTCTTTCGCCCCCGGGGGCGAAACCCCGCCTCCTGCCCCGCTACGCGGGATCTTCGATAGACGCCCGAGACGACGTTCACGGCGGTGGCGGTGCGGCGCTGAGCGGCTGAGCGGCTGAGCGGCTGAGCCGAACGATCGGTTCCGAACGGAGAGCTACCGTCCGGTCACGTCACGTTCTCATCACGGGTTCTTCATATCGCCACCACACCTCCCGCACCTCAATAGCTTCGTCACCTCATATCCGCTCATCCACACCAGTCCCGGGAATCTCGATGAAGCTGCTCCGCAAGCCCGCCGCCGTCGCCGTGGCCGCGGTGGCCCTGGCCGCCCTGCCGACCCTCGCCGAGGCGCACGAAGGCACCCACCCGTTCAAGAACTGCACCGAGGCGTACGACGCCGGGTACTCCAACATCCCGAAGGGCGACGAGCACTACGCCGACCGCCTCGACCGGGACCAGGACGGCGTCGGCTGCGACAAGCCGCCCGCGGACTTCGTGCCCGCCGATGACAAGGACGACGACAAGGGCTCCGGCGACTCCGGGAGCAAGGACGACTCCGGCAGCGGCGAGCAGGCCGCCGGGCAGCAGGGCGCCGACCTCGCCGAGACCGGCGGCGACGACACCACGCCGTACATCGCGGCGGGCGGTGCGGCCGTCGTGCTCGCCGGCGGCGGACTGCTGCTGGCCTCGCGCCGCCGCCGGAGCAACGGCGCCGGCTGACCCGGGAGGAGGCACCGGCCGACGCGAAAGGCGGCACCCCCGCACAGGGTGCCGCCTTTTCCCGTGGACCGGAGCCGCCGCCGATCGGTGAGGGTGGTCGGGTGACAGACGGCGGCTCCGGGGTCTTGCGCCCCTCTCGGGGGCTTGCTTACCGGTGGTCGCTGCCCTTCGACTGCGACGCCGCCCGGCCCGCCTCCAGCCGCGCCACCGGAATCCGGAACGGGGAGCAGGAGACGTAGTCCAGGCCCACCTCGTGGAAGAAGTGGACGGACTCGGGGTCGCCGCCGTGCTCGCCGCAGACGCCGAGCTTCAGGTCGGGGCGGGTTTCGCGGCCGGCCTTGGCGGCGGCGGCGACCAGGGAGCCGACGCCGTCCTTGTCGATCGTCTCGAACGGGGAGACGCCGAAGATGCCCTTCTCCAGGTAGGCCGTGAAGAAGCTGGCCTCCACGTCGTCGCGGCTGAAGCCCCACACGGTCTGGGTGAGGTCGTTGGTGCCGAAGGAGAAGAACTCGGCTGCCTCGGCGATCTGAGCGGCGGTCAGCGCGGCGCGCGGCAGCTCGATCATCGTGCCGATGGACAGCTTGAGCTTGGCTCCGGTGGCCGCCTCGACCTCGGCGATGACCTGGTCGGCCTCGTCGCGGACGAGTTCCAGCTCCTGGACGGTGCCGACCAGCGGAATCATGATCTCGGCGCGCGGGTCGCCCTTGGCGGCCTTGCGCTCGGCCGCCGCCTCGGCGATGGCCCGCACCTGCATGGTGAACAGGCCGGGGATGACCAGGCCGAGGCGCACGCCGCGCAGGCCCAGCATCGGGTTCTGCTCGTGCAGACGGTGCACGGCCTGGAGCAGGCGCAGCTCGTTCTCGTGCGGCTCCTGGCGGGACTCGGCGAGCGCGACGCGCACCGACAGCTCGGTGATGTCGGGCAGGAACTCGTGCAGCGGCGGGTCCAGGAGGCGGACCGTGACCGGCAGGCCGTCCATCGACTCGAAGAGCTGGACGAAGTCCTGCTTCTGGAGCGGCAGCAGCTCCTTCAGGGACTCCTCGCGCTCGGCCTCGGTGTCGGCCAGGATCAGCCGCTCGACCAGCTCGCGCCGGTCGCCGAGGAACATGTGCTCGGTGCGGCACAGGCCGATGCCCTGGGCGCCGAAGCGGCGGGCGCGCAGCGCGTCCTCGGCGTTGTCCGCGTTGGCGCGCACCCGCAGCCGGCGCTTGCGGTCGGCGAAGGCCATGATGCGGTGCACGGCCTCGACCAGCTCGTCGGCGTCCTCGGCGCCCGCGTGCATGCGTCCCTCGAAGTACTCGACGACCGGCGACGGCACGACCGGCACCTCGCCCAGGTACACCTTGCCGGAGGAGCCGTCGATGGAGATGACGTCGCCTTCCTCGACGACGTGCCCGCCGGGCACGGTCATCCGGCGGCGCTTGGTGTCGACCTCCAGCTCCTCGGCGCCGCAGACACAGGTCTTGCCCATGCCGCGCGCGACGACGGCCGCGTGGGAGGTCTTGCCGCCGCGCGAGGTCAGGATGCCCTCGGCGGCAATCATGCCGTCCAGGTCGTCGGGATTGGTCTCGCGGCGCACCAGGATGACCTTCTCGCCCGAGCGGGACCACTTGACGGCGGTGTACGAGTCGAAGACCGCCTTGCCGACCGCCGCGCCCGGCGAGGCCGCGATGCCCCGGCCGACCTTCTCGACCTTGGCGTCCTCGTCGAAGCGGGGGAACATCAGCTGGGCGAGCTGGGCGCCGTTGACGCGCTGGAGGGCCTCGGCCTCGTCGATCAGGCCCTGGTCGACGAGCTGGGTGGCGATGCGGAAGGCCGCACCCGCCGTGCGCTTGCCGACGCGGGTCTGGAGCATCCACAGCTGGCCGCGCTCGATGGTGAACTCGATGTCGCAGAGGTCCAGGTAGTGGTTCTCCAGCGTCTCCATGATCTGCATCAGCTGGTCGTACGACTTCTTGTCGATCTGCTCCAGCTCCGCCAGCGGGACGGTGTTGCGGATGCCGGCGACGACGTCCTCGCCCTGGGCGTTCTGGAGGTAGTCGCCGTAGACGCCCTGGTGGCCGGAGGCGGGGTCGCGGGTGAAGGCGACGCCCGTGCCCGAGTCGGGGCCCAGGTTGCCGAAGACCATGGAGCAGACGTTGACCGCCGTGCCGAGGTCGTGGGGGATGCGCTCCTGGCGGCGGTAGAGCTTGGCGCGCTCGCCGTTCCAGGAGTCGAAGACCGCCTTGATGGCGAGGTCCATCTGCTCGCGCGGGTCCTGCGGGAAGTCCCGGCCGGCCTCGGCCTTGACGATCTTCTTGAACTTGGTGACCAGCTTCTTGAGGTCGGCGGCCTCCAGCTCGGTGTCGACGCTGACCTTCTTGGCCGTCTTCGCCGCCTCCAGCGCCTCCTCGAAGAGGTCGCCGTCGACGCCGAGGACGGTCTTGCCGAACATCTGGATCAGGCGGCGGTAGGAGTCCCACGCGAAGCGGTCGTCGCCGGCCTGCTTGGCCAGGCCCTGCACCGACTTGTCGGAGAGGCCGATGTTGAGGACCGTGTCCATCATGCCGGGCATGGAGAACTTGGCGCCGGAACGGACCGACACGAGGAGGGGGTTGTCGGCCTGGCCGAGCTTCTTGCCCATCTTCTCTTCGAGGGCGTCGAGGTGCGCACTCACCTCGTCACGCAGTGCCGTCGGCTCCTCACCGCTGTCGAGGTAGGTCTTGCAGGCCTCGGTGGTGATGGTGAAGCCGGGAGGGACCGGAAGACCCAGGTTGGTCATCTCGGCGAGGTTGGCGCCCTTGCCGCCGAGGAGGTCCTTGAGGTCCTTGTTGCCCTCGGTGAAGTCGTAAACGAACTTCGTCGCGTTCGTTACCTGAGGTTCTTTGTTTTCCGACACGGGTCTCGACTCCTCGAGGACGCGGTGGCTGCCCTGACGGCGAGGAATGTACCCAGATCAAAGGCACCTGGGTACGTCCACTTGCGCGTCATGCGCCTGTAACCACTCGTCCGCCAGCGGATCGAAAGTCAAGGCTTGGCAAGCGACCGAGGACTTGTGTTTTCACTTCTTGAACGAATGGGCTCCCGAATCCCGTCTGGAGCGCTCACCTGAGCGCCATTCGCTACGTTTGAGTTCGATCGATGAACGATCATGACATGGCACTCAGTGCCACCCTTTGGAGAAGTGGAATCGCCCAAGATCCGCTCATCTGAGCGTCACCTCTATCAGAGGTGGCGAGAATCACGCTGCCACAGGCCGCCGGATTTCACCATGCGGACCGGTGAACGGACCGCTGAACGGACCGGTGAACGGACCGCTCGCGGCGCACGTACGACAGGGTGCGGCCGACCCGGCCCCCTCGCCGGGTCCGCCGACCACCGGGTTTCGTACGGAAGGACCTCCGGGTGCCTGTCAGCACGCCTTTCCGCCGGCCATCGCAGCGCGCCGACGCCCCCGCCACGCCCGACACACCCGCCTCACCTTCGCCCCTCCAGACCCTCCAGACCCTTCAGGCCCGCCTGGCCCACTGGCGCGCCTGGCGCACCCGGCACCCGCGCACCGCCCTCGTCGTCCGCCGCACCACGACCGTCCTCGCCGCCGCGCTCGTGCTCGGCGCCCTGCTCCTGCCGAACACCTTCGCCGCCCTCGAACCCAACCGGTTCGCGCGCATCCCGGCGGAGGCCGTCGTCGGCGCGGTCCTGCTGCTCTGCCTGCCCCGCGCCGCGCGGCTGGCCGCGTCGGCCCTCTTCGGCGCCGTGCTCGGGGCGCTGACGGTGCTGAACCTGCTCGACATGGGCTTCACCGAGTACCTGGGGCGGGGCTTCAACGTCGTCCTGGACTGGGGCCTGCTGGACGACGCCCAGTCGTACGTGGCGGACTCGATGGGCGGTGCGGCGGCGACCTGGGCCGCCGTGGGCGCGGTCGGGCTGGCTGTCGCGCTGCTGGTGGTGACGGCGCTGGCGGCGGTGCGGCTCGGCGAGCTGCTCGCGGCGCACCGGGAGCGGGCGGCGCGGGGTGCGCTGATGGCGGCCACCGTGTGGATGACCTGCGTGGCACTGGGCGTGCAGACCTTCGGGACGCGGATCGCCACGACGAACGCGTCCGCCCTGCTCCAGGCGCAGGCGCACCGGGTGGCGGACACGCTGCGGGACGAGGCGGCGTTCGCGAAGGAGGCGGAGTCGGACCGGTTCGGCGCGACGCCCGGCGACCAGCTCGTGCCGGACCTGCGGGGCAAGGACGTGATCTTCACGTTCATCGAGAGCTACGGCCGCAGCGCCATCGAGGACCCGGTGACGGCGCCCGGCGTCGGCCGCGTCCTCGACACCGGCACGAAGGCGCTGGCCGAGGCGGGCTTCAGGGCGCGCAGCGGCTGGCTGACGTCCGCCACGTTCGGCGGCAGCAGCTGGCTCGGCCACTCCACCTTCATGTCGGGCCTGTGGGTGGACAACCAGCAGCGCTACCGCACCGTCACCGCGGGCGACCACCTCACCCTCACCAAGGCGTTTCAGAAGACCGGCCACTGGGACACGGTCGGTGTCATGCCGGGCGTGCAGAAGGCGTGGCCGGAGGCCGAGTGGTACGGGCTGGACAAGGTCTACGACGCGTTCGACGTCGGCTACCGGGGGCCGAAGTTCAGCTGGTCGACGATGCCGGACCAGTACGCGCTGGAGGCGTTCCAGCGCCTGGAGCACGGCAGGGAGCGGGACCGGCCGCTGATGGCGGAGGTCATCCTGACCTCCAGCCACCAGCCGTGGGCGCCGATCCCGAGGATGGTCGGCTGGGACGAGGTCGGCGACGGCTCGGTCTACGAGGGCATCGAGACGTCGGGCGTGGAGGCGGCCGACATCATCG
Organism: Streptomyces sp. AC602_WCS936; assembly: GCF_019049125.1. Lineage (NCBI taxonomy): Bacteria > Bacillati > Actinomycetota > Actinomycetes > Kitasatosporales > Streptomycetaceae > Streptomyces > Streptomyces sp. AC602_WCS936. The sequence continues at coordinate 311,047 of NZ_JAGMUF010000090.1, read as the reverse complement.
CCGACTCCGCCCGGTCGAAGGAGGAGTACGGCAAGTCGGTCGAGTACTCGGTCACGAGCCTCACCCAGTGGCTGGAGCGCTACGGCACCGAGGACACCGTCCTCGTCTTCCTCGGCGACCACCAGCCGCTCGCCCGGGTCAGCGGCGACAAGGCGAGCCGGGACGTCCCCGTCTCGATCGTCGCCAAGGACCCGAAGGTACTCGACGCGATCGACGACTGGAACTGGACGGAGGGGCTCGAGCCGGCCGGGGACGCCCCGGTCTGGAAGATGGACTCCTTCCGGGACCGCTTCCTGGCGGCCTACGGCTCCACCCCGCACCCCACCGGGGCCGGAGACTGATCAGCCGCCGTCAGCCGCCCTCAGCCGCCGGAGGTGTCCAGCTCCGCGTCCTCGCCGACGCCCGCGCAGTCGTACGGGTCCTTCAGCCAGCCGTCGGGCAGGACGACGCGGTTGTTGCCGGAGGTGCGGCCGCGGGGGCCGTCGGCGCCGGTGGGCCAGGGCTGGTCGAGGTCCAGCTCGTCCAGCCCGGCACGCAGTGCCTCCAGGGAGGAGGTGATCGCGAGCCGCTTGCGCATCTCGGAGCCGACGGCGAAGCCCTTGAGGTACCAGGCGACGTGCTTGCGGAAGTCGATGACGCCGCGCGCCTCGTCGCCGATCCACTCGCCGAGCAGCGTGGCGTGCCGCACCATCACGTCGGCGACCTCGCGCAGGGTCGGCCGCACGTAGTCGTCGGTCCGCCCCTCGAAGGCGGCGACGAGATCGGCGAAGAGCCACGGCCGCCCCAGGCAGCCGCGCCCCACCACGACACCGTCGCAGCCGGTCTCCCGCACCATGCGCAGCGCGTCCTCGGCGGACCAGATGTCGCCGTTGCCGAGCACCGGGATCTCCGGGACATGTTCCTTCAGCCGCGCGATGGCGTCCCAGTCGGCGGTGCCGCCGTAGTGCTGGGCGGTGGTACGGCCGTGCAGGGCGATGGAGGTGACGCCCTCCTCGACGGCGATGCGGCCGGCGTCGAGGTAGGTGAGGTGGTCGTCGTCGATGCCCTTGCGCATCTTCATGGTGACGGGGAGGTCACCGGCGCCGGTGACGGCCTCGCGGACGATGGCGCGCAGCAGGTTCCGCTTGTACGGGAGGGCGGAGCCGCCGCCCTTGCGGGTCACCTTGGGCACCGGGCAGCCGAAGTTCAGGTCGATGTGATCGGCGAGGTCCTCCTCCGCGATCATGCGGACGGCCTTGCCGACGGTCACCGGGTCGACGCCGTACAGCTGGATCGAGCGCGGCTTCTCGGTCGCGTCGAAGTGGATCAGCTGCATCGTCTTCTCGTTGCGCTCGACCAGCGCCCGGGTCGTGATCATCTCGCTCACGAACAGGCCCTTGCCACCACTGAACTCCCTGCACAGGGTGCGGAACGGCGCGTTGGTGATCCCGGCCATCGGCGCCAGCACGACGGGCGGCGCGACGGTGTGCGGGCCGACCTGCAACGGCCGGGCGGTGGTGCTGGGGGCGGGCGTGGTGGGCGTGGACATTCCTCCATTGTCACGCACGCCGGGCAGTGCTCGCCGTACCGCTGCCCGGAGCCGCCGGAGCCACCGGAGGCACGCGTAATTCGCTGGTGTGCGCTCGCGCCCGAGCCCTAGCCTGCGACGCCAGGCACACGGTGAGGGCATGGGCCGGACCCCGGCCCGGAAAAGGAGCGGGTACATGGCGGACGCGGCCGACTTCTACACCGGAATCGTGGCGGAGTCCTACGCCCCGCTGAAATCCTTCTCCCCGGAACCCGACCCCTACGCCGCCTTCGTCCGGGAGACCGGCGGACCGGCGCTGGAGCTGGGCTGCGGCGACGGCGACCCCCTGCTGGCACTGCGCCGGCAGGGCCTGGATGTGGAGGGCGTCGACTCCTCCGCGGACATGCTGGAGCGCTGCCGGGCGCGGGCCGCCGAGGAGGGCCTCCCCGTCACCGTCCACCACCAGCGCATGGAACGCCTCTCCCTGGGCCGCCGCTACCGGGCCGTCTTCCTGGCCGGCCCGACCTTCAACCTGCTGCCGGACGACGACACGGCCCTGGCGGCCCTGCGCCGCGTCCGGGAGCACCTGGCCGACGGCGGTACCGCGCTCGTCCCGATCCACATCCCGGCCTCCACGCCGGCGGACCAGCTGGGCGTGGCCCGCACCGCCACCGCCGCCGACGGGGCTCAGCTGCGGTTCTCCATGGTGGCCGAGGAACGCGACGAGGCCGCGCGCACCCAGACCGCGGTGCTGCGCTACGAACGCCACCAGGGTGACGACAGCACCGTCGTGGACCGTGCCTGGGCGCTGCACTGGTACCTCAGGTCCGACTTCGAGAAGCTCGCCGCGGCGGCCGGTCTGGTCCCGGTGTCGGTGACCGACGCCGACGGCCGTGCGGCCGACGACGACACCGACTACCTGGTCTTCCGGCTCCAGGCGGACCCGCACGGCACGAGCTGAGCGCCACCGGGCCGGATCACCGTGCGAACTCCGGCAGCCGCTCCGACACCTTCGGCCAGTACTTCACGACCGCCTCCTCCACCGCCGGCAGCGCCCGCTGTCCCGCCAGCGCCAGGACGATCGCCGCCGCCACGCCCGCCCAGGCGAGAGGCCCCAGCGGCGTGCAGCCGAAGAGCTGGCTGGCGCCCGGGGTCTGCACCAGGGCGACCAGCGCGGCGGCGGAGCCCAGCGAGGTGACCTGGACCAGGCGGCTGCCCCGGCGGTCGGCGAGGGTCTGGGCGAGCTGGGTGCCGACCACGGCGCACAGGGCCATCGTGGTCGAGCGGCGCCTCGTGCCCGGCGTGAAGCGGCCGAAGAGCCAGGCCGCGGTCGCGCCGAGAGCCGTGGTCATCGCCCGGTGCCGGATCTGGCGGATCAGGGGCTCGCCCAGCACCGCCGTACCGAGCGGAGCCCCCGCGTCGTCCTCCGCCTGCTCGGGGTCCCCGGTCTCGGTCACCGCCACCGCCATCGCGGGGAACAGGTCCGTGAAGAGGTTGACCAGCAGCATCTGCCGGGTGGACAGCGGGGCGGAACCGCCCAGCACCGTGCCGAGGATGCCGAAGCCGACCTCGCCCGCGTTGCCGCCGATCAGGATGGCGATGGCGTCGGCGACGCTGTGCCACAGCGCCCGGCCCTCCCGCACCGCCTCCACCAGGACCAGCAGGTCGTCACCGGTGACGACGAGGTCCGCGGCGTTGCGGGCGGCGGCCGAGCCGCGGGCGCTGATGCCGACGCCGATGTCGGCGGCGCGGATGGCGGCGGCGTCGTTGGCGCCGTCGCCGACCATGCCGACGACCCGCCCGGCGTCCCGCATCGACTCGACGACCTGGAGCTTCTGCTCGGGCGCCACCCGGGCGACGACGTCCGCGTCGCGCAGCATCCGGGAGCGCGCCGTGCGGTCGGCGGCGGCGATCTCGTCGCCGGTGACGACGACCGCGTCCTCGGGCCAGCCCAGGTCGACGGCGATGGCGTGCGCGGTCTGCGGGTGGTCGCCGGTCAGCACCACGGGCCGTACGCCCGCCTCGCGCAACCCGCGCACCAGCGCCGGGGATGTCTCGCGCGCCACGTCGGACAGCCCGAGCATCCCGGTGAACTCCAGCTTCTCCGGCTCCTGTTCGAGGACGTCGGCCGCCTTCTCGCCCTTGCGCAGGGGCCGGCTGGCCACCGCGATGATGCGCAGTCCGTCGCGGGCCAGCCCGTGTGCCACCTCGGTGGCGTGCGCGGGCAGGTCGGCGCAGGCGGGCAGCACGGTCTCCGGGGCGCCCTTGACCACCAGCACCGGCGCCCCGTCACCGTCCCGTCCGACGGCGGCGGCGTAACCCCGCGAGGTCTCGAAGGGCAGGCCCTCCTCCTGCGCCCACTGCGGATCGGGACCGGCGGCGTCGAGCACGGCCTCGTCGGTGGCGTGGGTGGGGCGGGCGCCGTCGCCGTTGAGGCGGGGGCAGGCACGCGCGGCGATCCGTACGGCGTCGGCGGCGTCCGGGTCACCGGTCTTGCGGACCGTGCCGTCGGCGCCCGCGACGCGGGTCAGCCGCAGCCGGTTCTCGGTGAGCGTGCCGGTCTTGTCGAAGCAGATGGTGTCCATGCGGCCCAGCGCCTCCAGGGTGCGCGGGGTGCGCACGAGGACGCCGTGGCGGCTGAGCCGGCGGGCCGCCGCCAGCTGCGCCACCGTCGCCACCAGCGGCAGCCCCTCGGGCACGGCGGCCACCGCCACCGACACACCGCCGGAGACGGCCTGCCGGATCGGCGTCCCGCGCAGCAGCGAGAGGCCGGTCACCGCGGCCCCGCCCGCCAGCGTCAGCGGCAGCGCCTTGCGGGTCAGCTCCTGGAGCCGGGCCTGCACACCGGCCGCCGAGGGCGTACGGGCGGCCAGCGAGACCGCCCGCGCGGCCTCGGTGTGCTCGCCGGTGTCCACGACGACGGCCTGGGCGCGTCCGGCGACCACGGTCGTGCCTTCGAAGACCATGCAGTGCCGCTCGGCCACGGGGGCGTTCGTCACCGGGTCCACGCACTTGTCCACCGGCAGCGACTCACCGGTCAGCGCGGACTCGTCGACCTCCAGCCCGTCCTCCCACAGCAGCCGGGCGTCGGCGGGCACGACGTCGTCCGCCTTGAGGTCGACGATGTGGCCCGGGTGGAGTTTGGCGGCGTCCACGACGCGCGGCTCGGCGGCCGGGTCGTGCGTCTCCTCCTCGGCCACCCGCGCCTTCTGCTTCTGCTGCGCGAGCAGCCCGGACAGCGCCCGTTCGGCCCGCAGCCGCTGGAAGCCGCCGACCAGGGCGTTCAGGTCGAGGGCGCCGACGACGAGCAGCGCGTCCATGACGGAGCCGAGGATCGCCTCGGCCGCCGAGCCGACCGCCAGCACCGGCGTGAGCGGATCGTCCAGCTCACCCCGTACGGCCTGCCCCAGCTGCCACGTCCACTTCACCGGCGCGAGCACGGGCACGCGGCCCGCCCGGTCGGCCGCCGCCTTCATCCGCGCCGACAGCTGCTCGGCGAGGGACGGCTCCGGCTCCTTCTCCCGCGCCAGGCGGTCCCGTACGCCCGAGGGGTCCAGGGTGTGCCAGGCCACCCGGGCCCGGGGGTGCGGGGCACGGGCCGTCGCCACGCCCAGCGCGGCGCGCGTACCGGAGAAGAGGGCCGCCGCCGCGCTCACGTCCACGGGCGCGTGCCGCAGCCCCGGCAACGAGGAACCCCCTCCCCCCTTCTGGCCCTTGCCGCGCGCCTCGCCGACCGCCACCAGCAGCCCGGAGAGCGCGGCCCCGGACCGGGCCAGCGTCTGCGACCGGCGTCCGACCCCGCGGGCCGCGGGCACCGCCCGCAGCAACCGCCACACGTCGGGCAGCCCCTGCGGGGCGAGCACGTCCGCGCCCCAGGCCACCGGGGCGTCCCCGTCGGCCAGCGCGACGGCCACGTCCCCGCCGAGCAGCCCGGCCAGCACCGACGCGTCGTCGCCGGGCCGGGGCCGTACGACGGTGATGACGCCGCCCTCGGCGCGCAATTCGTCCACGACGTCCCGCAACGGCCGCTTACCGCTCACCACCTGGTCCGCGAGGCCGGTGAAGTCGGCGAGCGCCGGGTCCTCCACCATCACCACGCGCAGGCCCGCGCGGCGCGCCGCGTCCAGCACGTCCTCGGTCCACGGGTCCGCGCCCGCTTCCGGCGCCCGCAGCGCGCTGGGGTGCAGGACGACCGTGGCGGCCATCTCCAGCTGCCGCAGCCGCTCGGGATCGCGCACGAGCACTCCTGTGCGGGACAGCGCGGCGCTCAGTACGGCGTGGAAGGCGGCGGGCCCGTAGCGCGCGGCCTTGGGCGAACCGGCGAGGACCGCCTCGGCGGCCTCCGCGACGTCGTGCTTGACCAGCAGCGTCGCCGCCGCGCCCGCCACGCTGCCGGTGGAGGCGTGGGCGGCGTAGTCCTGGGCCGGGGAGCTCTGCAGCGGCGGGCGCAGGGCGGGGTCGGCGGGCAGGCTGCCGCGCTCCGGGACGCACAGCCCGTCGTGCACCACCTCGAAGGCCGCCGTCCGGGTCACCGCCTCCGTCAGCTGGCAGGTCCGCAGCGCCCCGTCGAGCCACAGCGAGGTGGGGCTCTGTCCGGCGCCGTGGACGGCCGCGTTGGCGGCGGCCAGGGCCACGTCCATGCCGTGGGCGCCGAGGCGCTCGCGCAGCCAGGCGCGGAAGGTGGGGTTCTCGCGCAGCAGCGTCGCCACGGCCGTCACCAGGCGCGGCGAGGGCGGCAGCCGCAGGCGGGCGCCGGTCATGGCGGCGGCGATGCCCAGCGCGTCGGCGCCGAGGGCGGTCGCCGCGACGCGCACGGAGGCCGGGTCGCCGGGGTGGGCGAGCTCCTCCGCCGAATCGCCCGGACCGGATTGCTCCGTCCGGGTCAGCCCGTGCCGTTCGGCGAGTTCGGTGGCGCGGTCCACCACCCGGTCGGTGAGCGCGTCCTCGGTGGCGGTCACCACCAGGCGGGCCAGGCCGGTGTCCCAGTAGGCGAGGGCCACGTCCGGGTGCTCGGCCAGGGCCGCCGCGACCCGCCGCGCGACGCGTTCGGTGCCGCCCGCGCGGCGCACCTTCTCCGTCGCGGCCGGCCGCAGCGCGAGGTGCGCGCGGTTCCCGGCCCGCCAGTCCCGGGCGCTGCCGCCGCCGGGCAGCGCGGCGCGGGCGACCCGTGCCGCCCGCGCCGCGAAGTCCGCGCCGCGCACCCCGGCCCGTGCGGTGCCCGCCACGGCGCCGGCCGCGGCACCCACCGCGGGGGCGGTGCCGCGGGCGAGCAGCCGGGGCCCGGCCAGCACGAACCCGGTGACCGCGCCTTGTGAACGCGTCAGAAGTCCTACACCGGCCATCGTTGTCTCTCAGCCCGCCTTCCGCGTGGACGTGGTGGACTTCCGGCTCCGGGCGCCCCCGGAACCGGCGGACGCCTTGGCCTTGGATGCCCCGGCGGTCGTCTTCTTGGCGGCCTTCTTGGCGGGGCTGGTGGCGGAGGCGCTCTTCTTCGCGGGCCGGCGGCCGGCGGTGCTCTTGGCGGCCGACGTGCTCTTCCTGGCGGCGCTCTTCTTCGCGGCGCTCTTCTTCGCGGCGCTCGTCTTCGCGGCGCTCGTCTTCGCGGTGGTGCTCTTCTTCGCCGCGGTCGTCTTCGCCGTGCTCTGCTTGGCGGTACTGGCCTTGGCGGCGCTCGTCTTCGAGGCACCCGTCTTGGCGGCACCGGACTTTGCGGCCGGGCTCTTCGTGGCCGGGCTCTTCCGGGCGGCGGTCTGCGTGCCGGAGGTCTTCTTGGCGGTACTCCGCCGCGCGGGGACCTTCTCCTCCCCGGCCGCCCCGTCCTGCAGCACCCGGGCGGCGTCCGCCTCCGGCGACTCCTGCGGGCGCGGCCGGGTCAGCCACGCCACCGCGCCAGCGGTCACCGCCACCGGCCACTCCACCAGTCCGGCGATGCCCAGCACCCCGGCCCCCGTGTACACGACCGCCCGCCTGCCGCGCGGCGACACCGCGCCGATCCTGTCGAGGGCGCCCTCGGCGGCCCTCCCGACCGTCCCGGCGCCCGGCACCTTCCGCAGCGCCGAGGCGGCCGCGTGCAACGGCCGCGGGAGCGTCTGCGCCGATTTCTGCTCAGCCATGACTGTTCGTCCTCGCCCTGTGCGTGCTGTCGAAACCCTGGAACATCACCTTCCGCACATCTCCGGGTTCCCGCACTTCGAGCGCTCATCCCGGCGAAGTGGTTTCGTGGCCGAGATCCACCACCGAGAGACCGGAGACGCCGTGCCCCCGTGGATGAAGTTGGTCGCGATAACGCTCGACTGCCCCGATCCGCTGGCTCTTGCCGCGTTCTACGAGCAGGCCACCGGCCTGGAACGGCACCCCGACTCGAACCCCGACTTCGCGGGCCTGAGCGGCGAAGACGGACTGCTCCTCGGTTTCCAGCGCGTCGACGGCTACCGCGCACCGAGCTGGCCCGGCCAGACCGTTCCCCAGCAGCTGCACATCTGCTTCCGGGTCGACGGAGACCTGGACGAAATCGAGGCCCGGCTGCTGGAGTCGGGTGCGCACAGGCCCGATCACCAGCCCCACGGGGACAAGGCGCGGGTCCTGACCGATCCGGTCGGGCACCCCTTCTGCATCCTGCGCTAGGCACCGTTTCTGGTCCAGACCTCTTGACGAAAGGTCTGGACCAGACCACTGTCATGTCTACGACACTGCGCGCTCACACGACACCTCACCGCCCCCACCGGGAGGCCCCGCATGATCCGCCGCAAGATCCGCCTGCTCGCCACCGCGCTCGCGGCCACCGTCCTGACCCCGCTCGGCGTCACCACGGCGACCGCCGCCCCCGCCCCCGCCTCCGACACCTGCGCCGTGAAGTCGAAGCCCGCCGGAAAGGTGCTCCAGGGCTACTGGGAGAACTGGGACGGCGCCGCCAACGGCGTCCACCCGCCCTTCGGCTGGACCCCGATCACCAACCCCCAGATCGGCGCCCACGGCTACAACGTGCTGAACGCGGCCTTCCCGGTGATCCTCCCCGACGGAACGGCCCTGTGGGAGGACGGCATGGACCGGGGCGTGAAGGTGGCGACGCCCGAGGAGATGTGCGCGGCCAAGGCATCCGGGCAGACGATCCTGCTCTCCATCGGCGGCGCGACGGCCGGCATCGACCTCAACTCGACCGCCGTCGCCGACCGCTTCGTCGAGACGATCGTCCCGATCCTCAAGAAGTACAACTTCGACGGCATCGACATAGACATCGAGACCGGCTTGACCGGCAGCGGAAACATCAACCAACTGTCCGCCTCCCAGGCCAACCTGATCCGCATCATCGACGGCGTCCTGGCCCGCATGCCCTCCAACTTCGGCCTCACCATGGCCCCGGAGACCGCCTACGTCACCGGCGGCAGCGTGGTCTACGGCTCGATCTGGGGCGCCTACCTGCCGATCATCAAGAAGTACGCCGACAACGGCCGCCTGTGGTGGCTGAACATGCAGTACTACAACGGCAGCATGTACGGCTGCTCCGGCGACTCCTACTCCGCCGGCACGGTGCGGGGCTTCACCGCCCAGACCGACTGCCTGGACAAGGGGCTGGTCATCCAGGGCACCACGATCCGTGTGCCCTACGACAAGCAGGTCCCCGGCCTGCCCGCCCAGCCCGGCGCGGGCGGCGGCCACATGACGCCGTCCCAGGTCGCCCAGGCCTGGAACCACTACGACGGCGCCCTGAAGGGCCTGATGACCTGGTCGCTCAACTGGGACGGCTCGAAGAACTGGACCTTCGGCGACAACGTCAAGGCCCTCCAGGGCCGCTGAGACCCCCTCACCGCGCCGTGAACGCCAGCTTCGCCCCCAGCGCCACGAAGGACCCCGCGAAGCTCCGCCGCAGCCACGCCATCACCCTCGGCCGGGAGATGACGTGGTTGCGCACGGACGCGGCCAGCACCCCGTACCCGGCGAACACGGCGAACGTCACCAGCATGAACACCCCGCCCAGCAGCAGCATCCGCGGCAGGGCGCCGGCCTCGGCCGGGTCCACGAACTGCGGCAGGAAGGCGAAGAAGAACAGGGTCAGCTTCGGGTTCAGGATGTTGATCAGCACGCCGCGCAGGATCACCCGCCCCGCCGGAACGGGCCCGGCCGCCGCGTCCTCCCCCGCGACCACGAGCGCCTCCTTGTCGCGGAGGGTGGCCCACGCCATGTACAGCAGGTAGGCCACACCGGCGTACTTGAGGATCTGGAAGGCGGTGGCACTGGCGTGCAGCACCGCCGCGACGCCGGTGACGGTGGCCAGCAGGTGCGGCACGATCCCGAGCGCGCACCCGAGGGCGGCGACGACACTCGCACGGCGCCCGCGCGAGAGGGCGGCGGCGAGGGTGTAGACGACCCCGGTGCCGGGGGTCGCGACGACCACGAGGGTGGTCAGCAGAAACGCGATGCTCATGACCACCACCCTGACAAGGCGACGGCCCCCGACAGAGGACCACTCGGGATCCTCCATCGGGGGCCAATCACGAACCGAGACGCCCACCCCTCCCCCGACCGAGTCGGGTGGTGGGTGGGCGAAGGCCCGGGGGTCCAGGGGGCGGAGCCCCCTGGTACGGCAACGCAAACCGACGTTCAGCAGCCCACGAGCCGAGAAGCGAGGTACCCCTCGATCTGGTCCAGCGACACACGCTCCTGCTTCATCGTGTCCCGCTCCCGCACGGTCACCGCGTTGTCGTCCAGCGTGTCGAAGTCCACCGTCACGCAGAACGGCGTACCGATCTCGTCCTGGCGCCGGTACCGGCGCCCGATCGCCCCGGCGTCGTCGAACTCGATGTTCCAGTTCTGCCGCAGCGCCTGCGCGAGCCCCTTCGCCTTCGGCGACAGCTCCGGGTTGCGGGACAGCGGCAGCACCGCGACCTTCACCGGCGCCAGGCGCGGGTCCAGCCGCAGCACGGTCCGCTTCTCCAGCTTGCCCTTGGCGTTCGGCGCCTCGTCCTCGATGTACGCGTCGAGCAGGAAGGCGAGCATCGCGCGCCCGACACCGGCCGCCGGCTCGATGACGTACGGCGTCCAGCGCTCGCCGGCCTCCTGGTCGAAGTAGGAGAGGTCCTGGCCGGAGGCCTTGGCGTGCGAGGAGAGGTCGTAGTCGGTGCGGTTGGCGACACCCTCCAGCTCGCCCCACTCGCTGCCGCCGAAGGAGAAGCGGTACTCGATGTCGGCGGTGCGCTTGGAGTAGTGGGAGAGCTTCTCGGCCGGGTGCTCGTACCAGCGCATGTTCTCCTCACGGAGACCAAGGCCCGTGTACCAGTTCCAGCGCTGCTCCATCCAGTATTCCTGCCACTTCTCGTCCTCGCCCGGCTTGACGAAGAACTCCATCTCCATCTGCTCGAACTCGCGGGTGCGGAAGATGAAGTTGCCGGGCGTGATCTCGTTGCGGAAGGACTTGCCCATCTGGGCGATGCCGAACGGCGGCTTGCGGCGCGAGGTGGTCTGCACCTGGGCGAAGTTGGTGAAGATGCCCTGCGCGGTCTCGGGCCGCAGGTAGGCGACGGAGCCGCTGTCCTGGGTCGGGCCGAGGTGGGTGGAGAGCAGGCCCGAGAACTGCTTGGGCTCGGTGAAGGTGCCCTTGTTGCCGCAGTTGGGGCAGTTGAGGTCGGCGAGGCCGTTCTCCGGGGCCTTGCCCTTCTTCTCCTCGTACGCCTCCTCCAGGTGGTCCGCGCGGAACCGCTTGTGGCAGGAGGTGCACTCGGTCAGCGGGTCCGTGAAGGTGGCGACGTGGCCGGAGGCCACCCAGACCTCGGGGGCCAGGATCACGGACGAGTCGAGACCGACGACGTCCTCGCGCGAGGTGACCATGTAGCGCCACCACTGGCGCTTGAGGTTCTCCTTGAGCTCGACACCCAGCGGACCGTAGTCCCAGGCGGCGCGCTGACCGCCGTAGATCTCACTGCACGGGAATACGAAGCCACGGCGCTTGCTCAGGCTGACGATGGTGTCGATCTTGTCGGCGGCCACGGTGCTCTCTTCATTACGACGACGGGCGACGAAGCGAGATGCTTCCAGAGAATGCTTCAGGTTACCGGCGTGGGCCGCCCCTCGGCCAAATCGGGGCTCCCCTTCGACGATCTCCCGACGTACCGGCCGTTAGTTGACAACGGTTTCCATATTTGTTGAAAATGAATGCCATGAACGTACGACGACGTCACATATCCGGCATAGCAGTCACCGCGGCCGCCGCACTCGGCCTCGGGACCCTCTCGGCCTGCTCCAGCGACAGCGCGGCGGCGGGCAACACGGACAAGTTCGACGTCGTCGCGTCGTTCTACCCGATGCAGTTCCTCGCCGAGCAGATCGGCGGGGACCACGTGAACGTCACCACCCTCACCGAGCCCGGCCAGGAGCCGCACGACCTGGAGCTGAGCGCCAAGCAGACCGCCCAGATGGGCGAGGCGGACGCGGTGCTCTACCTGAAGGCGCTCCAGCCCGCCGTGGACGAGGCGATCGCCCAGTCCGACGTGAAGACCAAGATCGACGCGGCCACGCTGACGAAGCTCGAGGACCACGGGAACGTCGAGCACGACCACAGCCACGGCCACGAGGGCGAGGAGCACGCGGCCGAGGAGCACTCCGAAGAGGCGCACTCCGAAGAGGAGGAGCACGCCCGCGACCCGCACATCTGGCTGGACCCGGTGAAGTACGCCGAGGTCGCCGAGGGCGTCGCCAAGGCCTTCGAGAAGGCCGACCCGGACAACGCCGCCGACTACCGCAAGAACGCGGAGACGCTGACGAAGAAGCTGGCCGACCTGAACACCTCGTTCAAGGACGGCCTGGCGAACACCGACACCAAGGTCTTCTTCACCAACCACGCCGCCTTCGGCTACCTCGCCGAGCGCTACGGCCTGACGCAGGAGGCCATCAACGGCCTGGACCCGGAGAGCGAGCCCAGCCCCGCCCGGATCAAGGAACTCCAGGACGAGGCCAAGGCCGACGGCGTCACCACCGTCTTCTACGAGACACTGGTGTCCGGCGAGACCGCGAAGACCCTCGCCAAGGACGCCGGCCTGAAGACCGACGTGCTCGACCCGCTGGAGGGCATCACCGACAAGTCGAAGGGCGACGACTACTTCGAGGTCATGCAGTCCAACCTCAAGGCGCTCGAGGCCGCCCTCGGCGCCAAGTGAGCGCTCCGCTGAGCGCTCCGACGAGCGTTCCGATCGTTACGGAGGCATCGTGAGCGACGAGCCTGTCATCTCCCTGCGCGGCGTCCGCGCCGAGCTGGGCTCGCGCCCCGTCCTGCGCGGCATCGACCTCACCGTGGGCCGCGGCGAGGTCGTGGCGCTGCTCGGCGCCAACGGCTCGGGCAAGTCCACGGCCGTGCGCACGGTCATCGGCCAGGTGCCCGTCACGGCCGGCGAGGTCGACCTGTTCGGCACCCCGCGGCGCCGCTTCCGCGACTGGGCGCGGGTGGGCTACGTCCCGCAGCGCACCACGGCCGCGGGCGGCGTCCCCGCCACGGTGACCGAGGTGGTCTCCTCCGGCCGCCTCTCCCGCGCCCGCTTCGGCGTCCTGCGCAAGGCCGACCGCGAGGCCGTACGCCGCGCCCTCGACCTGGTCGGCATGACGGACCGTGCCAAGGACTCGGTGAACGCCCTCTCCGGCGGCCAGCACCAGCGGGTGCTGATCGCCCGCGCGCTCGCCGCCGAACCCGAGCTGCTGATCATGGACGAGCCGATGGCGGGCGTCGACCTGGCCAGCCAGGAGGTACTGGCCGAAACGCTCAGGAAGCAGGTCGCGGCCGGCACCACCGTCCTGCTGGTACTGCACGAACTCGGCCCCCTGGAGCCGTTGATCGACCGAGCAGTGGTGCTCCGCGACGGCTGCGTCACGCACGACGGCCCGCCGCCCAAGGCCGTCGGCCAGCACGCCCTGCCCGGCCACGACCACGTACACCCGCACGCGCCGGCGGGCGCCGAACCGATCCGCACCGGACTGCTGAGCTGAGAAGGCCCCGATGGAAATCCTGAACTACGCCTTCATGCAGCGGGCGCTGCTGGCGGCCGTCCTGGTCGGCATCACCGCCCCCGCCGTCGGCATCTACCTGGTCCAGCGCCGCCAGGCCCTCATGGGCGACGGCATCGGCCACGTGGCGATGACCGGCGTCGGCCTCGGCTTCCTGCTCACCTGGTCCCCGGTGTGGATGGCGACCCTGGTCTCCGTCCTCGGCGCGGTCCTCATGGAGCTGATCCGCTGGTACGGCAAGACGCGCGGCGACATCGCCCTCGCCATGCTCTTCTACGGCGGCATGGCCGGCGGCGTGATGTTCATCAACCTCGCGCCGGGCGGCTCCAACGCCAACCTCACCTCGTACCTCTTCGGCTCCCTGTCGACGGTGAGCGAGTCCGACGTCACCGCGATCTGCCTGCTGGCCGCCTTCGTGGTCCTCGTCACTATCGGCCTGCGCCGCCAGCTGTTCGCGGTCAGCCAGGACGAGGAGTTCGCCCGGGTCACCGGCCTGCCGGTGCGCGCGCTGAACCTGCTCACCGCCGTCACCGCCGCCGTGACCGTGACGGTCGCGATGCGCGTCGTCGGACTGCTGCTGGTGTCGGCGCTGATGGTGGTCCCGGTGGCCGCCGCCCAGCAGCTCACCCGGTCCTTCGCCGCCACCTTCGCGGTCTCCGTCGCCGTCGGCGTCACCGTGACGATCAGCGGCACGGTCACGTCGTACTACCAGGACGTGCCGCCCGGCGCGACGATCGTGCTGCTCACCATCGGCGCGTTCGTCCTGCTGACCGCGCTGGCCGCGCCGCTGGCGAGGCGACGCGCGCGGGCCGCCACCGCGGCACAGCCCACCGCCGATCCGGCGGAGTGCAAGATTCCGGCCACTCGGGGGGCCGGGGACGAGATCGGCGTCTGACTGCCGGCGGGCCGGACTGGCACAATGGCCCGGCAAGCCGCAGACGTGAGGAGGAACCCGGTGACGACCGCTGGACCGCCCGTGAAGGGCCGCGCCACCCGGCAGCGGGCCGCCGTGTCGGCGGCACTGCAGGAGGTCGAGGAGTTCCGCAGTGCGCAGGAGCTCCACGACATGCTCAAGCACAAGGGCGACTCGGTCGGGCTCACCACGGTCTACCGCACCCTGCAGTCCCTCGCCGACGCCGGCGAGGTCGACGTCCTGCGCACCGCCGAGGGCGAGTCCGTCTACCGCCGCTGCTCCACCGACGACCATCACCACCACCTGGTCTGCCGCACCTGCGGCAAGGCCGTCGAGGTCGAGGGACCCGCGGTCGAGAAGTGGGCGGAGGCCATCGCCGCCGAGCACGGCTACGTCAACGTGGCCCACACGGTGGAGATCTTCGGCACCTGCGCGGACTGCGCGGCCGGAGAGCGGAAGGCCTAGGACGACGAGACCGGCACCTTCCAAGGTGCCGCGAGACTCCCCGCCGCGAGCAGCAGCACGACCGCGGCGATCACGAGCAGCGCCCGTCCGGTGCCCAGCGGCACCAGCAGCAGGGTGCCCAGCACGCCGCCGACGAAGATCCCGGCCACAGTGGCCGTCCACCGCGCTCTGGCGAGCCGCTGCGGCCCGGACATCCCGCGCAGGAGCGCGTGCGGCCGCCGCAGGACATCGTTGACCAGCTGCGCGATCGCGGTCTGGCTCAGCAGCGTCGGCATCCCCGGCACGTGCACGCGCAGCGCGGTGGAGGCGCGCAGCCCCATGGCGAGCGCGACCGTCCCGACGACCACGAGGTCCGACCCGCCGGCCCCCGCGGGCCCGGTGCCGTGCCGCCCGAGGGCCACCGCACCGGCCAGGACCAGCAGCAGCCCCTCACCGGCCAGCCCGGCCGCGAACCAGGCCCGCCCGCGCCCCGCGAGCCATGCCAGCAGCACGGCCCCCAGCGCGGCCCCCGCCACAAACGCGCCGATGGCCGTCGCGGGCCGCGCCACCGGAACGTCCCCCTCCCCCGCCAGCGCGAACGACATGAAGAGCACGTTGCCGGTCGCGAGCGCGCAGAAGACCTTGCCCATGGTCAGGAAGCTCACGGCGTCCACGGCACCCGCGAGCACCGTGAGCACGGTCATGACGGCCGTACGCCGGACGTCGGGCGGGGCGGCGGAGGGCTCGGACATGGCGCCAGCATGAGCAGCGTGCCCAGCCGCTCACCGCACCCCGCACGGGACACGCCCCCGAAGCACCCGGCCGCCGCACCGGACAAGCCCTTAGGCCTGCTTGCCCTCCATGGCGAGCAGCTCCTCGTTGGGGATGGCCCCGCCGAAGCGCCGGTCGCGGGAGGCGAACTCCAGGCAGGCCCGCCACAGGTCGCGCCGGTCGAAGTCGGGCCACAGCACGTCCTGGAACACCATCTCGGCGTACGCGCTCTGCCAGAGCAGGTAGTTCGACGTCCGCTGCTCGCCGCTCGGCCGCAGGAACAGGTCCACGTCCGGCATGTCCGGGTAGTACAGGTACCTCGCGAGCGTCTTCTCGTTCACCTTCGACGGGTCGAGCCGCCCGGCCCGCACGTCCTCCGCGAGCGCCTGCGCCGCGTCGGCGATCTCGGCCCGCCCGCCGTAGTTCATGCAGAAGTACAGCGTGAGCCGGTCATTCTCCTTGGTCTGCTCCTGCGCGACCTGGAGCTCCTTGGCCACCGACTTCCACAGCTTGGGCATCCGCCCCACCCAGCGCACGCGGATGCCCAGCTCGTCGAGCTGGTCCCGGGACTTGCGGATGAAGTCCCGGTTGAAGTTCATCAGGAAGCGCACCTCGTCCGGCGACCGCTTCCAGTTCTCGGTGGAGAACGCGTACAGCGAGATGTTCTTCACGCCCATCTCGATGCCGCCCTGGAGCACGTCCAACACCCGCTCGGCGCCGACCTTGTGCCCCTCGGTGCGCGGCAGCCCGCGCTCCTTGGCCCAGCGCCCGTTGCCGTCCATGACGATCGCCACGTGCTCGGGGACCAGCTCGCCGAGTTTCGGAGGCCGCGCGCCGGACGGGTGCGGCTCCGGCGTCCTGTACTCCCGGCGCTGCCGCCCCAGGATCCCGCGTACGGCCATCTCAGTTCTCTCCTACTTCTACTTCTCGACGTACCTCAGGGAACGCAGTCCCCGCTCCAGGTGCCAGTGCAGGTAGGCGGAGACCAGTCCGCTCCCCTCCCGGACGTAGCGCGGCTCGGCCGCGTCCGCCGTGCCCCAGTCTCCCGCAAGCAGCGCGCCGAGCAGTTCCAGGGCTTGCGGCGAGGGTACGACGCTGCCGGGCACCCGGCAGTCGGCGCAGACGGTACCGCCCGATCCGACCGAGAAGAACCGGTTCGGACCGGGCAGGCCGCACTTCGCGCAGTCCCCGAAGGTCGGCGCGTACCCGTTCACGGCCAGCGAGCGCAGCAGGAACGCGTCCAGCACCAGATTCGGCGCGTGCTCGCCCCGGGCGAGCGTCCGCAGCCCGCCGACCAGCAGCAGGTACTGCTGAACCGCCGGCTCGCCCTCGTGGTCGGTGAACCGCTCGGCCGTCTCCAGCATGGCCGTCCCGGCGGTGTACCGCGCGTAGTCGGTCACGATCCCACCGCCGTACGGCGCGATGGTCTCGCTCTGCGTGCACAGCGGCAGCCCGCGCCCCACCAGCTCGCTGCCCTTCGAGAAGAACTGCACGTCCACGTGCGAGAACGGCTCCAGCCGCGCCCCGAACTTCGACTTCGTCCGCCGCACCCCGCGCGCCACGGCGCGTACGCGTCCGTGACCGCGCGTGAGCAACGTGATGATCCGGTCCGCCTCACCCAGCTTCTGGGTGCGCAGCACGATGCCGTCGTCGCGGAACAGACTCATGCCGACCATTCTCGCCCATGCGTCAGGGCACCTCGCCCCGGCTTCTGGCGTTCGTGTACGCCGTCGCAGCGCTGAGGCGCTCCGCGGGGGTGGCGTGGCGTACGTCACCCGGCTCGGCGTCCCACTCCCGCCCGCCGCCGTACGGCCGCATCTGCACGTACGGGCCCTCGTGGCCCATGACGAGTCCTACGCGTCCGGTGCGGGTGTCGATGGCGTAGGCCCCGACGGGCGGGTACGGGTACGGGTACGTCATCGCAGCGCCGCCGCGAGACGCTGCGCGGTCTCGACGGAACACCGTCCCAATTCGATGAGCGGACAAGGTGCCTCCCGCGCAAGACTCACCGGGTCGAGCCCGAGGGAGGGGAGAGTAATTCCGGCCTTCGCGAGCGCCGCGCGCAATTCTTCCACCGTGTCCTCCGCTTCTTCGACGCAGAGCGCCGAGTGTGGTGCCTTCACCGTGTTCCCCTTGCCTTTACGGTTTCACTCTTCGTGTCCCCAGAATGCCTTGTCGTGACTACACTCGGTCGGAGTCTCTGCACTACAAGTGCGGGTCAGTGCCAAGGGGTTGGTTATGGCCAATGGTTCACGGCAAGCGGCGTGGGAGTTCTTCGGGACGGAACTGAAACGCCGGCGTGAGGATGCGGGAATCACGCAAGTGGAGCTGGGGTCACGGGTTTTCGTGTCCGGCGGATACATCGGGCAGTTCGAACAGGCAATTCGCAAGCCGCAGCTGGACGTTGCTCAGCGGATTGACGAGGCGCTACAAACCGACGGTATTTTCGAGCGGCTGTGCCGGAAGCTGATTGATGATCCGAGGTACGCGGATTACTTCGCCCATGTGGTGGAGCTGGAGCGGCTGGCCACGCGGATCTGCGAGTTCGCCCCGACGGTTGTTCCCGGGCTGCTCCAGACCAGGGACTACGCACGCGCGGTCACGATCGCCGCGAATCCGTTCAAGCCGGACTCCTACGTCGACGAGATCGTCACCGCCCGCCTGGAGCGGTCGCTGATCCTGGACGACGCTACACGGCCCGAGTATTGGGTGACGTTGCATGAGAACGTGCTGCGGATTCCGGTGGGCGGGCCGCTGGCGATGGCGGCGCAACTGGAGCATGTGGCGCGGCTGATGCGGGAGCGCTCGGCGGTGGTGACGGTGCTGTCGTACGGGGCGGGGGCGCACGCGGCGATGGGCGGGATGCTGAAGCTCATGAACTTCGAAGACGCGCCCCCGGTCGCCTATACAGAGACGGAGTATTCGGGGACGCTCATCGATGCTCCAGCCGTGGTGATGCACACTCAGCGCACATACGATCTGCTCAGGGTCGCCGCGCTGTCGCCGGAGGCGTCCCTGGCCCTGATCGACTCGGCGGCGGAGGACTTCAGACGATGCGCGAGTTCGACCTGAGCAACGCCCGCTGGACGAAGAGCAGCTACAGCAACGGCCAAGGCGGCGACTGCGTCGAGGTCGCGTACGACTTCCCCGGCGTCGTACCGGTCCGGGACAGCAAGGTGGCTGCCGGGCCGGTGGTCGTCGTGGGGTCGGTGGCCTGGACGGAGTTTGTACGCACCGTTGGGGCCGCCCGCTTCCTTGCCAGTGTCGTGCCTCCGCGACCCGAGTAAAGGGCGCTACGCGTCGCCTTCGGCGATGGCCCTGCGGGCCACCCTTGACTCGGCTCGCTCCACCACGGGTCAGAAGCGAGCGAGCGGCCCGGAAGAACGGGTGGCCGAGCCCGGTTCACGATCAACCGCCCCCTGCGTACGCACCCGGCGACAGCGGAACGCGCTCGCGCCTCGCCAGCACGCCGCCTCGGCTCAGCGGCCAACGGTGAGTGGACGGTACGGTCACACACGACGCCCCAGCCCCGGTGGCGGCACGCCACGCCGTCTCGGCGGCCAACGCCGGACGGGCAGTACGGCCCAAGCAAGGCCCCCCGGGGACACACCTCTCGAAAACGGATGACACTTCGACCCAAAGTGTCATCCATTTCCGAGACCACCCCCCAACCCCCCGGCCGTCGGTCGCCGAGACGGCGCGGCGTGCCGCCACCGGAGCCGGAGCGCACCACCCACCACCGAAAGCCGCTAAGCCCGCCCGGCGTGCCGCCACCGGAGCCGGAGCGCACCACCCACCACCGAAAGCCGCTAAGCCCGCCCGGCGTGCTGGCGAGACGCGGACGCGCCCCCGCACGCCGGACGCGTACGCAGCCGGCGTAAGGGACCGGCGGACCCGGGCCACCCGTTCTCCCCGGCCGCCCGCACGCTTCTCACCCGTGCTGGAGCGAGCCGAGTCAAGGGTGGGCCGCAGGCCCATCGCCGAAGGCGACGCGTAGCGCCCTTTACTCGGCTCGCGGAAGCACGACACTCGCCAAGAAGCGGGCGGCCCCACGGCCACTCAACAACACGCCTGTGCGCCAGACTTGCCCCACAGACCGCAACGAACAAAGGGGGCACCCCATGTCGTACCCGGAGCCGCGCTACCTCGGCGAGAAGGGCGAGATCAATGCCGTGTTCAGAGCCGCCGACACCCCGCCCGACATCGTGGCCCCCAACGGCACGACCACCCACTACCTCGCGAGCCACACCTCCACCGGGGGTGAGTTCGGGCTGTACAAGGTGGACATGGGCCCCAACGCGCCCGGCGCCAAGACGCACTTCCACCGGAGCATCTCCGAATCCTTCTACGTCCTCTCCGGCGAGGTCGAGCTGTACAACGGCGAGCGCTGGGTCACCGGGCGGCAGGGAGACTTCCTGTACGTGCCGGTCGGTGGACTGCACGCCTTCAAGAACGACAGCGACGACCCCGTCTCCATGCTGATGCTCTTCTCGCCGGGCGCCCCGCGCGAGGAGTACTTCGAGCGGGTCGCCGAGTTCGCGCAGCGGGGCGGCGAGGAGCTTCGGGAGTTCCAGGTGAAACACGACAGCTTCTTCGTCTGACGGGTCGGGGTCGGGGCCTACCCCGACTCGGAGGACTGGGGTAACCCCCCATACTTTTCCGGGAGTAGCCCGGATGGGGAGGGCGCTGGACATCCGCGAGGCTCGTCGCATGACACAACGCACGCGACTCCTCCGCAACGCCGCCGTCGTCGGCGTGTCCACCGCCCTCCTCGGCATCACCGCGCCCGCCGCCACCGCCACGACCGCAGTCCCGGCCGAGCCCCTCGCCTGGGCGGACTGCGAGGGCGCCGCCGTCGACCCCCGTCAGCAGTGCGCCACCCTCCAGGTCCCCATGGACTACGCCGATCCCGACAGTCCACGGATCGACATCGCCGTCTCCCGCATCCCCGCCGAGAATCCGGACGCCCGGCGCGGCGCCCTGCTACTCATCGCCGGCGGACCGGGCGGCTCCAGCCTCAATGATCCGTCGCGGAAAGGGCAGAAGCTGCCGCAGCGGGTCCGCGACACCCACGACCTCATCGGTTTCGCACCGCGCGGGCTCGCCCCGTCCACCCCCGTCACCTGCGGGCTGGAGTACGGCGACCTCGCGACCTCCATGCTCCGCCCCTGGCCCGCCCCCGACGGCTCGGTGGACGGGAACATGGCCACCGCCCGCCGCATGGCCGACGCCTGCGCACGCAACGGCGGCGAGCTGATGAAGCACCTCAGCACCGCCAACGAGGCCCGCGACATCGACCGCATCCGTGCCGCGCTCGGCGAGCGGAAGATCTCCGCGTGGGGAGTCTCGTACGGGACGTACGTCGGCGCGGTCTACTCGCAGCTCTTCCCGCACCGCACCGACCGCATCGTGCTGGACAGCGTCGACGACCCCGACCCCACCCGCGTCGCCCGCGCCTGGCTGGCCGGGCACGAACAGGGCGTCGAGGACACCTTCCCGCACTTCGCGGCATGGGCTTCGCGACCCGGCAACCCGGACCGCCTGGCGCGCAGGGCCGCCGATGTCCGGCCGATGTTCCTGCGCCTCGCCGCGCGGCTCGACCGTGAGCCGATCCCGTGGCCCGGCGCCAACCCGGAGGAGTTGAACGGCAACGTGCTGCGCCAGGCGATGCTGGACGGCCTCTACCGGCCCAGCCGTTACCCGGCGCTCGCCGAGCTGATACGGGCCGCGCGGCGGGGCACCGTGCCCCCGGCGCCCGCAGCGCCGCCCGAGGAGGTGCTGCAGAACGTCGCCGCCGTGGGCGCCGGGACGCTCTGCAACGACATCGCCTGGCCCAAGTCCCAGGCCGTGTACGAGAAGGGCGTCGCCGAGAGCCGCGCCAAGTACCCGCTCACCGCCGGCATGCCCCGCAACGCGATGCTCTGCGCCGCCTGGCCGTACCCGCCGCGTGAGGCGCCGGTACGGATCACCGACCACGGCCCGTCCAACATCCTGCTCGTGCAGAACGAGCGGGACGTCGCCACCCCGCTGGCCGGCGCGCTGAGGATGCGGGAGGCACTCGGGCGGCGGGCGGTCATGGTCACCGTGGACTCCACCGGCCACGACGCCTACCTCGCCAACGGCAACGCCTGCGGCGACCGTGTCGTCTCCCGCTTCCTGGCGACCGGCGATCGGCCGGACTCGGACCTCTACTGCCGCTGAGCAGTGCCGGGCGTCACCAGGCCCGATTCGTAGGCCACGATGACCAGTTGGGCCCGGTCCCGGGTGCCCAGTTTCCCCATGATGCGGCTGACGTGGGTCTTCGCGGTGAGGGGGCTCAGGCCCAGGGAGTCGGCGATCTCCGTGTTGTTGAGGCCCCGGGCGACGAGGGTGAGGACCTGCCGTTCCCGGTCGGACAGGCAGTCGGGGCCGTCACCGCCCGCCACCAGCGCCGCGGGGCTGTGCAGGAAGCGTTCGATCAGGCGGGCCGTCGGGCCGGGTGACAGCAGCGCGTCGCCCGCCGTCACCGTGCGGATGGCGTCGAGAAGGTCGGCGGGCCTGGTGTCCTTGACCAGGAAGCCGGAGGCGCCCGCTCGCAGGGCGTCCACGATGTTCTCGTCCGTGTCGTAGGTGGTGAGGACGAGTACCTTCACGCCCGCCAGGTCCTCGTCGGCCGCGATGAGGCGGGTCGCCTCGATGCCGTCCAGGTCGGGCATGCGGATGTCCATGACGACCAGGTCGGCGCGTTCGGTGCGGGCCAGTTCGACGGCCTGACGGCCGGTGCCCGCCTCGCCGACGACCTCCATGTCGGGGGCGGACGCTACGAGCAGGGCGAACGCGGCCCGGACGAGGTTCTGGTCGTCCGCGAGCAGTACGCGTATGGTCATCCGGCTCTCTCCGCGGTGATCGTCGTCGTGGTCGGCGTGGTGGTCGGCGTGGTGGTCGGTGTGGTGGCGGTCGTCGTCAGGGGCTGGGCGGGCGTCGGCAGTACGGCCGTCACCTCGAAGCCGGCGCCTCCGCCGCGCGGCCCGGCGTCGAGTGTGCCACCCACGCTGCGGGCCCGCTCACGCATCCCGACCAGGCCGAAACCCGGGGTGCCGGCCGGGTCGGGGCCGGTGCCGTCGTCGGTGACGGACAGGCGCAGGGCGCCCAGCTCGGCGCACACCTCGACCTGGACGCACGGTTCGGGTCCCGCGTGGCGTACGGCGTTGGTCAGCGCCTCCTGCACGATGCGGTAGGCGGCGGCGCCGACCGCGGGCGGGACGTCGTCGGCCCGTACCGACAGGTCCACGCTCGCTCCGGCCAGGCGCGCCGCCTCCGCCAGGTCGGGCAGGCCGTGCAGGCCCGGCAGCGCGCCGCGGGCGTCGGGGACGTCCTGGGCGCGCAGGACCTCCAGGGTGGTGCGCAGTTCGCCGCGCGCCGACCGGCAGGTCTCGGCGATGTCGTCGAGGGCCTTGGCGACGGCGGCGCGGTCCAGGCGCTCGGGGTCGGCGGTCAGGACGTGGGCGGCGACGGAGGTCTGCACGCCGATCAGGGTGATGCTGTGGGCGAGCAGGTCGTGCAGGTCCCGGGCGACCCGCAGGCGTTCCTCGGCGACGCGGCGCCGGGCCTCCTCCTCGCGGGTGCGTTCGGCGCGTTCGGCGCGTTCGACGATGGAGGCGACGTACTGGCGGTAGTAGCGGACGTCGATGCCGCAGAAGAGGACGGCGACGACCCAGCCGGTGATCCGGAGCAGTTCGACCATGCCCTCGGGGTTGGTGAGGGCGTTCATGAGCAGCCCCACACCGATGACGGTGCCGCCGGTGGCCAGGGTGCGGCGCACGGTGCCGGTCGTCGCGATGGTGTAGAGCGCCACCATGGTCGCGGGGACGGGCGCGGAGTGGTTGTGGTCGAGGGCGTGGAAGAAGGCGACCGGGAGGGCCACCAGGCAGAAGATCAGCATGGGGCGGCGCCTGCGCCGTGCCAGCGGCGCGTGGCCGGCGAGCAGGAGGGCCCAGCCCAGCGCGTCGGGGCGGCGGCCCTCGTCGGTGAGCAGGGCGATGCAGGCCGCCGCGGTGAAGAGTACGGCGGCGAGGATCGTGTCGTTACGGTCGGCGTGCGGGGCGGCGGACGGGTCGCGGTTGATGGCGGCCATGATCCGCTCGCCGATGCGGGGCCGGGACGGCGGTGGCGGGGTGGTGGGAGTGGTTGCCTGCACCCGCCCATCCTGCGCGAGGGGTGCGCCCCTCCGGGAGGGGAGGGGCGCACTCCGGTCGTGCGGTGCCGGGTCAGACACCGACGGGCTCCCGTTCGCCGGCCGGTGCAGGCTTCTGAGGTGCCCGGGAGAGGCGGCCCGGCCACCACACCCGGCGGTTCAGGGCGACGCTCGCGCTGGTGACCAGGTAGGTGCGGACGAGGAAGGTGTCGAGGAGGACGCCGACGGCGATGACGAAGCCCAGCTCGACGAGTTGGACCATCGGCATGCTGGTGAGCACCGCGAAGGTGGCCGCCAGCACCAGCCCGGCGGAGGCGATGACGCCGCCCGTGGTGCGCAGCGCGGTGAGGGCGGCCCGCGTCGGTTCGGCGCCGTTGAGGGACTCCTCGCGCATGCGGTGCATCAGGAAGATGCCGTAGTCGACGCCCAGGGCCACCAGGAAGACGAAGGACAGCAGGCCGAGGCCCGGGTCGGTGCCCTCGAAGCCGAGGAGCGGTCCGAAGGTCAGGCCGGCGATGCCGAGGGCCGCGCCCCACACGGCGACCACGGCGGCGACCAGGATCAGCGGGGCGACCAGGGAGCGGAGCAGGACGACGAGGATCAGCAGGACCGACAGCAGCACCAGCGGGACGACGATGACGGTGTCCCGGGCGTTGGTGTCCTCCAGGTCGATCTGCTGGGCGCTGGGGCCGCCGACGTAGGAGCCGTCGAGGCGGTCGCGCAGGTCCTCGATGGTGGCGGTCTCTGCGGCCGACTGGGGCGGGGCGGAGGCCAGGACGGTCAGTTCGGTCCAGCCGTCGCCGCTGCGGCCCCGTTCGGCGCTCACCACACCCTGTGTGTCGCGGGCCTCGGTGAGGGCGGCTTCGGCGCGGTCGGTGGGGGCGATGACGGTGATGGGCTGGGTACCGCGCTCCGGGTAGGCGGCGGCAAGGGTCTCCATGGCGGCGATGGCCTCGGGCTTGGAGGTGAAGGTGTCCTCCTGCTTGAGGTTGCCGGGGAGGTTGAGCGAGCCGAGGGCGAGTGCGCCGAGCAGGAGGGCGCCGCCCACCAGGACCGCGCGGGGGCGGCGTTCGGCGGAGCCGCCCATCGCCGTGAACAGCGACTTGCGGGCCTTGGGCGTGCTGCCGTAGCGGGGTACGAGGGGCCAGAAGACGCGGCGGCCCAGCAGGACCAGGATCGCGGGGAGCAGGGTGAGCATGGCGGCCAGCGCACACAGTACGCCGACGGTGCCGAGGGGGCCCATGCCCCGGCTGGAGTTGAGGTCGGCGGCGAGCAGGCAGAGCAGGCCGGCGGCGACGGTGCCGGAGGAGGCGAGGACGGCGGGGCCGCAGCCGCGCAGGGCGGCGAGCATGGCGTCGTGGGGGCGTTCGATGCGGCGCAGTTCCTCGCGGTAGCGGGAGACCAGCAGCAGCGCGTAGTCGGTGCCGACGCCGAAGACCAGGATGGTCATGATGCCCGAGCTCTGGCCGGACACCGAGGTGCCGAACCACTGGTTGAGGCCGTAGGCGACGCCCATGGAGAGGTAGTCGGCGATTCCGGCGACGGCGAGCGGGACCAGCCACAGGAACGGGCTGCGGTAGATGAGGATGAGGAGGAGGGCGACGACTGCGGCGGTGGTGTAGAGGAGCGGGCCGTCGAGGGAGTTGTAGACCTCGGAGGCGTCGGTGGCGAGGGCGCCCGCGCCGCCGACGTCGGCGCTCAGACCGTCGCCGCCCTCGGCGATGTCCCGTACGGCGTTGACCAGGGCGTCGCGGGCCTCCTCGTCCTGGCCGGGCTCGGTGCTGGCGACCGGGTACATGAGGGTGGTGCCGTCCTTGGACGGGATGCCGGCCGGGCGGTCGGTGAGCGGGTGCGCGGACGCGATCTCGGCGATCTGGCCGGCGGCGGTGGCCTTGTCGGCGGCGGTCAGGCCGGTGTCGCGGTGGTAGACGACGACCATTTCGGTGGCCTCGCCGCCGGGCAGCCGGTCCTGGATCTTCGCCACCTGGGTCGAGTCGGCGCTCGCCGGCAGGTAGTCGACGGCGCGGTCGCGCTGCACGTCGGACAGTTTCGACGCGAACGGCGCGGCGATCGCCAGTACGGCGATCCACAGGCCGAGCACCAGCCACGGCAGGGCCCGGCGCCGCCCGCCGCGCGTCCTCCCCCGTGTCTCCCCGTGTGTCCTTGCTGCCCCCATGGGACGGTCTCCTCCGGTCGGATGTCTGGTTCGGTGTCTCCAGACTTCCGGCGGCGGGGCGCCGTCGCGTCGGGCCCGAGGGCGAGTCGGCGGCTACTGCCCCGGGTGACAGGCGGGCGCCCGTACTCCCCGGGGAGTAACCGGGCGGCCGGTCAGGCCCGGTCGACCATCCAGTTGCCGTCCTCCTCGGCGTCCACCCGTACCTCCAGCTCGCGCAGGCCCATGCCCGCGTCCCAGAGTTCCCGGAAGCGTTTGAGCCGGTCCCGTACGTACTCCTGGCGGGCGGTGAGCCGGGTGCGGACGTTGACGTCGCGCAGGTCCTGCTCGATCTCGAAGGACACCTCCTCGTCGTAGAGGATGAAGTCGTTGGTGGTGCCGCGCTGGAGGTGCGGGGGCAGTTCGGGCAGGACGGCGGCGCGTACGTCGATGCGGCGCAGTTCCTGCTCCTCGCACAGGCGCAGCAGCCGGTCGTCGAGTTCCCGGGCGCTCTCCAGGAGGAACAGACGGCGTACGGTCACGCCCTGTTCGTCGATCGCGGCCTGCTGGGCGTCGAGGTAGCGGCCGGCCGGTTCGCTGTTCCAGAACAACCGGTCGACGGACGTGCTGGTGGCGCAGATCGAGTGCTCGGCGGCGCGGGTGAGGGTGAGCATCCAGTCGTGGTTCTCGCCGGGGCACTCGGCGCTGAGGTTGGTGAGGTCCGCCATGTGGCCGACGACCCGCGCCATCTCCATGTGGACGAAGGTGTGCAGGATGGACGGTTCCGGCAGCAGGACGTCGGCGAAGCCCTTGGCCAGGTCGGGCACGCTGTCGATACGGACCGGGTCCAGGGGGCGGGGCTCGGCGGGCGCCGGTCCGTGGTCGACCTGGGTGACGTGGGTCTCGACGAGTTGCTTCACGTCCTGGGTGTGCCGGGTCAGGCCGGTCTTCAGTTCGTCGTCGTAGCGGGTCAGGCCCTCCCGTACGGCGGCGGTGTTCTCGGCCAGCGCGCTCTCCACCCGTTGGGTGTGCTCCTCCAGGCGTGCGTGTCCGGGGTGCGGGGCCAGGCCGAGGACGTACTGGACGAGCAGTGCCGCGCCCGCGCAGAGGACGGCGGCCGCGAACTGCCGCAGGGTGCCGTCGTCCGGGCTCAGCAGGGCCGTGACGCTCCAGAAGAGGCCGCCGACGACCAGGGCGGTCAGCAGCATGCGCGCCCAGGGGGACTCGCCCCTCAGGCCGGGCGGTCGGTTCGTGTCGTTGTCGTCGGGTCGGGGTGACTGTGCCGTGCTCATCTCGCTTCTCCCCCCGTTGGGATACGCGTCGGGTCGGGATGGACCGGGTGGCCCGGGTGCGGGGATGTGCGTGGGAGGCGCCGGCGGCCGGTCAGGGGACCGCTTCCACCTCCCGGTGCGGTGCGGGAATGGCGTGCAGGGTGAGCTGGTCGCGGATGCGCTGCACCAGCGTGCGCCACTGCCGGGTGAAGCCGGGGCGTTCCTCCAGCGGGTCCCACAGCGGGGCCAGTTCGGGGGAGACCCTGGCGCGGGGCATCCACAGGTGCAGCAGGTGGTCGACGGCCGGGCCCAGGGTGCGGACGACGGCGGTGGTGTCCCGGGCGGTGCCCGTGCCCAGGCGGACGCCGTCGAGCATGCGGACGACGGTGGTGAGCAGCCAGTCGTGCAGGGCGAGGTCCTCGCAGAGTGCGGCGAGGTCGGCGACGGGGGTTCCTTCGGGGACGCGGAGGCGGACGGTGCGTACTTCGTCCTCGGCGAGGGTGAAGCGTTCGAGGGCGGGGCCCTCGTCGGGGTGTGCGGGCAGGGCGGCCCAGCGGAGGCGGGTGGGGCGGGAGCGGAAGGGCGGGTTCTGGTCGAGCAGGGGGTGGCGCAGGAGTCGGGTGAGCAGGCCGTCGGCGATCAGTCCGGCGTCGAGGTCGCCGTGGCGCGGCCCGTCGAGCACGCCCTGCGCGACCGCCTCGTGGGGGAGTTTGCCGAGGGGTTCGACGACTGACGGGCGCACCAGGTACTCGCCCCAGGGGCGCCGCTGGTCGGGGCCGGTGGCGGGCAGTTGGAGGCGGGCGGAGGTCTGCAGGACGCGGCCCTCGGTGAGCGCGGCGCGGGCGGCGACGGTGCCGACGGCGCGGACGCGGGCGCCGTTGGCGCTGGGCAGCGGGCAGTCGACGCCGGTGAGGGTGTCGGGGGAACGCGCGTAGAGGCCGGGGCGCTCGGAGGTCAGGACGCGTTCGTCGGCGCGCAGGGCCAGGAGCTGGGCGGCGGCCCGGACGTCGAGGGCCTGCCGGGCGGGCAGCAGGCAGGTGCGGATCTCACCGCAGGCGAGTACGGCGCGCGGGGTGTCCTGCCGCGGCGCCATGTCAGTGCCCCGGGTAGAAGACGTAGGAGACGCGGTCGGCGACCGAGTCGGGGACGGGCGTGCGTTCGCGGCCGGAGCGCTCGGCGACCTGCTCCAGGGCCCCGGGGTCGACCTCGGTCTGGTCGAGGATCACGCGGACGGCGTGCTCCACGGGGAGGAAGCGGGTGGGCAGGACGGAGCAGGTGCGGTAGGCGGCGAAGGGGTCGGCGCGGTCGTTGAGCTTCAGCAGGGTGGGCAGCTCGTCCCAGTCTTCGGGGAAGCCGGTGGTGGTGTGCGGCTGGGGGGCGAGGACGGGCTCGCCGTCGTTGCGCAGGAGGCCGAGGCGGGCGAGTTGCCAGACGGCGGCGAGGAAGGGGCAGGACCAGGTGCGGTGCCCTTCGGCGTCGTCGCTCCACAGTTCGGCGTCGAGGAAGACGGAGTGGCGGCGGGCGGCGGTCTCGTGCGGCGGCTGCCAGGGGACGGCCCGTTTCATGGCCTGCGGGGCGCGGGCGACGGGGCTGCGCTCGCCGTTGGCCAGCCAGCCGGTCTGCGCGGCGGGCGGGCGCAGGCCGTGGCTGCCGGGCGGCGGCGACTCGACGATGCGGCCGGCGACGGCCTCGGCGACGGGCACCTTTCCGGTGACGGCGCATCCGGACTCGCGGGCGAGGTAGTCGACGCTCAGCCCGGCCCGCTCGGCCTCGGCGAGGAGCATGGGGACGACTTCGGCGGGGGTGGAGAAGCGGGTGAAGTAGTCGTCGATGAGGAAGCAGGTGCTGATCCGGGCGCGTTTGCCGCCGGTGCGGGCGGTGGCGGCGGCGCGGGCCGCCTCCGCCCACGGGCGTACTTCGGCGAAGTGGCGGCGCAGGCGTTCCGGTCCGGCCTCGAAGTCCTCCATGTAGAGGTGGCCCAGCTCCAGGGAGAGGTGGGCCAGCGGCACCGACCGGTTGCGCGGCTCGGCGGCCGTCTCGCGGAAGACTGCGTCCGTCACGGCCGCCCCCAGTGCGCGTCGTCCGTCAGGCGCCGGGCGATCTCCTCCAGCGCCTCCAGGGTCTCCTTGTTGGCGATCTGGGTGGCGAGGACGTCCTCCTCGGTGATCAGCTGCTCGCGCCACTGGAGTATGGGTTCGAGGGGCACGGTGCCGAGGACCACGCTGTCGCCGATGCGCTGCTCGGCGGCGAGCCGGCGCAGTGCCTCGTCGCAGGCCTGCATCCAGGCGGCCTGGGCGGGCGAGCCCTGGGACCACAGCGGCGACTCGGGGTCGGGTACGGCCGCCCGCACGAAGCGGATCGCGGCCTGGAGGGTCGCCTTGTCGTGGCCGCGTTCGACGCCGCCGCCGATGATGCCGTGCGGGGCGTGGACCAGGCCGGAGGCGGCGATGACGTGCTGCCGGGTCCAGCGGTGGAAGACGAGCCAGCGGAAGGGGACGTTGCGCATCCGGGGGTGGGCGGTGGCCGCGAGGACCATGTCGACGGCGTAGCTGCGGCCGGCGCTGAGGTCGACGACGGTGACGTCGAACTCGCCGTTGAGCCGCAGCAGCAGGTCGATGCACCGCTGAAGCGCCTCCTCGCCGACGGCGAACTCGCCGCCGCCCGCGTCGCCGGGCAGCAGGACGAGGCGGCCGGACTGGTTGGGGCGGGCGCGCAGCAGGGGGTGCTCGGTCTGCCGCCAGACGTCGATCCGGGCCGGTTCGGCGACCTCGCCCTCCAGGTAGGAGTGCAGGCCGTGTTCCTCGGTGCCGCGCATCGCGCCGGGCACGTCGAAGACGGCGGCGGCGGTGGGCGAGCCGAAGTCGAAGTCGACGTAGGCCACGTGGTCGCCGGTGAGGGCGCGCTGGTAGGCCAGGTTGGCGCTGGTCACCGAGCGTCCGGTGCCTCCCTTGTCGGAGGCCGCGAAGACGAGCACGCTCACACCTCCTGTGCGGCGGCGCCCCGGGCCTGGGCCAGGGTGTCGAGTTCCTGGAGGACGGGCAGGGCGAGGGCGAAGGCGGTGGCGGGACGCTCGTCGACGAGGCCGCGGGCGTGGTCGAGGCGGTTCTCGATGCTGCGCATGGCCCGGGCTCTGCTGCCGTCGGCGGCGGCGGACGCCTCCAGCTGCTCCTTGCCGAACAGGTGGGTGGCCTCGCTGAGCAGTTCACGGGCCAGCTCGGCGAGTTCGGGGCTGCGGATGGGTTGCTGTTCGTAGAGGTTGCGGGCGGCGACGAGGCATTCGGTGACGCGCTCGGTCATGCTCCACGACATGCGCAGCTCGGCGTGGTGCGCGTCGGGGTAGACGGCCTGGACGTCGTCCCAGAGGCCGGCGCCGTCCTCGTCGTCGATCCGCCGGGACCACAGGTGCTCGAAGGCCTGCTCGGCGAGGCGCAGCAGCCGGTCCTGGGCGCCGATGTTCCGGGAGAGCTCGGCGAGCTGGATGATCCGCTTGAGGAGTTGGGCGGAGAAGTCCCGCATCCGCCACAGCAGTTGCCCGCCGCTGCGCTCGGACCCGGCGAGCGGCATGGTGACGCCGGGGTTGTGCAAGGTGATGGTGGGGTCGTTCCTGGTCATCCGGCTGGTGACCCGGCCGCGGTCGGCGAGGCGTTCCATGACGGCGACGGTGCGGGTGAGGTCGTCGTCGGTGGCCTTCCGGCGGACCAGGTCGTGGACGAGGATGGCGGCGACGGTGAGGGAGAAGTACTCGGACTCCAGTTGCAGTCCGGTGGTCTGCCAGGGCAGGTCCTCCAGGGGCCAGCGTTCGGTGCCGAAGCGGGCGATCGCGGACCAGTACTGCTGGCTGAGTTCCCAGCGCAGGCGCAGCATTTCCGCGAGCTTCTGCTGGTCCTCGTCGAGCAGGCCGAGGGTGAGGGTGCGGTCGGAGAACAGGTCCTGGATGCCGTCGAGGGCGACGACGGTGAAGTACACGTAGGGCAGCCGGTCGGCGATCCCGGCGGGCTGGCCGGGGACCGGTGCGGTCAGGTGGGTGACCTCGGGGGCGTCCTGCACGATGCCCCAGGCCCAGCCGCACTCGAAGAGCTGGCTCTCGTCGCGGATGCCCTCGTCGACCTCGATGCCGCGCGAGAGGCTCTCGATGATGGTGGCGCGCAGGGGACGTAACCGGCGGGAGAACTGCTGGAGGACGGCTCGGTCGGACTGTCTGCCCTGGCCGACGACCTGGATCAGTCTCCTGCCCTGCTCGGACTCGGCGTCGAAGACGTTGACGGTGAAGGAGCGCAGCAGGCTGACCATGGCGGCGGTCAGCCGGGCGTTGGTCGCATCGCGCAGCTCGGCGATCGACCTGTGCACCTCGGGGCGGGTGGTGGTGGTCTCGTAGACCTTGAGGAAGCCGAGGGTGGCGAGGCAGAGCGTGACGGACATGGAGTAGGAGTCGACCACGCCCAGCTGGGCCTGTTCGTGGGTGATCCGGCCGTCGGGTTCGCCGGGGCGGAAGTAGTGCCCGCCGGAGAAGGTGGGGCTGTCGTCCGTGCCGGTGTGGGTGCGCATGAACTGGGTCAGCGCGGTGATCAGGTTGGGCGGGATCTCCAGGCGGCTGCCGACCCGGTCGAGGGCGCGCAGCACGTCACGTTCGGTGGTGTCCGGCTGGTCGAGCCGGAAGGCGGGTACCTCGGTGGCCGGGTAGAGCAGGCACAGCAGGCGTTCGGCGTCCGCGACGCTGCTCAGCCCGTCGGTGTCCCCCCAGACGAGTTTCCCGTCGTCGAACGAATGACGGGCCATGGCCTGCCAGATGTCCAGCAGATGCTGGCGTGGCTTGATCTGCATCCCCGCACCCCTCGTACAGATCCGCTTGCCCTGTGTTCAGCATGGTCCCCGTTCCTACGGGGCGGCAACCACCGCATTGCGCCGTCCCAGGGCGAGGATCATTCCCTCGTGTCCCGGCCGCACCATGTGGTGCAGATCGTGGATTTCCAGCTCTCCCGTGAACGGCTCCAGGCTCTCCCTGACCTGGTCCTCGTTCACCCGGTAGGCCGGGTAGTCGTGGTCTCCGACGCGGTAGCCGACCGATTCCTTCATGAAAGCGGTGGCGAACGGAGCGCCGTCGCTCAGCGCGTTCATGAAGCAGCGCACGCCCCGGTGGAACTCGTCGGCGCACTCGGACATCGAGTCGGCGACGAAGAACATCGTGCCGAGGTCCCAGCGGCGGCTGCCGTCCTCCAGGTCGAAGAGGTTGCCGCGTTCCACCCGGACGATCTCGCCGAACCGGCTCCTGGGCTCGGTCGCGGCGTACGCCGGGGCCTCGCTCAGCTCGTCCCAGAACGCGTCCCACGCCGTGTCGTAGCCGTCGGAGGAGGTCTGCCGCTCCAGGTACTCGACGTTCGGGCGCGCGTACTCCAGCAGCAGCACCTTCTCGCACCAGGGGAGCATGGAGAGCGCGGGGTACAGGTTGGCGCCGGCCCCGACGTCGATGCCCCGGACCGTGCCGGGGACGGCCGTGGCTCCGCTTCCGGCTTCCGTGAAGCAGCGGCTGAACCAGTCGCGCATCAGCCGGACGATGAGGAGGTCGACCTCGAGCGGCGTCCGGTAGTTGTTGTCGACGTACACCTCTGGATCGAACTTCGACCACGGTGCGTCGGCGTTGCGATCCATAGTCACCCTGCCGCGTTTCTTCCGGTTCCGGACAAGCCTCAGTGCCGTGCAAGGTAAGCCACCACGACGTGCCGAAGAGCCTGAAACACGCGAGCCCTGTCCGCCGGGCGCACGTCGGGCGCATCGTCGCACACCCTAACTCGCCCTTGCACGGGGGAAGTTGGACGCTCACTGTAGCCAGAAGGAGTCTCCGGCCGCCATACGAAGGCCCGCACTCCAACGTGTGAACAGCGCATCCGTCGAGTTGACCTCGCGTGTCCCGACTGGGGGGTTGCATGACCGCCGAACCGCTGGAACGTTCCCTCGACCACCACGACCGGCTCACGGACCCCGGTACTCACCGTCCGGACGACCCGCCCCTGGTCCTGCGCACGGCCGGCGAGGCAGACCTGCCCGAGCTGAGGCGGCTGGACGAGGAGGTCTTCCAGGAGTTCGCCTACCCCGGTTTCCTGCTGCGCCAGCTCTTCGACATGTACGAGGAGCACTTCCTGGTGCTGGACGACGGCACCGGCCGGCTGCGCGGCTACGTGCTGGCGGGCACCCGGGCGCTGGGCGCGGACAGCTGGATACTCGGGCTGTGCGTGACGCCGGACCGCCGGCGCCACGGCCTGGGCCGGGAGCTGATGACGGAGGTGCTGGACCGGCTGCGCCGGGACGGCATACGGGTGGTGCGCCTGACCGTGGAGCCCGCCAACCTCGCGGCCATCTTCCTCTACCGGGGCCTCGGCTTCCGCCCGGAGGAACCCGACGGCGGCCTGCGCCCGGACTACTTCGGGCCGGGGGCGCACCGCCAGATCATGCGGCTGAACCTCGATTCGGGAATGCCGGAGGGGGCTCTTCCCTAGGAAGGCGTGCCCGCCGACTCCAGCAGGCGGGTCACGTCGTCGGAGCAGATGGTCAGGGCCGCGCCGACCGTCGCCAGGGCGTCGCGTTCGGCGGGGGTGTAGGGGCCGTCGGCGAGCGCGATGCGGGCGCCCTGGAGCAGGATCGACTCGCGGCCGACGGTGGCGAGGTGCGGGGCCAGCGGGTCCAGCGCCTCGTGCAGCTCTATGGCCAGGCCGGGCACGCAGGGCTCGCCGCGGACCCGGCCGGTGTCCGCCTCCAGCGCCTCCACCAGCGCGCTCAGCTGGTCCTCGTCGCAGTCCTCGAAGCCGGCCGCGCGCACCGCGACGGCGGCCGTCTCCAGCGAGGTGCGGGAGCAGGTGCCGCCCGCCGTGAGGACGGCGAGGGCGACGGTGTGCACGGCGTCGCGGAGCATCGCGGAGAAGCGGGTGGTGGTGGGGTGGTCGAGGACGTCGGTGCCGTAGTGGCCGCGGCAGGCGGCGCACTCGACGGTCGGCGCGGACTCGCCGCGCGGCAGCACGGGGACGCCGAGGAGGGTGAAGCGGCGGCGGCCGGTCAGGCGCTGGTAGTTGCGGTCGCCCCCGCAGCCGGGGCAGAAGAACTCACCGTCGCCGACGGGCGTCCACGCGGTGCGGGTGCCCAGGATGCGTGGCAGCCGGGCAGCTCGGCCGTTTCGTCCCCGTCCTGGCAGCACGTCGCACCTCCGTAACCGCGCGACAGCATCGTCGCGCTGGCGTGATGTTAGCCACATCACCGACGTGGAGTCAGTACCCAGGAGGAGACCTTTCCGTGACCTGCACGGGGAGATGGCCGGTATACGACGGGGCCCCGCCCGCCGTTTTCCGGCGAGCGGGGCCTCGAACCACCGATTCGGCTGGTCAGCGCGTAGCGCGGTTGACGGCGGAGACGACCGCCTTCAGCGAGGCGCGCGTGGTGTTCGCGTCGATTCCGATGCCCCACAGCACCTTGTCGCCGATGGCGCACTCGATGTAGGACGCGGCCTGCGCGGAGGCGCCCTCGCTCATCGTGTGCTCCTGGTAGTCCAGCAGCCGTACGTCGATGCCGACGCCCTGCAGCGCGTGGAAGAACGCCGAGATCGGGCCGTTGCCGGTGCCGACCAGGGTGGTCTCCGCGCCGTCGACCGTGGCGTCGACGGTGAGGGTGTCGACGCCGTCGCGGTCGGTCGTGGTCTGGCCGTTGGCGACCTGGATGCGGCCCCAGGGGTTGTCGGGGTTGGGCAGGTACTCGTCCTGGAAGACGTCCCAGATGGCGGTGGGCGTGATCTCGCCGCCCTCGGCGTCGGTCTTGGCCTGGATCAGCTTGGAGAACTCGATCTGCATGCGGCGCGGCAGGTCCAGCTTGTGGTCGTTCTTCAGGACGTAGGCGATGCCGCCCTTGCCGGACTGCGAGTTGACGCGGATGACCGCCTCGTAGGAGCGGCCGACGTCCTTGGGGTCGATCGGCAGGTAGGGGACGGCCCACTCGATGTCGTCGACGGTGACGCCGCGAGCCGCCGCGTCGGCCTCCATGGCGTCGAAGCCCTTCTTGATGGCGTCCTGGTGGGAGCCGGAGAAGGACGTGTAGACCAGGTCGCCCACGTACGGGTGGCGCGGGTGGACCTCCATCTGGTTGCAGTACTCCCACGTGCGACGGATCTCGTCGATGTCGGAGAAGTCGATCTGCGGGTCGACGCCCTGGGAGAACAGGTTCATGCCCAGGGTGACCAGGTCGACGTTGCCGGTGCGCTCGCCCTGCCCGAAGAGGCAGCCCTCGACGCGGTCGGCGCCGGCCATGACCGCCAGCTCGGCCGCCGCGACGGCCGTACCGCGGTCGTTGTGCGGGTGGACGGACAGGCAGACGTACTCGCGGCGGGACAGGTTGCGGCCCATCCACTCGAAGCGGTCGGCGTGCGTGGACGGCGTGGAACGCTCCACCGTGGCGGGCAGGTTGAGGATGATCTCGCGGCCGGGGCCGGGCTGGTAGGTGTCCATCACCGCCTCGCAGACCTCCAGGGCGAAGTCCAGCTCGGTGTCGGTGAAGATCTCGGGGCTGTACTGGTAGCCGAACTCCGTCTCCGGGCCCAGCAGCTTCTCCGCGTACTCCATGACCAGGCGGGTGCCGTCGACCGCGATCTGCTTGATGTCGTCGCGCGAGCCGCGGAAGACCACGCGGCGGAAGACGGGAGCGGTGGCGTTGTACAGGTGGACGGTGGCCTTCTTGGCGCCCTGCAGGGACTCCACCGTGCGCTCGATCAGGTCCTCGCGGGCCTGGGTCAGTACGGAGATGGTGACGTCGTCCGGGATGGCGCCCGGCTCCTCGATGATGGAGCGTACGAAGTCGTAGTCGGTCTGGCCGGAGGCGGGGAAGCCGACCTCGATCTCCTTGTAGCCCATCTTGACCAGCAGGTCGAACATCGCGCGCTTGCGGGCGGGCGACATGGGGTCGATCAGCGCCTGGTTGCCGTCGCGCAGGTCGGTGGAGAGCCAGCGGGGAGCGGTGGTGATCCGCTGGTTCGGCCAGGTGCGGTCGGCGATGTCGACCTGCTCGTAGCCTCGGTACTTGCCGGTCGGCATGGGGCTGGGCTGCTGACGGTTGGCCATGATGGCGTGGGCTCCTCGTGATGTACGCGGTGTCCGCGTGTCCGGAAGGACGGCCGACGCGCACCACTCAGCACCGCGGGGAGGGAGTCGGCCTCTTACAGGCCCTCGCCGCGGCAGCTAAGGAGAAGCAGCCCGAAACGCATGGTGCCCAGCACCTTAGCCGAGTCACGCCGGTCACGCGGGTGTGTATCAGTATGCGGGACCGCGGGGACAACCGGGACAAAAAGTGCCGTATACCACTCGCCGCCGGTCACGGGGTGTCTTGGCGCCGGTTTTCACCAATCGTGGTTGCGAATGGTGACAGTGGCGTCACGCAGTGCAAGGGTGCCGGACATGACGACATACGGGGGCTTCGAGCCCGTCTTCTGCACCATCGTGCCGCCCCACGTCCTCGACAAGCTCGCCCAGCACGAGGACCCCGTGCTCGCCGGACCCGCCCGCCGGACCCTCCAGCGCGACGCCTTCGAGCGCACCCACCGCTCGCTGACCACGGTCATCGGCGCCCCCACCGTCGCCCCGCGCCCCGGCGCCGGTGCCGAGGCCGGGCAGCCGCAGCGCACCGTCTTCGACGCCCGGCACGGCACCGACCTGCCGGGCAGGAAGGTGCGCGGCGAGGGCGAGGAGCCCGGCAAGGACGCCACCGTGAACCGCGCCTACGCGGGCCTGGGCGCCACCTTCGAGCACTTCCTGAAGGTGTACGGACGCGACTCCATCGACGGCGCCGGCCTGCCGCTGGACGCGACCGTGCACTACGACCGCGAGTACGACAACGCCTTCTGGAACGGCGAGCAGATGGTCTTCGGCGACGGGGACGGGGAGATCTTCCTCGACTTCACCATCCCCCTCGACGTCATCGGCCACGAGCTGACCCACGGCGTCACCCAGCACACCGCCAACCTGACCTACTACGGCCAGCCGGGCGCCCTCAACGAGTCGGTGTCCGACGTCTTCGGCGCCCTCATCAAGCAGTACTCGCTCGGCCAGACCGCCGCCGAGGCCGACTGGCTGATCGGCGCCGGGCTGCTCGCCCCGCGCGTGACGGGCGTGGCGCTGCGCTCCATGAAGGAGCCGGGCACGGCGTACGACGACGACGTGCTGGGCAAGGACCCGCAGCCCGCGACGATGGACGACTTCGTGCGCACCGGCCGCGACAACGGCGGCGTGCACATCAACTCCGGCATCCCCAACCACGCCTTCTACCTCGTCGCCACCGCGCTCGGCGGGCACGCCTGGGAGCGGGCGGGACTGGTCTGGTACGACGTGCTGACCGGCGGCGAGCTGGCCCAGGACGCGCTGTTCGCGGACTTCGCGACGCTCACCGTGAAGGCGGCCCGGGAGCGGTACGGGGACGCGGAGGAGCTGGAGGCGGTGCGCAAGGCCTGGGAACAGGTCGGGGTGCGCACGCTGTAGTTCCGTACTAGACACGGGTCCATGCGGATTCAGGTGAGGCGCACAGGAGGCTTCGCGGGCATCGAACGCCACGCGGAGGTCGAGACCGCGGGCCGTCCCGACGCGGCTCGGTGGCACGCGCTGGCCGAGCGGGCGGTCGCCGACGGGCGGACCACGCGGCCCGTCGGGGTGCCCGACGGGTTCAGCTACCAGATCACCGTGGACGGCGCGACGGTGTACGCCGCCGATCCCCGGCTGACCGAGGAGCAGCGCAGGCTGATCTCGTGGGTGCTGAAGGAGGGGGCGTAAGCCGGTGGTGGCGCACGGGCGTTGACTTCCCTTACCGGCGGTACGGATGATCCGCGCATGGCGACTGAGTCGGGCACGGACGCGATGCCGCGGTTCCCGGAGGGCTTCCTGTGGGGCGTCTCCACGTCCGCGCACCAGATCGAGGGCGCGGCCGGCCTGCGGGGGCCGTCCGTGTGGGATGCCTTCACGGCCGTACCCGGGCGGGTGAAGGACGGCTCGACGGCGGCGGTGGCCTGCGACCACTACCACCGCTACCGCGAGGACGTGGCGCTGCTGGCGGACCTGGGCGTGGGCGCCTACCGCTTCTCGGTCTCCTGGCCGCGGGTGGACTCCCCCGGCGGCCTCGGCTTCTACGACCGCCTCGTCGACGAGCTGTGCGCGGCGGGCGTGCGGCCGGTGCCGACGCTCTTCCACTGGGACCTGCCGGCCGGGCTGGACTGGCGGGAGCGGGACACGGCGTCGCGGTTCGCGGAGTACGTGTCCCGGGTCGCGGACCGGCTCGGCGACCGCGTCGGCAAGTGGATCACCCTCAACGAGCCCGCCGAGCACACCCTGCTGGGCCACGCGCTCGGTGTGCACGCGCCGGGCGAGCGGCTGCTGTTCGACGCCCTCCCCGTGGCCCACCACCAGCTCCTCGCGCACGGACTGGCGGTACGGGCCCTGCGCGCGTGCGGCGCCACCGACGTCGGGATCGCCAACTCGCACGGGCCCACGTGGCCCGCCTCCGACGGGGCGGCCGACCGGGAGGCGGCGGAGTTCTACGACGTCCTGCTGAACCGGATGTTCGCCGACCCGGTGCTGACCGGCCGGTACCCGGAGGGCGTCGGGGAGCTGATGCCGGGGGACGTGCACGCCGACCTGGAGGTCATCGCCGAGCCGCTGGACTGGTACGGCGTGAACTACTACGCGCCGACGCGGGTGGCCGCCCCGCAGGGTGCGGAGATCGAGTTCGGGGGCGTGACACTGCCGGCGGAGCTGCCGTTCTCGGTGATCGCCGTCGAGGGCCGGCCGCTGACGGACTTCGGCTGGCCGGTCGTCCCCGAGGGCCTGACGGAGCTGCTGACCGGCTTCCGCGACCGCTACGGCGACCGGCTCCCGCCCGTCGTCATCACCGAGAACGGCTGCTCCTACGAGGGCCTCGACGACCGGGACCGCGTCGCCTACCTCGACGGGCACGTGCGGGCCCTGCACCGGGCGCTGGCGGCCGGGGTGGACGTGCGCGGCTACTTCGTGTGGTCGCTGCTGGACAACTTCGAGTGGGCCGAGGGGTACGCGCGCCGGTTCGGGCTGGTCCACGTGGACTTCACGACGCTGGAACGCACGCCCAAGACGTCGTACGGCTGGTACCGCGACCTGGTCCGCGGCCGGCTGTGAACGCCGGTCCGGTGAGCCGGTCCGATAAAAGGCCTCGGTGCTGTCGGCGGGGAGTCGTACGCTGGAGACAGCAGACACACCCGTCACGCGGCGCACGCCGCAGAGGAGGACGAGCAGGCCTAGAGCGCCGGCCCATGACTCAGACACCCTCAGCTCACACCCCCGCGCAGGGGCAGGCGAGAGCACAGATCACCGTCCCCGCCCAGCACCCCATGGTGACCGTACTGGGTTCCGGCGACTCCCTCCTGCGCGTGATCGAGAAGGCCTTCCCGGCGGCCGACATCCACGTCCGGGGAAACGAGATCAGCGCGGTCGGCGACACCCATGACGTCGCCCTCATACAGCGCGTGTTCGACGAGATGATGCTGGTGCTCCGCACCGGGCAGCCGATGACGGAGGACGCAGTGGAACGCTCGATCGCCATGCTCAAGGCGAGCGAGAACGGGGAGAGCGACGGCCAGGAGACCCCGGCCGAGGTGCTCACGCAGAACATCCTGTCCTCGCGCGGCCGCACGATCCGCCCCAAGACGCTGAACCAGAAGCGGTACGTCGACGCGATCGACAAGCACACCATCGTCTTCGGCATCGGCCCCGCGGGCACCGGCAAGACCTACCTGGCGATGGCCAAGGCGGTGCAGGCCCTGCAGTCCAAGCAGGTCAACCGCATCATCCTGACCCGCCCGGCGGTCGAGGCCGGCGAGCGGCTCGGCTTCCTGCCGGGCACGCTGTACGAGAAGATCGACCCGTACCTGCGCCCGCTGTACGACGCGCTGCACGACATGCTCGACCCGGACTCGATCCCGCGGCTGATGGCGGCGGGGACGATCGAGGTCGCGCCGCTGGCGTACATGCGCGGCCGCACGCTGAACGACGCGTTCATCATCCTGGACGAGGCGCAGAACACCAGCCCCGAGCAGATGAAGATGTTCCTCACCCGGCTCGGCTTCGACTCGAAGATCGTGATCACGGGTGACGTGACGCAGGTCGACCTGCCCGGCGGCACCAAGTCGGGTCTGCGGCAGGTGCAGGAGATCCTGGAGGGCGTCGAGGA
The DNA here is from genome assembly GCF_019049125.1 of Streptomyces sp. AC602_WCS936. Lineage (NCBI taxonomy): Bacteria > Bacillati > Actinomycetota > Actinomycetes > Kitasatosporales > Streptomycetaceae > Streptomyces > Streptomyces sp. AC602_WCS936. The sequence goes on along the minus strand of NZ_JAGMUF010000090.1, from coordinate 270,619 downwards.
CGTCCACTTCTCCCGGCTGTCGTCGCAGGACGTCGTCCGGCACAGGCTGGTGGGCCGTATCGTCGACGCCTACGAGAAGTACGACAGCGACCACGGCACCGAGAACGGCGCGCACAAGCCGCACGGCAGGGCGTCCGGTGCCAAGGGCACCAAGGGGAAGTAGACCAGCACCACCATGTCGATCGACGTCAACAACGAGTCCGGAACCGAGGTCGACGAGCAGGCGATCCTCGACATCGCCCGCTACGCGCTCGCGCGGATGCGCATCCACCCGCTCTCCGAGCTCTCGGTGATCGTCGTGGACGCCGACGCCATGGAGCAGCTCCACATCCAGTGGATGGACCTGCCGGGTCCGACGGACGTCATGTCCTTCCCGATGGACGAGCTGCGTCCGCCGGGCAAGGACGAGGACGAGCCGCCGCAGGGGCTGCTCGGCGACATCGTGCTCTGCCCGGAGGTCGCCGCGAAGCAGGGCACCGAGGCGCAGACCCAGCACTCCATGGACGAGGAGCTCCAGCTCCTGACCGTCCACGGGGTGCTGCACCTGCTCGGCTACGACCACGAGGAGCCGGACGAGAAGGCCGAGATGTTCTCACTGCAGGCCGCCATCGTGGACGGCTGGCGTGCGGAGAAGGGTCTGACCGGCCCGTCCCCGGCCCCGACCGTCTCATGAGCCTCCCCCTGGTCGCCGGCGCGGTCGCCCTGGTGGTGATCGCCTGGCTCGCCGCGTGCGCGGAGGCGGGGCTCGCGAGGGTCTCCAGCTTCCGCGCCGAGGAGGCCGTGCGGTCGGGGCGGCGCGGCAGCGCCAAGCTCGCCAAGGTCGCCGCCGACCCGACGCGCTATCTGAACGTGGCGCTGCTGGTCCGCGTGGCCTGCGAGATGGCGGCCGCGGCGCTGGTCGCCTACGCCTGCCTGAAGGAGTTCGCCAACACCACCGAGGCCCTGCTGATCGCCATCGCGGTGATGGTGCTCGTGTCGTACGTCGCCGTCGGGGTGTCCCCGCGCACCATCGGCCGCCAGCACCCGATGAACACGGCGACGGCGGCGGCGTACGTGCTGGTGCCGCTGGCCCGGATCATGGGCCCGATCCCGTCGCTGCTGATCCTCATCGGCAACGCGCTCACGCCCGGCAAGGGCTTCAGGCGCGGTCCCTTCGCCTCCGAGGCGGAGCTGCGGGCGCTGGTGGACTACGCCGAGAAGGAGTCCCTGATCGAGGCCGAGGAGCGCCGCATGGTGCACTCGGTGTTCGAGCTGGGCGACACCCTGGTGCGGGAGGTCATGGTCCCGCGGACCGACCTCGTCGTCATCGAGCGGTACAAGACCGTCCGCCAGGCGCTCACCCTGGCCCTGCGCTCCGGTTTCTCGCGCATTCCGGTCACCGGGGACAGCGAGGACGACGTCGTCGGCATCGTGTACCTGAAGGACCTGGCCCGCCGGACCCACATCAGCCGGGAGGCGGAGAGCGACCTGGTCTCCACGGCGATGCGCCCGGCGTCCTTCGTGCCCGACACCAAGAACGCCGGTGACCTGCTGCGCGAGATGCAGAAGGACCGCAACCACGTCGCCGTCGTCATCGACGAGTACGGCGGCACGGCCGGCATCGTCACCATCGAGGACATCCTGGAGGAGATCGTCGGCGAGATCACCGACGAGTACGACCGGGAGCTGCCGCCCGTCGAGGAGCTGGGCGAGGGCCGATTCCGGGTCACCGCCCGCCTCGACATCGGCGACGTGGGCGAGCTGTACGGCCTGGAGGAGTTCGACGACGAGGACGTGGAGACCGTGGGCGGCCTGCTCGCGAAGGCGCTGGGCCGGGTGCCGATCGCCGGTGCCTCCTCGATCGTGGAGCTGCCCGACGGGCGCGAGCTGCGCCTGACGGCGGAGGCCGCGGCGGGCCGCCGGAACAAGATCGTGACGGTGCTGGTGGAGCCGGTCAACGCGGCGCGGCCCGCCGAGGAGGCCGCGTCCGAATGACCCCCGGGGAGCTGCGCGACTTCTGCCTGTCCTTCAACGCCGCCGTGGAGGACTTCCCCTTCGGCCCGGAGATCTCGGTCTTCAAGGTGCTGGGGAAAATGTTCGCGCTGTCCTTCCTGGACGGGGACCCGCTCACGGTCAACCTGAAGTGCGACCCGGACGACGCGATCCGGCTGCGCGCCGACCACCCGGGGCTGATCGTCCCGGGCTGGCACATGAACAAGCGGCACTGGAACACGGTCACCGTGGCCGGCGGACCCGGCGGCGGGCTCCCGGACCGTCTCGTCCGGGAGCTGGTCGAGGACTCGTACGACCTCGTCGTCGCGGGCCTACCGCGCGCCGACCGTCTCCGTCTCGACCGTCCCTGACTCGACCGTCCCTGAGCCCGTCGTCCGGCGGCCGCGCAGTCCGGCCGCGACCAGCACGGCCGCCGCCAGCACGATCACCGCGTCCAGGAGCAGCACCGTGTGGACGCCGGAGGCCAGGTCCTCGGACGTGGTGGCCAGCACGCCCAGCAGCGGGATGCCGACGGTCATGCCGACCTGCTGGGTGGAGGTGACCAGGCCGGTCGCCAGGCCCTGCTCCCGGTCGGGGACGCCGGAGGTGACGGTCAGACCGTAGGAGATGATCGCGCCCAGGTGGCACATGCTGGCCAGGGACACGGCGGCCGTGGCGAGCACCACCGACCAGCCGCCCTCCCCCAGCGCCAGCAGGGACAGCCCGATCGCGCCCTGCCCGGCGAGCGAGCCGACCAGCGTGCGGCGGGCGCCGAAGCGGCCGATGACACGCGGCGCGTACGAACCGGCGACCACCGACAGGACGCCCTGCACGCCGAAGACCAGGCCGGTCTCGAAGGCGGTCAGGCGCAGGATCTCCTGGAGGTACAGGGTGAGCACGAAGACCACCGTGGACATCATGGAGAAGGTGACCAGACCGCCCAGGTTGCCCCACGCCACCGTCCGGCGGCGCAGCATCGGCAGCGAGACGAGCGGCTGGGCGGTGCGGGACTCGACGACGGCGAAGGCGGTCAGGAGCAGCAGGCCCGCGACCAGGGTGACGAGGACGTCGGTGCGGCCGAAGCCGTGCTCGGCGGCCGTCGACAGGGCGTAGATCAGGGCGAGCAGGCCGCCGGTGACGGTGATGGCGCCGGGGACGTCGAGGCGGGGGCGGTCGGGCGTGCGTGACTCCGGGAGCAGGGCGGGGGCGAGGGGCAGCACGATCAGGGCGAAGAGGGCGAGCAGGCCCATCGTGGAGCGCCAGCCCAGCAGGTCGGTCAGTACGCCGCCGGCGACCATGCCGACGGTGAAGCCCAGCGAGAGCAGGGTGCCGGAGATGCCGAGGGCGCGGTCGCGGGCCGGGCCCTCCGGGAACGTCGTCGTCAGCAGGGACATGCCGGTCGGGACGATGGCCGCCGCGCCGAGGCCCTGGAGGGCGCGTCCGGCGAGGAAGGAGGCCGGGTCCCAGGCGAAGGTGGCCAGCAGCGAGGCGGCGCCGAAGAGCGCGAGGCCGGCGAGGAACAGGCGGCGGCGCCCGTACAGGTCTCCCATGCGGCCGAAGAGCAGCAGGAACCCGCCGGAGGGCAACGCGAAGGCCGTGACCGCCCACTGGAGGGCGGACGGGCTCATGCCGAGGTCGGCGCCGAGGACGGGCAGGGCGACGTTCAGGACGGAGAAGTCGAGCGCGACCATGAACTGGGCGGCGCACAGCACGAACAGGACGAGCCGGTCGCGGGACGTGAGCCGGGAAGCGGCCGCCGGCCCGGCGGCTGGTGGGTCAGTGGGCGGTGGATCGGCGGCTGGTGGGTCGGTGGGTGGTGGATCGGTGGGTGTGGTGGAGGTGGTGTCGATCGCCATGGGAAGGAGCCTGCGGGCCGCGGAATAGCCGTGGGGAGCGGCAAGTTGTCCTGGTGGTGGCACCACCAGCCACCGCATCAGCATGCCTACGGGGGGAGTACGTACGTGCCGGACGTGATCGTGCGGGCACGGTCCGCTTCGGCGGGCCGGGACCGGCGCCGCAGTGAGCTGCGGGAGTTCCTGATGAGCCGGCGGGCCCGGGTCTTGCCGGCCGAGGTCGGCCTGCCGGACGGCGGGGCGCGGCGCCGGACGCCGGGACTGCGCCGCGAGGAGGTCGCCGTGCTGGCGGGGGTGGGCGCCTCCTGGTACCAGTGGCTGGAGCAGGGCCGCGACATCTCCGTCTCCCCGCAGGTCCTGGACGCGGTCGGCCGGGTGCTTCGGCTCAGCAACGCCGAGCGCCGCCACCTGTACGTGCTGGCCGGACTGAATCCGCCCGCCGCCGAGGTGGAGCCGGCCAGGCGGGACATGTGCGAGGGGCTGCGGCGGCTGATCGACACGTGGATGCCGTACCCGGCGCACATCATGGACCGGTACTACAACTGCGTGATGTACAACGACGCGGCGGGGGCGGTGCTGGGCATGCGGCCCGAGACGACGTGGAACTGCATCGTCGACTTCTTCACCGACCCGCTGTACCGCGCCCGTTCGCGGAGCTGGGAGGAGAACGCCCGCACGGTCGTCGCCCAGTTCCGGGCCGCCTGCGCGGCCCATCCCGACGACGAGGGGTTCCAGCAGGTGCTGGCGGACCTGAGGGAGGCCAGTGCCGAGTTCGCCGTGCTGTGGGACGAGCGGGACATCGAGGACGCGGGGCAGATCCGCAAGGAGCTGGACCATCCGCTGGTCGGCCTGCTCAGCCTGGAGTCGACGGCGCTCCAGGTCCCCGCGCGCCCCGATCTGACCATCGTGCTGCACACGCCGCTGGACGAGGCGAACACCGCGGCGAAGCTGGAGTGGCTGGCCTCGCCGGAGGGCCGCCGGGGGGCGATGTACCCGGTGGCGGGGTGACCGGGCGGGCGTTCGGCGGGGCTCCGTATGCTCACCCCATGACCGAGACTCCCGACCTCGACCCCGAGGACCGCAAGATCGTCACCCTGGCCCGCTCCGCCCGGGCCCGCAACGGCGTCCCCGAGGGCGCCGCCGTACGCGACGAGACCGGCCGCACGTACGTCGCCGGCACGGTCGCCCTCGATTCCCTCCGGCTCAGCGCCCTGCGCACCGCGGTGGCGATGGCGGTGGCGTCCGGCGCGAAGTCGCTGGAGGCGGCGGCGGTGGTGACGGAGGCGGAGTCCGCGTCGGAGGAGGACCGGGCGGCGGTACGGGACCTGGGGGGTCCGGGGACGCCGGTGCTGGTGGCTTCGCCGGACGGGACGGTGCGGGCGACGGTGAGCGCGGGCTGACGTCCGGCGGCCCGGTGGGCGACCGTGGTACGGCGGGGCTCCGGGGATCAGGGACAATGGGCGCCATGAGCGTTCGTACCCAGTCATCCGAAGAACCGGCCGAGGCTGTTCACCGGGCCGGCTTCGCCTGCTTCGTGGGCCGCCCCAACGCGGGCAAGTCCACCCTCACGAACGCTCTGGTCGGGCAGAAGGTGGCGATCACCTCGAACCGTCCGCAGACCACCCGGCACACCGTGCGGGGCATCGTGCACCGCGAGGACGCCCAGCTGATCCTGGTGGACACCCCGGGGCTGCACAAGCCGCGCACGCTGCTGGGCGAGCGGCTCAACGACGTGGTGCGCACCACGTGGGCCGAGGTGGACGTCATCGGCTTCTGCCTGCCGGCCAACGAGAAGCTGGGCCCCGGCGACCGCTTCATCGCCAAGGAGCTGGCCGGGATCAAGAAGACCCCGAAGGTCGCGATCGTCACCAAGACCGACCTGGTGGACGGCAAGACACTGGCCGAGCAGCTGATCGCCATCGACCAGCTCGGCCAGGAGCTGGGCATCACCTGGGCGGAGATCGTGCCGGTGTCGGCCACCGGGAACAAGCAGGTGGACCTGCTCGCCGACCTGCTGACCCCGCTGCTGCCCGAGGGCCCCGCGCTCTACCCCGAGGGCGACCTGACCGACGAGCCCGAGCAGGTCATGGTCGCCGAGCTGATCCGGGAGGCCGCGCTGGAGGGCGTACGGGACGAGCTGCCGCACTCCATCGCGGTGGTCGTCGAGGAGATGCTTCCGCGCGAGGACCGTCCCGCGGACAAGCCGCTCCTGGACATCCACGCCAACGTTTTCATCGAGCGCCCCAGCCAGAAGGGCATCATCATCGGCCCCAAGGGCAAGCGCCTGAAGGACGTCGGCATCAAGTCCCGCAAGCAGATCGAGGCGCTGCTCGGTACTCCGGTCTTCCTGGATCTGCACGTGAAGGTCGCCAAGGACTGGCAGCGCGACCCGAAGCAGCTGCGGCGGCTCGGGTTCTGAACCCGCCCGAGGGCTCCCCGCCCGATGTCCGGCACCCGACCCGGCACGCCGGCCACGCGGCGGCAGCCGCACATTGATACAGCCTGGACCTGCACGTGGAGGTCGCCAAGGACTGGCAGCGCGGCCCGAAGCAGCTGCGGCGGCTCGGGTTCTGAACCCGCCCGGGGGCCCGTGCGGCGGTCAGGGCGTCGGGGGGCGGAAGCCGATGGTCGGGACCGCGCGGCGCAGGGGCCAGGGGGCGACCAGGTCGTCCGGGACCAGGCCGGCCAGGAAGGCGTAGCGGCTGAGGGCCGCCGGGTCCTGGTCGTCCAGCGACTGGACCTTGCGCCACCAGGTCGCGATCTCGCACCAGCCGGGCGCCGACAGCGAGCCGCCGAACTCCTGGACGGAGAGGGCGGCGGTCAGCCCGGCGAAGGCCAGGCGGTCGGCGAGCGGCCAGCCGGCCAGGGTGCCGGTGACGAACCCGGCGACGAACACGTCCCCGGCGCCGGTCGGGTCCAGGGCCTCGACCTCGATCGCCGGGACCTCGGCGCTCTCCCCCGTACGCCGGTCCACCGCGTAGGCGCCGTCCGCGCCGAGGGTGACCACGGCGAGCGGCACGTGCTCGGTCAGGGCGTGCGCGGCGGCGCGGGGGCAGCCGGCGCCGGTGTAGCGCATGGCCTCCTCCGCGTTCGGCAGGAACGCCTCGCAGTGCGCGAGGTCGGGCAGCGCGGCCAGGTCCCAGGCTCCGGTGTCGTCCCAGCCGACGTCGGCGAAGACCCGGGTACCGCGGGCGGCGGCCCGGGCGATCCAGGGGGCGCTGACGCCGGGTGTGAGGGAGGCGACGGCGGCGCGGGCGCCGGGCGGGCAGTCGGGGGACGGTTCCTCGGGCGGCGGTTCGTGCCCGTGGGAGACCATCGTGCGCTCGCCCTCGTACGCCATGGAGACCGTCACCGGCGAGTGCCAGCCGGGCACGGTGCGCGAGGGGCCCAGGTCGATGCCCTCGCCCTGGGCCAGGGCGTCCCAGCAGTAGTCTCCGTAGTGGTCGTCGCCGAAGGCGGCGGCCAGCGAGGTGCGCAGGCCGAGGCGGGCCAGCGCGGTCGCCATGTTGGCGATGCCGCCCGGGCTCGATCCCATACCCCGGGCCCAGGACTCGGTGCCGCGCACCGGGGCGGAGTCGAGCCCGGTGAAGACGACGTCGAGGAAGACGGTGCCGGTCAGGTACACGTCCCAGGGCGGGTCCTGCGGGGTGCGCAGGGCGGCGAGCGGATCGACCTGGGGCCGGTGGTGCGATCCCTCGGGCGGGGCGTGGCGGTGCGTCCTCTCGTCGGCCGGCATGACGGGCATGGCGGGCACGTCGGACGCGGTGGACACGGTGGACGCTGTCACGGTGCGCTCCCTGGCATGGTGCGGACCCCGCCAGTGTGCACCACGCCGCCGACAGTGGGGCGGTGTCCGGCCCCGGCGTCACACCCCGGTGGGTCCCGCGGTCACCAGCGCGGCACGGAGGGCGTGACCCACCCGGGGTCGGCGGCCCGCATGGCGGCCGCGTCGTCGCGGTCGCGCAGGGCGCCGTCGTCGTCGAGCCAGCGCCGGTGGAGGAGGGCCAGCCTGTCGCGGTCGACCTCGACTCCGAGGCCGGGGGCGTCGGGGACGGTGACCCGGCCGCCGGCGAAGGTGAGCCGTTCGGTGAGCACGTCCTCGGACTGCCAGGGGTAGTGGGAGTCGCAGGCGTGGTGGAGGTCCGGGACGGTGGCCGCCACATGGGTCATGGCGGCGAGGCTGATGCCGAGGTGGGTGTTGGAGTGCATGGAGACGCCGACGCCGAAGGTGCGGCAGACGGCGGCCAGTCGCTGTGTGTTGCGCAGCCCGCCCCAGTAGTGGTGGTCGCAGAGCACGACCTGCACGGCGCCCTTGGTGAACGCCTCCGGGATCTCGGCGAACGTCGTCACGCACATGTTGGTCGCCAGCGGAACCTCCGTCTTCGCGGCGACCTCCGCCATCGCCGGGGTGCCGAGCGCGGGGTCCTCCAGGTACTCCAGGACGTCCCCGAGTTCCGCCGCGACCTCGAGGGAGGTCTCCACGGACCAGGCGCCGTTGGGGTCCAGGCGCAGGGGGTGGCCGGGGAAGGCCTCGGCGAGGGCCCGGATCGCGGCGATCTCCTGCTCGGGCGGGAAGACGCCGCCCTTGAGCTTGAAGGACGTGAAGCCGTACCGCTCGGTGAAGCGGCGGGCCTGCTCGACCACGCCCGCCGGGTCGACGGCGGGGCCCCAGTCGTCCTGTTCCCCCGCCACGCCCTCGGGGTGGCGGTCCCACTTGTAGAAGAGGTACGCGCTGTACTCCACGGCGTCCCGGACCTTGCCGCCCAGCAGCGCGTGCACGGGCAGGCCGAGCGCCTTGCCGAGAGCGTCGAGGCAGGCGACCTCGAAGCCGGAGACGACGGACAGGCGCAGCTTGTCGGCGGTCTGGACGCCGCGCAGCCCGCCGACGTCGACCTGACCGGAGACGCGGGAGGCGTCGACGGCGACCTCGTCCGCGATGGTGAACAGGCCGTTGAGGTCGGACACCTGGCGGCCGATCAGCCCGCGGGCGAAGGGGCGGGCCAGTTCCAGGTACTTCGTGTCGCCGTAGGTCTCGCCGAGGCCGGTGATGCCGTCGGCGGTCTCCACCTCGACGATCAGGCGCGGGGTGTACGGCTGGTGCACGCCCTGGGTGTTGAGCAGGGGCGGGTCGGCCACCAGGATCGGCGTCAGGCGGACGTCGGTGACGGTGAGGTTCACAGGGCGACTCTCCTGTCTCCGTATGCAGCTGCTATCCACATATAAGAATGGAGAGTAGGCGGACACCCGGGGTGCGTCAACGGCCGGGCGCCCGCTGCTACCCAGACTTGAAACCACCAAACTATTCTGTGATCCAGATCACACACCCTCGCCTGTTTCCCGCCCGTCCGCGCTTGATACAAATTGCCCGCGCGTTCCTGTCCGTCGACGGTCGTCGCTCCCTCCCCTTCCCACCCTCCTTTCGCATGCCCTGGGAACGCCCGTGTTCGCCCCCCGCACCACTCCCTGGCCCCTCGTCGCCCTTTTCACGGCCGGGTACCTGCCCCCGTATCTGCTGCCCACCGCCGTCGGCAGACTCGACACCAGCCTTCCGCTGACCACCACTCAGGCGGGCGCCGTCGGCAGTGCCCTGCTGCTGAGTTCGGCGACCGCGGGCTTCCTGCTGGCCTCCCGGGTACAGCGGATCGGCGCCCGCACACTGGCCCGCCTCGGTCTCGCCCTGGCCGTCCTCGGCTACGGCGCCGCCTCGCTCACCACCGCCGTCCCCGCCGTCGTCGCCGGCGCGATGCTCGGCGGCTTCGGGTCGGGCACGGCCACCACGGTCGCCGCCACCCGGATCGCCGCCGAGAAGGACCCCCACCGCGCCTCCACCGCGGGCCTGCTGACCGTGTCCGCGCTGGCGGGCGCGGTGTACCTGACGGTGCCGCACCTCGGGCGGGCGCACGGGCTGCCGCTCGCCGCGATCGCGCTGACGGCGCTCGCGGTGTGGCCCCTGACCGGGCGACTGCCGGGCGGGACCGCCGCCTCACCGGCCGCGCACGACACCGACACCGACACCGGCACCGGCACCGGCACCGACGCCCCGCTCCCCCGGCGCCGCTCGGGACTCGTCCTCGCCGCCGCCGTGCTGTGCTGGTCCATGGCGCAGAACTCCCTGTGGGGCGTCAGCGGCCGGATCGGGCTGACGCAGGCCGGTCTGGGCGACGCCGCCCTGGGGGTCGTGTTCGCCGTCGCGCTGGGCGCGGGACTGGTGGGTGTGCTGGTGGCCGGGGCGCTCGGGCCGCGGCTGGGCCGGGCGATGCCCATCGGGGCGGGGACCGTGGTCATCGCCGTCTGCATCGCCCTCACCGCGTCGGCGACCTCCCCCGCCGCCTTCGCGACCGGGGAGATCGCCTGGAACACGCTGTACCCGGTGGTGCTGTCGTACCTGATCGGCCTCGCCGCCTCGCTCGACGCGCGCGGCCGGTGGGCGGTGCTCGTCGGCTCGGCGTCCTCGCTGGGGACGGCGGCCGGGCCGCTGGCCGGCAGTGTGCTGTCGGCGCAGGCCGGTTACGCGGGCATGGGCCTGGTGCTGGCCGCCGGTCTGCTGCTGGTCGCCGCGCCGATGACCGCCGTCGCCCTGCACACCGGCGGGCGCCCGCTGCTGCCCGGCGCGATCCGCCGCCGCGGCGGCACCCCGGCCGCGCTGGTCGCCGCCGCCACGGGCACGCCGAGCGGCGCCGTCCCGGAGGTCGGGGCGGTGGAGCAGCCGGTCGTGGAGATCGACGTGGACGCCCCGGCGGTGGCCGTCCAGCGCGCCTACGACACGGCGGGACCCCGGCAGGCCGCGGCCACACCGGGGTCCGGAACGGGCTGAGCCCTACGCGGGACGAACCGAGTTCTGCGCCGCCGGGAACTCGTACGCGTCCACCTCGGCGAGGTAGCGCGCCCGCAGTTCCTCGTCGTCCTCCAGGAAGGAGGCGAGGAAGGAGTTGCGGGCCAGTTCCCGCAGCCGGTCCCCGGTGAGGCCGAGGGCCTCGCGCACGGCGTCGAAGTTGTCGCCCGCGTAGCCGCCGAAGTAGGCCGGGTCGTCGGAGTTGACCGTGCACATCAGCCCGGCGTCCAGCATCGCGGGCAGCGGGTGGTCGGCGAGGGTGTCGACCGTGCGCAGGCGGACGTTGGACAGCGGGCACAGGGTCAGCGGTACGCGGTCGCGGACCAGCCGCTCGACCAGTGCCGGGTCCTCCACCGAGCGCAGGCCGTGGTCGATCCGCTCGACGCCGAGGACGTCCAGGGCCTCCACGACGTACGCGGGCGGCCCCTCCTCGCCGGCGTGCGCGACGCGGCGCAGCCCGAGGGCGGCGGCGGCCTCGTACACCTCGCGGAACTTCACCGGCGGGTGGCCGACCTCGGCGGAGTCCAGGCCGACGCCGGTGATGCGGTCGAGGTACGGCTTGGCGGCGTCCAGGGTCGCGAGCGCCGACTCGGCGGACTCGTCGCGCAGGAAGCACATGATCAGGCGGGTCGAGACGCCGTGCTTCTCCCGGCTGGTGCTCAGCGCGCGCCACAGCCCCTCCACCACCGTGCCCATCTCCACGCCCCGGGCCAGGTGGGCCTGCGGGTCGAAGAAGATCTCCGCGTGCCGCACGCCCTGCGCGGCGGCCCGGGCGAGATAGGCGTTCGCCAGGTCCTCGAAGTCCCGCTCGGTGCGCAGGACGGCCATCAGCTCGTAGTACAGGTTCAGGAAGGACTGCAGGGCCTCGAAGCGGTACGCCTCGCGCAGGGCGTCCTCGTCCGGGTACGGCAGGGACACGCCGTTGCGGGCGGCCAGCTCGAAGGCCAGCTCCGGTTCCAGGGTGCCTTCGATGTGGAGGTGCAGTTCAGCTTTGGGCAGGGGCATCAGAGCATCGTACGGCGGTCTCACCGACGTTTCGGAACGGGGACGCGGGTGAGGTCGCGGGCCACGGTCAGCTCGCCCTCGTAGCCGGCCGCCCGCGCCTGCCGCTCGAACTCCTCGGGGTCGGAGTAGCGCTGGCTGAAGTGGGTCAGGACCAGGTGGCGCACGCCCGCGTCCCGGGCGGCCCGCGCCGCCTGGCCCGCGGTGAGGTGGCCGTGGTCGGTGGCCAGGGTCTCGTCCTCGTCGAGGAACGTGGACTCGATGACCAGCAGGTCGCAGCCCTCGGCGAGCGCGTGCACGCCCTCGCACAGCCGGGTGTCCATGACGAACGCGAACCGCTGGCCGCGGCGGACCTCGCTGACCTCGTCCAGCGGTACGCCGTTCAGCGAACCCTCGCGCTGGATGCGGCCGACGTCGGGGCCCTTGATGCCGTGCGCCGCGAGGCGTTCGGGCAGCATGCGGCGGCCGTCGGGCTCGGTGATGCGGTAGCCGTAGGACTCGACGGGGTGGGAGAGCTTCCGGGCGTCGAGGGTGTAGGCGGGGGTGACGGCCAGGGTGCCGTCGGTGTCGACCGGGGCCTCGCTGAGGGCGACCGTCTCGCGGTAGGCGGTGGCGTAGCGCAGGCGGTCGAAGAAGCGCTGCCCGGAGCGTGGATAGTGGGCGGTGACCTCGTGCGGGACCTGGTCGAGGTTGATGCGCTGGATGACGCCGGCCAGGCCGAGGCTGTGGTCGCCGTGGAAGTGGGTGACGCAGATCCGGTTCAGGTCGTGGACGGCGACCCCGGCGCGCAGCATCTGGCGCTGCGTGCCCTCGCCGGGGTCGAACAGGATGCCCTCGCCGTCCCAGCGGAGCAGGTAGCCGTTGTGGTTGCGGTGCCGGGTCGGAACCTGGCTGGCGGTGCCGAGGACGACGAGTTCACGTACGGACATCGTGGTCGCGCCGCTTTATCCGGGGGGCCATTCGAGGCCCCGGCCGCCGAGGACGTGGGCGTGGGTGTGCCAGACGGTCTGGCCGGCACCGGTGCCGGTGTTGAAGATGGTGCGGTAGCTGTCCAGCTTCTCCTCGTCGGCGACCGCCTGGGTCTCGCGCAGGACGTCCGCGGCGAGTTCCGGGGCGCCGGCCGCGAGGGCCGCGGCGTCCCGGTAGTGGGCCTTGGGGATCACCAGGACGTGGGTGGGGGCCTGGGGGTTTATGTCGCGGAACGCGACGGTCGTCTCCGTCTCGCGGACGATCGTCGCGGGGATCTGGCCTGCGACGATCTTGCAGAACAGACAGTCGTCCTGTGGCTCGCCCGCCATGGGGGCCTCCTCACGCTGGTGATCTTGTTACGGGCATCGTATCCAGCCGCGCGGCTACGGCAGGCTCGGCGGTGTCTTCGCCGGGGTCTCCTCCAGTGCCGCCAGCGCCAGCCGGACCGCCTCGTCCAGCTGGGGGTCGCGGCCCGCCGCGTGGTCCTGCGGGCGCTGCGGGACCTCCACGTCCGGATCGACGCCGTGGTTCTCCACGCCCCACCCGTAACCCTCCAGCCAGAAGGCGTACTTGGGCTGCGTGATCAGCGTGCCGTCGACCAGCCGGTAGCGGCTGTCGATGCCGATGACGCCGCCCCAGGTGCGGGTGCCGACGACCGGGCCGATGCCGAGCGCCTTGATCGCGGCGTTGACGATGTCGCCGTCGGAGCCGGAGAACTCGTTGGCGACGGCGACGACCGGACCCCGGGGCGCGTCCTGCGGGTAGCTGGACGGCCGCATGCCGCGCGGCAGGTCCCAGCCGACGATGCGCCGGGCCAGCTTCTCCACGACCAGCTGGGAGGTGTGCCCGCCGCGGTTCTCGCGGACGTCGACGACCAGGCCCTCCCGGGCCACCTCGACGCGCAGGTCGCGGTGGAGCTGGGCCCAGCCGGAGCCGACCATGTCGGGGACGTGCAGGTAGCCGAGCCGGCCGCCGGACTTCTCGTGGACATAGGCGCGGCGGTCGGCGACCCAGGCGTGGTAGCGCAGCGGCTCCTCGTCGGTGAGGGGGACGACGACGGCGTGCCGGGGTTCGCCGCCGCCGGACGGGGAGACGGTCAGTTCGACGGGCTTGCCCGCGGTGCCGACGAGCAGCGGGCCGGGTCCGGTGACCGGGTCCACGGGCTGACCGGCGACCGCGAGGATCGCGTCCCCGGCGCGCACGGCGACACCGGGCGCGGCGAGCGGGGAACGGGCCTCGGGGTCGGAGGTCTCCGAGGGCAGGACGCGGTCGACGCGCCAGGTGCCGTCCTCGTGGCGGGAGAGGTCGGCGCCGAGCAGTCCCTGCCGGGCGCCGGAGCCGTGGCCGCCGCGCGGGGTGACGTAGGCGTGGGAGGTGCCGAGTTCGCCGTGCACCTCCCAGAGAAGGTCGACGAGGTCGTCGTGGGTGGCGAGGCGGTCGAGGACGGGGCGGTAGCGGTCGAGTACGCCGTCCCAGTCGACGCCGTTCATGTCGGGCCGCCAGAAGTGGTCCCGCATGATGCGGCCGGTCTCGTCGAACATCTGGCGCCACTCGGCGGCCGGGGTGACGGTCTGCCGGACCCGGGCCAGGTCGACGGTGATGTTGGTGTCGCTGTCCTCGTCGCCGGAGGCCCGCCGGTCGCTGGGCACGACCTTGAGGCGTCCGTCGGTCCACAGCAGCACCCGCTTGCCGTCGCCGCTGACCTCGAAGTGGTCGGCGTCGGAGGCGAGGTGCTCGATCCGCTGCTGGGCGAGGTCGTAGCGCTCCAGCTCGGTGTGCGGGTCGGGGTCGTCCGGGGTGGCGCGGGAGGCGCCGAGGACGCCGGTGACCGGGTGGCGCAGCCACAGCACGCCGTCCTTGGCGGCGCGCAGCCCGGAGTAGCGGGCGGCCTCCACCGGGAAGGGCACGATGCGGTCGGCGAGGCCCTCGATGTCGATCCGGGTGGTGGGGGTGCCCTCGCTGTCGGGGGTCTCGTCCCGGTCCGGGGTCTCGAAGGGGCGGCCGTGGCGCTGCGGGCCGAAGGGCGACGGGGTGGTCGCCGCGAGCGTGATCAGGTACGGGCGGGCGCCCTCGACGAAGGCCAGGTCGAAGACGTGCTCGTCGTAGACCGGGTCGAAGGAGCGGGTGGAGAGGAAGGCGAGGTGCTTGCCGTCCAGGGTGAAGGCGGGCGCGTAGTCCTTGAAGCGCAGGGGGGTGGCTTCGGAGACCGACAGGTCGGTGGTGTTGGCGAGCTTGAGCTGGCGGAGCGGGTCGGGGCCGGGGTGGGACCAGGCGAGCCAGGCGGAGTCGGGTGAGAAGACCAGGCCGGAGGCGTCGCCGTTGTCGCTGCGGTCGACCTCGCGGACCTCGCCGGTCTCGCGCTCCACGAGCAGGACGCGCCCGTCGTGCGAGGCGACGGCGGCGCGGCTGCCGTCGGGGGCCATGGCGAGGCCCAGCACCCGGCCGAGCTGCCCGGCGGCGATCCGGCGCGGGCTGCTGCCGGGGGCGAGTCCGGTGGCGGGCGCGAACTCCAGGGCGTCCTCGCCCTCGGCGTCCGTCACCCACACCACCCATTCCTCGCCGTCGGCGCGGAAGGTGCGCGGCAGCCGGGTGCGGACGCCGGGCGTCGCCGCGAGGGCGCGGGCCGGTCCGGAGCGGTGGGTGACCCAGTGGACGCCGCCCCGTACGGCGACGGCGCTGCCGCGCGCGGTGTGGTCGGGGGACGCCGAGCCGAACCAGCGGGCGGCGTTGACCGGGTAGGCCTGGAGGTCGACGCGCGGGCCGCCGAGCCGGACGTCGAGGCGGCGCGGCTCGGCGCCGTCCAGGTCGTCCAGCGTCCACAGCTCACCGGCGGACGAGTAGACGACGCGGGTGCCGTCGGTCGCCGCGTGCCGGGCGTAGAAGCCGTCGAGAGGGGTGTGGCGGCGCAGGTCGGAGCCGTCGGCGAGGGAGGAGTAGAGGGCGCCGGTGCCCTCGTGGTCGGAGAGGAAGGCGATGCGGTCGCCGACCCAGAAGGGGTACTCGATGTTGCCGTCGAGGCCGTCGTGCAGGCGTACGAACTCGCCGTCGTCCTCGCGGTCGATCCACAACTTGCCCGCCGTGCCGCCCCGGTAGCGCTTCCACCAGGCGGCCTCGCGGCCCATCGGGGCGGACAGCAGCACGGTGTGCGGGCCGGCCGCGACGTCGCCGACGGGCCCGTACGGCAGGGTCTCGGCCGGTCCCCCGTCGAGCGGCACGGCACGGGCCCAGCTGCGGCGCAGGCTGGCCTGCCCGTGGGTGCTCAGGGCGAGGACCCGTCCGTCGGCGGTCCAGCCGCGTACCTGGGTGCGGATGCTGCCCCAGTGGGTGAGGCGCTTGGCGGGTCCGCCGTCGACGGGCGCGATGTGCACCTCGGGGGCGCCGTCGCGGGTGGAGGTCCAGGCGACGGTGGTGCCGTCGGGCGAGACGCGCGGGTGGTTGACCGGCACGTTGTCGGCGCTGACCCGCCAGGCCCGGCCGCCGTCGAGCGGGGCGAGCCACACGTCGTCCTCGGCGGTGAAGGCGACCAACTCGCCGTGCGGGTGCGGAAAGCGGAGGTAGGCAGACGCTGCGGGCTGTGTCACCCCCTCACCCTATGCAGCGGCGGCGTCCGCCGACAGAGGTTTGGATCACTTGCCGGCCACCGGCACGCCGGGCTACTTGCCCTCCACGGGGCGGCAGTGCGGGTCGTCCGGGCACCAGATGGTCCGGGTGACGGTCACGGTGGGTCCGGGCTGCCGTTGGGAAGGCCGGTTCGCGGGCGGGGCGCCGGTGGCGTCGCAGTCGCCCAGCCCGTCCACCCGGAACCACTGCTTGCCGTCCACCTTCGCGGTCAGGTCGCCGCGCACACAGGCGCCGTCGACCACGCGGGTCACCTTGCCGTCGACGGTGATGTCCTTGCCGTCGTCCGTCCTGCCGTCGCATTCGACGGACGCGACGGCGTTCTCGGAAGCACTGGTGCCCTCGTCGCCGTAGGAGGCGGTGCAGGTGATCCACCGGACCTCCGCCTTCCGCCGCTCCAGCTCACGCGTCACGGTCTGGTCGGTCGTGAACGCCACCGAGGCGGAGCTGAGTCCGCCCGGGTCGCACGCGGCGACACCGCCGACGGCGACCACCGAACCGACGACCACCGGAGCCACGCGCCGAATCCGCCTCAATGCCCCCATGGAGGGCAGCCTGCCACCGGTGCGGGGGCGGCGGTAGGGCGCATACGGCCACGCCTCACTACCGTGGGCGGATGGGCAATGACCGCAGGCAGCGCAGGCTCGTGGTGGACGAGCGGACGACGTACCTCTGGAGCCACCGGCAGAAACGGGGCCGTGACGGTGTCTGGCGCGACGCCCTGACGCTCTGCCGTGACGGGCTCCGCATCCGGTTCGTCTTCCTCGCGGGCGGCCCGGACTCCGGCCGGTACACCTCCGAGGGCGGCCACTGGTACAAGGGCTGCGTGGCGGACGGCCGCGGAAACCTGCTCAACCTGCGCGAACCCGGTGTCGTACGGCGATTGGTGGACGAGGCCGGACGGCGCGGGCTGCTGCCCGGAGCCGGGGACGGGCTCGTGGAGCTGGACGGCTGGGAACTGTTCCCCGCGTTGGCGTCGGCGTCGGCGGCCTGACCGGCGCCGTCAGGACCAGCGGCCGGTGCGGGCCAGGAGGACCGCCGTCGCCGCGGTGCCGGCCGTGGAGGTGCGCAGGACGCTGCGCCCCAGGCGGTAGGGCTTGGCGCCGGCCTCGGCGAACAGCGCCAACTCCTCCGGTGACACGCCGCCTTCGGGGCCGACGACCAGCACGATGTCGCCGGAGGCGGGGAGTTCCGTGGCGGCCAGGGGTTCCTCGCCGCTCTCGTGGAGTACGGCGGCGAAGTCGGCGTCGGCCAGAAGTGAGGCGACCTGCTTGCTCGTCGCCGCGTCCGCGACCTCGGGGAAGCGGACCCGCCGGGACTGCTTGCCGGCCTCCCGGGCCGTCGCCCGCCACTTGCCGAGCGCCTTCACACCCCGGTCGCCCTTCCACTGCGTGATGCAGCGGGACGCCGCCCACGGCACGATCGCGTCGACACCGACCTCGGTCATCGTCTCCACGGCCAGCTCGCCCCGGTCGCCCTTGGGCAGCGCCTGGACGACGGTGACGCGGGGCCGCTCCTCGGGCTCCTCGTGGACCGTCTCCAGGTCCGTGACGACGAGGCGGTCCTTGCCCTCGGCGGCCTTCACCACGCCCTCGGCCCAGTGTCCGCGCCCGTCGGTGAGGACGACGTCCTCGCCGGGCCGCAGCCGCTTCACGGAGACGGCGTGCCGTCCCTCGGGACCGTCCAGGACGTACTCCCCGCCGGGCAGACCGCCCGGCCGCAGGGAGTCGACCACGAACACCGGTGCCGTCATCGGCCCGTACCTCCCGTCGCGTAACCTGACAACGCTGTCCCGGCGGAGGCGAGTTCGGCCGCCAGCACCTCCACCAGCTGACCGGCGGGCAGTTCCCGCGCCATCCGGTGCCCCTGCCCCGCCCACAGCGCCATGCCCTGCGCGTCGCCCGCCTTCGCCGCCGCCTTGCGCAGGGGCGCGGTGAGGTGGTGCACCTCGGGGTAGGCGGCGGGGGCGTAGGGGCCGTGCTCGCGCAGGAAGCGGTTGACCAGGCCGCGGGCCGGGCGGCCGGAGAAGGCGCGGGTCAGTTCGGTGCGTACGAACAGCGGGTTGGTCAGGGCCTGCTTGTGCAGGGCGTGGGCGCCGGACTCGGGGGTGGCGAGGAAGGCGGTGCCGAGCTGGGCCGCGCTCGCGCCGGCCGCGAGGACGGCGGCGATCTGGCCGCCGCGCATGATGCCGCCGGCGGCGACGACGGGCAGGCTCACCGCCTCGCGGATCTGGGCGACCAGGGACAGCAGTCCGGTGCCCAAGCCGCCGGTCTCCGGACTGTCCCGGTGGGTGCCCTGGTGTCCGCCGGCCTCGGTGCCCTGTGCGATCACCGCGTCTGCGCCACAGTGCTCGACGGCCCGGGCCTCGTCCGCGGTGGTCGCGGTGACCAGCGCGAAGGTGCCGACGCGGTGCAGGGAGTCGACGACCTCACGGCTCGGGACGCCGAAGTGGAACGACACCACCGGCACCGGGTTGTCCAGCAGCACCGCGAGCTTGGTCTCGTAGCCGTCGTCCCGGCCGCACTCGGGGTCGCCGAGCTCCGTCTCGTACCAGGCGGCCTCGCCGGCCAGCTGATGGGCGTAGACGCCGACGGCGGACGGGTCGGCCGTCTCGGGCTGCGGCATGAAGAGGTTGACGCCGAAGGGGCGGGACGTCAGCCCCCGCAGCTGCTTGATCTCCTGGTACATCCCGTCCGCGGTCTTGTACCCGGCGGCGAGGAATCCCAGCCCTCCCGCATCGCAGACCGCGGCGGCGAGCTGCGGCACGGAGACGCCGCCCGCCATGGGTGCCTGCACGATCGGGTAGGGGAAGAGATCGGTCAGTGCGGAGGACATGAGCGCATGTTGTCACGTCCTTTGAACAAGTCCGAATCCGGGCTTCCGTTGGCATACGCCAGGAGCATCCGCATCGGGAAGCTCCTGGCGCCCTGCCTCGCCACGTGCCCGTCAGCGCCCGTTAAAGGCGTCCTTCAGACGGGAGAAAAGGCCCTGCTGACCAGGCTGGAACTGCCCCTGCGGACGCTCCTCGCCGCGCAACTTGGCGAGCTCGCGCAGCACGCGTTCCTGTTCGGCGTCGAGCTTGGTCGGGGTGGTCACCTCGACGTGGACGATCAGGTCGCCCCGGCCGCCGCCGCGCAGATGGGTGACGCCCCGGCCGTGCAGCGGGATCGACTGGCCGGACTGGGTGCCCGGGCGGATGTCGACCTCCTCCATGCCGTCGAGGGTCTCCAGCGGCACCTTCGTGCCGAGGGCCGCCGCCGTCATCGGGATGGTGACCGTGCAGTGCAGGTCGTCGCCGCGCCGCTGGAAGGTCGAGTGCGGCAGCTCGTGGATCTCGACGTACAGGTCGCCGGCGGGACCGCCGCCGGGGCCGACCTCGCCCTCGCCCGCGAGCTGGATGCGGGTGCCGTTGTCGACACCGGCCGGGATCTTCACCGTCAGCGTGCGACGGGAGCGGATGCGGCCGTCACCGGCGCACTCCGGGCACGGGGTCGGGACCACCGTGCCGAAGCCCTGGCACTGGGGGCAGGGCCGCGAGGTCATGACCTGGCCCAGGAAGGACCGGGTGACCTGCGAGACCTCACCGCGGCCGCGGCACATGTCGCACGTCTGGGCCGAGGTGCCCGGGGCGGCGCCCTCGCCGTTGCAGGTGTTGCAGACGACGGCCGTGTCGACCTGGATGTCCTTGGTCGTACCGAAGGCCGCCTCGTCGAGCTCGACCTCGATGCGGATCATGGCGTCCTGGCCCCGGCGGGTGCGCGAGCGCGGTCCGCGCTGCGACGCCGTACCGAAGAACGCGTCCATGATGTCCGAGAAGTTCCCGAAGCCGCCCGCGCCGAAGCCGCCGGCTCCGCCGCCGCCCGCCTGGGACATCGGGTCTCCGCCGAGGTCGTAGACCTGCTTCTTCTGCGGGTCCGACAGCACCTCGTAGGCGGCGTTGATCTCCTTGAACCGCTCCTGGGTCTTCGGATCGGGGTTGACGTCCGGATGCAGCTCGCGGGCGAGCCTCCGGAACGCCTTCTTGATCTCGTCCTGGGACGCGTCGCGGCGCACGCCGAGTACGGCGTAGTAGTCCGTGGCCACCTACGACTCCGCCAGGATCTGTCCGACGTACCGTGCCACTGCGCGTACCGCTCCCATCGTTCCCGGGTAGTCCATGCGGGTCGGTCCGACCACGCCGAGCTTGGCAACCGCCTCGCCGCCCGAACCGTAGCCCACCGACACGACGGACGTGGAGTTGAGTCCTTCGTGGGCGTTCTCATGACCGATACGGACGGTCACGCCCGGATCCTTCGCCTCGCCGAGCAGCTTGAGGAGCACGACCTGCTCCTCCAGTGCTTCGAGCACCGGCCGGATCACCAAGGGGAAGTCGTGCCCGAAGCGGGTGAGATTGGCGGTGCCGCCGATCATCAGCCGCTCCTCGTTCTCCTCGACCAGCGTCTCCAGGAGAGTGGAGAGCACGGTGGAGACCGTACCCCGGTCCTCGGCCTCGAAGGCCTCCGGGAGTTCCTCCACCAGACCGGGCACGTCCGAGAACCGGCGTCCCGCGACCCGGCTGTTGAGCCGCGCCCGCAGATCGGCGAGGGACGCCTCGCCGAACGGCGCCGGGCAGTCGACCATGCGCTGCTCGACCCGCCCGGTGTCCGTGATCAGCACGAGCATCAGACGCGCGGGCGCGAGCGAGAGCAGCTCGACGTGGCGCACGGTCGAGCGGGTCAGCGACGGGTACTGCACGACGGCGACCTGCCGGGTGAGCTGCGCGAGCAGCCGCACCGTGCGGGCCACGACGTCGTCGAGGTCGACGGCGCCCTCCAGGAAGTTCTGGATGGCGCGGCGCTCGGGCGCGGTCATCGGCTTGACGCCGGCCAGCTTGTCGACGAAGAGCCGGTAGCCCTTGTCGGTCGGGATGCGTCCCGCGCTGGTGTGCGGCTGGGCGATGAACCCCTCGTCCTCCAGGGCCGCCATGTCGTTGCGCACGGTGGCCGGGGAGACGCCGAGGTTGTGCCGCTCGGTGAGGGCCTTGGAGCCGACGGGCTCCTCGGTGCCGACGTAGTCCTGGACGATGGCGCGCAGCACCTTCAGCCTGCGTTCGCTGAGCATCGCGCACACCTCCAGAAGTCGTCGGCCCGTTGTCCTGCCTGTCTGTCCTGGCACTCACGGTGCGCGAGTGCCAGACTTCCCCGGCCCAGTGTACGGCTGTGGGGTACACCCACGGCAAGGCCGGGCACCGGGCCGGTCACCGTCGGTACGGTGCCGCCGCGCCGGGGGGCGCGTGCCCCGATAGCGTCGCCGTCATGAGCGTGACTTGGGAAGAGCTGGGGTGGGAGCGGCTGGCCCCGGGCGTCGGGCGGTGCCGTCTGCCGGTGTGGGACTGCACGGCGGGGCTGGTCGTCGGCGCGGGCGCCGCGCTGCTCGTGGACGCCGGGTCGAGCCTCGGTGAGGGCGCCCGGTTGCGCGCGGCGGCGCAGGCGCTGGCCGGTCACCGTGTGACGCATCTCGCGCTGACCCATCCGCACTTCGACCACGTCTTCGGCGCGGCGGCGTTCGCGGGCGTGGAGGTGTACGGGGCGGTGGGCACCGGCGCGGTGTTCGCTCGGGGCGGACACGGGCGGGAGGCGCTGCGCGCGGACGCGGAGGCGGAGGGGCTGGAGGCGCGGTCGGCTCAGGAGGCGGCCGACGCGCTGGTCGGCGTCCGGCACGAGGTGTGCGGCGAGTGGACGCTCGACCTGGGCGGCGGCCGGCAGGTCCTGCTGGCGAACGTGGGCCCGGGGCACACCGGCCACGACCTCGCGGTGCTGGTGCCGGGCGAGGTGGAGGTCGTCTTCTGCGGCGACCTGGTCGAGGAGTCCGGCGAGCCGCAGGCGGGCCCCGACGCCGCACCGTCCCACTGGCCGGCCGCGCTGGACCGGCTGCTGGAGCTGGGCGGCGAGGACGCGCGGTACGTGCCGGGTCACGGCGCGGTGGTGGACGCGGCGTTCGTGCGGGCCCAACGGGACGCGCTGGCCGCCGGTTTCGGCGTGTCGCGCTGATCATGGGGCCTGGATTCCTCGTATCGTCGGCAGAATGCGCCAGTACTCCGCCGACCTGACCCCTCCGTGGAAGAAGCCGCAGCCGGTACCGGAGGTTCCGGCCGACCCCGGTCTGGTGGTCGAGGAGCCCGGCACCGGGTTCTGCGGCGCGGTGATCGCCTGCGAGGCCGGCACGGTGACCCTGGAGGACCGCTTCGGCAAGCACCGGGTCTTCCCGATGGAGCCGCGCGGCTTCCTGCTGGAGGGGCGGGTGGTGACGCTGGTGCGTCCGTCGCCGTCCTCGGGTCCGGTGCGGCCCTCCCGTACGGCGTCGGGTTCGGTGGCGGTCCCGGGGGCCCGCGCGCGGGTGGCGCGCGCCGGGCGCATCTACGTCGAGGGGCGGCACGACGCCGAGCTGGTCGAGAAGGTCTGGGGCGACGACCTGCGCATCGAGGGCGTGGTGGTGGAGTACCTGGAGGGCGTCGACGACCTGCCCTCGATCGTCGCCGACTTCGCGCCGGGCCCGGACGCGCGGCTGGGGGTGCTGGTGGACCACCTGGTGCCGGGGTCGAAGGAGTCACGCATCGCTCAGGCGGTGACGAGCGAGCACGCGCTGGTCGTCGGCCACCCGTACATCGACATCTGGGAGGCGGTGAAGCCGTCGTCGCTGGGGATCGAGGGCTGGCCCCGGGTGCCGCGAGGTCAGGACTGGAAGACGGGGGTGTGCCGGGCGCTGGGGTGGCCGTCCGACAACACCGGGGCGGTGTGGCAGGCGATTCTGGCGCGGGTGGGGTCGTACAAGGACCTGGAGCCGGAGCTGCTGGGGCGGGTGGAAGAGTTGATCGACTTCGTTACGGATAGCGGTGGGGCTTGACGCCGGTGAAGGTGCCGAAACCACTGGTGTCCAACTCGATTCCCAGGACGTCCAGCGCCACTGGTTCACCGAACTTCGCGATGTGCTGCGTCCGGTAGTTGGCTTCGTCCCCCTTTCCATCGGGATCAGTCAACAGGACGCACTGCGCCATGATCGGATCAACGATGAGGTAGGCAGGGACTTCACCAGCGGCGTAGATCGAGCGCTTCACGCCATAGTCCCGGTGAACACTGGTCTTGGAAACGACCTCGGCAACCATGGTGATCAGCGGGGAGGGGAGCAGCCGGCCCGCCTGGGGCAAGGCATCAGGCGCCACGACAACCAGGTCTGGCACCGGCACGCTGGCCTCGTCCAGGATGTCGATGTCCTGCGTCTGGAGTCCGTACCAGCGTTCGAGAGGGACCTGCCTGCTCATCAGCAGAACGATGATGTTGTGCACCAGATCAGGACTGGCCATCATCACGATTTCCCCCCGAAGAAGCTCAGCTGTGAGGCCCTCCGGAGGTTCGAAATCCTCGAGGAACTTGGCCATCCCGTACTCGTCCACAGCGGTCATCTCCGTGGCCCTCCACATCCGCCGCGTCCTTTTGGCGGCAGCCTACGAACCAGACTAGGGACCGAACTCCCGATCCGCACCGATTCACTCCCCCCGAGTGATCAGTCCACCAGGTCCCGCACCACCGCGTCCGCCAGGAGCCGCCCCCGCAGGGTCAGCACGGCTCGGCCGTCCTCGTACGGTCCCGCCTGCAACAGCCCCTCCGACAGCGCCCGCCGCGACGCCGCGAGCCCCGCCTCCCGCAGCAGGGACAGCGGGACGCCCTCCCGCAGCCGCAGCTCCAGCAGGATCCTCTCCACCCGCCGGTCCTCGTCCGTCAGGACCTCGCGTCCGGCACCCGGCGACTTCCCCGCCGCCAGTGCGCCCGCGTACGCCCCCGGATGCTTCACGTTCCACCACCGCACGCCCCCCACATGGGAGTGGGCTCCCGGCCCCGCGCCCCACCAGTCGGCGCCCCGCCAGTACAGCTCGTTGTGCAGGCAGCGTCCGGCGTCGGAGGTGGCCCAGTTGGACACCTCGTACCAGTCGAAGCCCGCCGCGGCGAGGGTCTCCTCGGCGATCAGGTAGCGGTCGGCGTGGACGTCGTCGTCGGTCATGGGGACCTCGCCGCGCCGGATGCGGCGGGCGAGCTGGGTGCCCTCCTCGACGATCAGGGCGTACGCGGAGACGTGGTCGGGCCCGGCGCCGAGCGCGGCGTCCAGGGAAGCGCGCCAGTCGTCGTCGGTCTCGCCGGGGGTGCCGTAGATCAGGTCGAGGTTGACGTGGTCGAAGCCGGCGGCGCGGGCCTCGGCGACGCACGCCTCGGGGCGGCCGGGGGTGTGGGTGCGGTCCAGGACCTTCAGGACGTGCTGCCTGGCGCTCTGCATGCCGAAGGAGATCCGGTTGAAGCCGCCCTCGCGGAGGGTGGCGAGGTAGGCCGGGTCGACGGACTCCGGGTTGGCCTCCGTCGTGATCTCCGCGTCCGGTGCGAGGCCGAACTCGTCGCGGATCGCGTGCAGCATCCGTACCAGGTCCCCGGCGGCCAGCAGGGTCGGCGTACCGCCGCCGACGAAGACCGTGCGGACCTCGCGGGGGTCGTCGCCGAGCACCTTGCGGGCGAGGCGGATCTCGTCGGTCAGCGTCTCGGCGTAGTTGTCGCGGGAGGCGAGGACGCCGCCGGTGCCGCGCAGCTCGGTCGCGGTGTAGGTGTTGAAGTCGCAGTAGCCGCAGCGGGTCGCGCAGTACGGGACGTGCAGGTAGAAGCCGAAGGGGCGGTCGGCGGCGCCGGCGAGCGCGGACGCCGGGAGGGCACCGTCGGCGGGGACGGGCTCGCCGTCGGGGAGTGCGGAGGGCATGCGTTCCATTGTCCCGTACGGCGGCTGTTGCTCGGTTGCCCGCCTTGCTCGGCCGCTCGCCTACTCGGCCTGGAGGACCAGCAGCGCCAGGTCGTCCTCCGGGGGCCTGGCCCCGAACTCGTGGACCAGCCGCCTGATCCGCTCCGCGACCAGCCCGGCCTCCAGGCCCGCGCACCCGGCGAGGGCCGTGGCGAGCCCGTCCCCGTCGTCGAACTGGCGGGAGCCGCTGCGCCGCTCGGTGACCCCGTCCGTGACGCAGAGGAGGGTGTCGCCGGAGCACAGCTCGAAGGTCTCGCTCGTGTACGTGGCGTCCTCGACGACGCCGAGCAGGGTCTGCGGCTCGGCGACCGTGCGGACGACGCCGTCGGGGCCGAGGAGGAGGGGCAGCGGATGCCCGGCGGAGGCGAGGGTGCAGCGGACGCCGCCGTCGTGGGGGACCAGTTCGCCGTAGAGCAGGGACAGGAAACGGGTCTGCGGTCCGTCGCCCGGGGCAACCGGTGGGCCGCCCGCGGCGACCAGGGCGCGGGCGGCGGCGTCGGCGGCCTCGGTGGCGTCGTCGAGGAGGAGCTGGTTGAGGCGGTCCAGGACGTCGGGGACGCCGTACTCCTCGCGGGCCAGCAGCCGCAGCCAGGGCCGGGCGAGCCCGATGACGACGGCCGCCTCGGGACCCTTGCCCTGGACGTCGCCGAGGGCGAAGCACCAGCGGCCGTCGCCGGCCGGGAAGAGGTCGTAGAAGTCGCCGCTGGGGCCGCCCTTGTCGCACGGTTCGTGGACGAGGGCGCTGCGCACGCCGGGGATCTCGGCGACGGCGCCGGGCAGCAGGCCGCGCTGGAGGACGGCGCTGATGGTGGCCTGGCGGGCGTACTGGCGGGCGGCGCCGATGGCGAGCGCGACGCGGCGGCTGAGGTCCTCCACGAGGCCGGTGATCTCGTCGGGGAAGCCTGCGGGGCCGGCCCGTCCGATGACCAGGGTGCCGAGCGGCCGGCCCCCGGCGACCAAGCGGTAGGCGAGCGCGGCTCCGTGGGTGCCGTCCGGGCCGAGCGCCTCGCCGGGCCAGGGGTGGGCGAGGGGGCCGGAGCGCCACGGGTCGCGGGGGCGGGGCGGGTCCTTCTCCAGGGCGCGGCGCAGTTCCTCGATGTGGCTCTCGCTGCCGTGCCAGACGCGGGCCAGCCGCGCGCCCACGACCGCGCCGGGAGCGTCGCTCCAGGCTCCCCGGCCCAGGGACTCGTCCTCCAGCCACACCGCGCACCAGTCGGCGAGCCGCGGCACGATCAGCTGGCCGGTGAGGGAGGCGACCAGGTCCTCGTCGAGCTGCCCGGCCAGCAGGTCGGAGGCCTCGGCGAGGAAGGACAGGGCGCCACGGCCCAGCCACTCGCGGTCACGGACACCGCGCCGGCCCGCTCCGGCCTCCCGCCGCGGTGGCAGCCCAGCCGGGGACCCGGTGGACCGCGGGTCGCGTTCCTCCGCGTACGCCTCGACCCGTCCGGCGGTCCGCACCGCGTCCGCCGCCTCCGCGGCCTCCGCCGCCTCGGCACCCGCGGCCCGCAACCGCGCCCAGACCGTCTTGGTGCCCGGCCGGTAGGTGATGCCCCAGGCCTCCGCGAGCGCGGCGACGAGGCGCAGGCCCCGGCCGTACTCGGGGGTCTCGTGCGGTGCCTCCTGGTCACCGCTCCTCGGTGCCCGGGAAGGGTGGTGGTCGGTGGCCTCGACGACGAGGGTGCCCGTCTCCTCCAGCCGGCAGACCACCTCGACGTCGGTGCCGGCGTGCACGACGGCGTTGGTGACCAGTTCGCTGACGGCCACCAGGGCGTCGGCGGCCAGGTGCTCGGTCAGCTGTTCCGTGCCGGGCAGGCCCAGCGCGGACCAGTCGGCCAGCGCGGCCCGCACCATCTCGCGGGCCGCGCCCGGCGCGAGGGAGCTGCCGAGCAGGGTCACGTGCGCCCGCGCGCACTCCTGGACGGACACGCCGGCAGGGTGCGCGGGCGCCCCTGTGGCGCGGGAGACGGTCTCCCGTTGCGTCGGAATGGCCCCCATGGACGGCTCCCCGGGCAGTGCGTGCGCATACTTCGCAGTCAGTGCCGACAGAGTGACAGACCGGCCCCGTCCATAAGCGCGGAGTTACCGAAGTGGGCCGCCATGGGTGAGATCCGTGGTAGGCGAATGCTCGAAGACGGTCGGAAACCGGTCAGTTCCGGGCATTCGCCGTACGGATCACGACGCTCGCCCGCGCTACGCCTCGCGCGAGCCCTCGTACATCTCCTCGATCAGGTGCTTGTACTCCCGCTCCACGACCGGCCGCTTCAGCTTCAGGCTCGGCGTGATCTCGCCGTGCTCGACGTCGAGGTCGCGGGGCAGCAGGCGGAACTTCTTGATGGTCTGCCAGCGCTGGAGGCCCTCGTTGAGCTGCTTGACGTAGCCGTCGACCATCTCGACGGTGACGGGCGCCGCGACGATCTCCGCGTACGGCTTGCCCTCCAGGCCGTTCTCCTTCGCCCACTCGGCGATGGCGATCTCGTCGAGGGCGATGAGCGCGGTGCAGAAGTTCCGGTCGGCGCCGTGGACGAGGATGTTGGAGACGTAGGGGCAGACCGCCTTGAACTGTCCCTCCACCTCGGCGGGCGCGATGTACTTGCCGCCCGACGTCTTGATCAGGTCCTTCTTGCGGTCTGTGATGCGCAGGTAGCCGTCGGGCGAGAGTTCGCCGATGTCGCCGGTGTGGAACCAGCCGTCGGACTCCAGGACCTCGGCGGTCTTCTCGGGCAGCTTGTGGTAGCCCTCCATGATGCCGGGGCCGCGCAGCAGGATCTCGCCGTCGTCGGCGATGCGCACCTCGGTGCCGGGCAGCGGCTTGCCGACGGTGCCGGTGCGGTAGGCCTCGCCCGGGTTCACGAAGGACGCGGCGGAGGACTCGGTGAGGCCGTAGCCCTCCAGGATGTGGATGCCGGCGCCGGCGAAGAAGTAGCCGATCTCCGGGGCGAGCGCGGCCGACCCGGACACGCAGGCGCGCAGGTTGCCGCCGAAGGCCTCGCGGATCTTGGCGTAGACGAGCTTGTCGGCGACGGCGTGCTTGGTGCGCAGGCCGGTGGGGGCGCTCGCGGTGCCGGTGCGCTTGAAGTTGTCCTGGGTGACCTTGGCGTACTCGCGGGCGACCCCGGCCGCCCACTGGAAGATCTTGTACTTGGCCCCGCCGCCCGCGCGGGCCTTGGCGGCGACGCCGTTGTAGACCTTCTCGAAGATGCGGGGCACGGCCGCCATGTAGGTCGGCTGGACCACCGGCAGATTCTCGATGATCTTGTCGACGCGGCCGTCGACGGCGGTGACGTGGCCGACCTCGATCTGGCCGGAGGTGAGCACCTTGCCGAAGACGTGCGCGAGCGGCAGCCAGAGGTACTGCACGTCGTCGCCGGTGCACAGGCCGGTCGCCGCGATCGCCTTCGCCATGTACGACCAGTTGTCGTGCGGGAGGCGGACGCCCTTGGGCTTGCCGGTGGTGCCGGAGGTGTAGATGAGGGTGGCGAGCTGATCCTTGGTGAGCGCGCCGACCCGCTTCCTGACCAGCTCCGGGTCCTGCTCCAGGCGGGCGGCGCCCCGGCGCTCCAGCTCGTCGAGGGTGAGGACCCAGTCCTCCGAGGTGTCGGCGCCGGCCGCGTCGACGACCACTACGTGGGTGAGCTCGGGCAGCTCGGCCCGCTTCTCCCTCGCCTTGGCCAGCTGGGCGGCGTCCTCCGCGATCAGCACCCGGCTCTCGGAGTCGGAGAGGATGTACGCCGACTCCTCCGCGTTGGTCTGCGGGTAGACGGTGGTCGTCGCGGCGCCGGCGCACATGATGCCGAGGTCGGCCAGGATCCACTCGATGCGGGTGGAGGAGGCCAGGCCCACGCGCTGCTCGGGCTGCACGCCGAGTTCGATGAGGCCGGCCGCGATCGCGTAGACCCGCTCGGCCGCCTGCGCCCAGGTCAGCGACTTCCAGTCGTCCGGGCCGTCACCCGACGCGGACGGCACCGGGTAGCGGTACGCCTCGGCGTCCGGCGTGGCCGCCACCCGCTCCAGGAAGAGCCCCGCCACGGAGGGCGGACGGTTCTCGATCAGTGTCTGTGTGTCGCTCACGACATCCTCCGTGGGCCCGCGACGGTGCGGCTTGCTCAGGTGCGGCTGGATTCACTCTCGGGCGGTGGCCGGGCAGGGGGTCGGACGGTTGCCCGGTCACTTGCTATCACTTGTTTAACTCACGAGTAACTACGGGGCAGGCATCAGAGTAAAGGGCGAGTGGCCTCGGCGTAAGAGTCCGCGCCCTGTCACTTCCTACAGATGCGCGCCCGTGACATGCGAAGGGACCCGCCGCACTTTCGTACGACGGGCCCCTTCGCGTCCGTCTCGCCCGACTCGGCGTGCGACGCGTGCGACGCGTGCGGCGTGTGCGGCCTGGCGGCTACTTCTTGCCCTTGCCCGACCCCGCGCTGTCGTCGCTCGACAGCACCGCGATGAAGGCCTCCTGCGGAACCTCCACGGAGCCCACCATCTTCATCCGCTTCTTGCCTTCCTTCTGCTTCTCCAGCAGCTTCCGCTTACGCGAGATGTCACCGCCGTAGCACTTGGCGAGGACGTCCTTGCGGATGGCGCGGATGGTCTCGCGGGCGATCACCCGGGAGCCGATGGCGGCCTGGATGGGCACCTCGAAGGCCTGGCGCGGGATCAGCTCGCGCAGCTTGGCGACGAGCCGCACGCCGTACGCGTACGCCGCGTCCTTGTGGGTGATCGCCGAGAAGGCGTCCACCTTGTCGCCGTGCAGCAGGATGTCGACCTTGACCAGGCTGGAGGTCTGCTCGCCGGTGGGCTCGTAGTCCAGGGAGGCGTAGCCGCGGGTCTTGGACTTCAGCTGGTCGAAGAAGTCGAAGACGATCTCCGCGAGCGGGAGGGTGTAGCGGATCTCCACCCGGTCCTCGGAGAGGTAGTCCATGCCGAGCAGGGTGCCGCGCCGGGTCTGGCACAGCTCCATGATGGCGCCGATGAACTCGGTCGGCGCCAGGATCGTGGCGCGCACGACCGGCTCGTAGACCTCGTTGATCTTGCCCTCGGGGAACTCGCTCGGGTTGGTGACCTCGACCTCGGTGCCGTCCTCCATGACCACGCGGTAGACCACGTTGGGCGCGGTGGCGATCAGGTCGAGGCCGAACTCGCGCTCGAGGCGCTCGCGGATCACGTCGAGGTGGAGCAGGCCGAGGAAGCCGACGCGGAAGCCGAAGCCGAGGGCGGCGGAGGTCTCCGGCTCGTAGACCAGCGCGGCGTCGTTGAGCTGGAGCTTGTCCAGGGCCTCGCGCAGCAGCGGGTAGTCGGAGCCGTCCAGCGGGTACAGGCCGGAGAAGACCATGGGCCTGGGGTCCTTGTAGCCGCCGAGCGGCTCCTCGGCGCCCTTGTGCTGGCTGGTGACGGTGTCGCCGACCTTGGACTGGCGGACGTCCTTCACGCCGGTGATCAGGTAGCCCACCTCGCCGACGCCGAGACCGTCGGCGGCCAGCATCTCCGGCGAGTTGGTGCCGATCTCCAGCAGCTCGTGGGTGGCGCCGGTGGACATCATGCGGATGCGCTCGCGCTTGTTGAGCTGGCCGTCGATGACACGGACGTACGTCACGACACCGCGGTAGGAGTCGTAGACCGAGTCGAAGATCATCGCGCGGGCGGGGGCATCCTTGACGCCGACCGGCGCGGGGACCTCGGCGACGACCTTGTCCAGCAGCGCGTCGACGCCGAGGCCGGTCTTGGCGGAGACCTTGAGCACGTCGTCGGGGTCGCAGCCGACCAGGTTGGCGAGCTCCTCGGAGAACTTCTCGGGCTGCGCGGCCGGCAGGTCGATCTTGTTCAGCACGGGGATGATCGTGAGGTCGTTCTCCATCGCCAGGTAGAGGTTGGCGAGGGTCTGGGCCTCGATGCCCTGGGCGGCGTCGACGAGGAGGATGGTGCCCTCGCAGGCGGCCAGCGACCGCGAGACCTCGTAGGTGAAGTCGACGTGCCCCGGGGTGTCGATCATGTTGAGGATGTGCGTGTTGCCCTCGTCGTGGGACGGGGCCCACGGCAGTCGCACCGCCTGGGACTTGATCGTGATGCCGCGCTCGCGCTCGATGTCCATGCGGTCGAGGTACTGGGCGCGCATCTGCCGCTGCTCGACCACACCGGTCAGCTGGAGCATCCGGTCGGCGAGCGTGGACTTGCCGTGGTCGATGTGCGCGATGATGCAGAAATTGCGGATCAGCGCCGGGTCGGTACGGCTCGGCTCGGGCACATGGCTGGGGATCGCGGGCACGCAGGGTCCTGATTCTTGAGGCGTCCGCAGTGTCTGCGGTCTCGGGTCGGATCGATACGTAGCTTCCATCGTCCCACGGGTGGGGCGCCGGGAGGGGTTCGGGAGGGGTAGAGGGCGGGTTTGGGCGGGCCGAGTGGCCGCTGGTAGTGTGGGGGGCTGTGTCTCATGCCCTCTCAGCGCGAGGCACTCCTTCAAGAAATCACCGGCACGGGACCCTCGCGGCCTCGTGCCTGAACCTGCAAAGGCTCATTCGTGGCGAACATCAAGTCCCAGATCAAGCGGAACAAGACCAACGAGAAGGCCCGGCTGCGCAACAAGGCCGTCAAGTCCTCTCTGAAGACCGCGATCCGCAAGGCTCGTGAGGCCGCTGCCGCGGGCGACGTCGAGAAGGCCACCGAGTACCAGCGCGTTGCCTCGCGCGAGCTCGACAAGGCCGTCTCCAAGGGCGTCATCCACAAGAACCAGGCCGCCAACAAGAAGTCGGCCCTGGCCCAGAAGGTCGGCGCCCTCAAGGGCTGAACCCCTTATCTGGTCTGATCGCCGGAAGGACCCAGGGCGGGCCCTCTCTCATCCGCCCCCGTCCGGCACCCAGGATCCATGCGCGGCCTGCGTTCGCCACGCGGGCATGGATCCGCGAGCTTGTTCCAAAGGCCCCGGTGGCCGTCCTTCCCCAGGACGTGCGCCGGGGCCTTCGGTGTGAGCGGCTGTCCGACCCGGGTTACGCGCGTCCGTCCGGCCCGGGTTACGCCCGTCCCCGGGAACGCGCCGCACGCGCGACGGTCACCACGCACTTCTCCAGGGCGTACTCGGGGTCGTCCCCGCTGCCCTTCACCCCCGCGTCCGCCTCGGCCACCGCGCGCAGGGCCACCGAGACGCCGTCCGGGGTCCAGCCGCGCATCTGCTGCCGGACGCGGTCGATCTTCCACGGCGGCATGCCCAGCTCGCGGGCGAGGTCGGCGGGGCGGCCGCCGCGGGCGGAGGAGAGCTTGCCGATGGCCCGCACGCCCTGGGCGAGCGCGCTGGTGATCAGTACCGGCGCCACTCCGGTCGCCAGGGACCAGCGCAGCGCCTCCAGGGCCTCCGCCGCCCGTCCCTCGACCGCCCGGTCGGCGACCGTGAAGCTGGAGGCCTCGGCCCGCCCGGTGTAGTACCGCCCGACGACGGCCTCGTCGATCGTGCCCTCGATGTCGGCGGTCAGCTGGGACACCGCCGAGGCCAGCTCCCGCAGGTCGCTGCCGATCGCGTCGACCAGCGCCTGGCACGCCTCGGGGGTGGCGGACCGTCCGGCGGTGCGGAACTCCGCCCGCACGAAGGCCAGCCGGTCGGCGGGCTTGGTCATCTTGGCGCACGCCACCTCGCGGGCGCCCGCCTTGCGCGCGGCGTCCAGCAGGCCCTTGCCCTTGGCGCCGCCCGCGTGCAGCAGGACGAGGGTGATCTCCTCGGCGGGCGCGCCGAGGTAGGCCTTGACGTCCTTGACCGTGTCGGCGGACAGGTCCTGCGCATTGCGTACGACGACGACCTTGCGCTCGGCGAAGAGCGAGGGGCTGGTGAGCTCGGCGAGCGTGCCGGGCTGCAGCTGGTCGGGGGTCAGGTCGCGTACGTCCGTGTCGGCGTCGGCGGCCTTCGCGGCGGCCACCACCTCCTGCACGGCACGGTCGAGCAGGAGGTCCTCCTGGCCCACGGCAAGGGTCACCGGGGCGAGAGGGTCGTCATTCGCAGTCTTCCTGGCCATCGCGACAAGCATCGCACGCGCCACTGACAGCGGCGGCGTGCCCTACGGCTCCTCGCGCCAGCCTTCCCACTCCCCCGCGAACGCGTCCAGCTCGGCGGGGTCCAGGGCCTCACGCTCGTCCCGCAGGACGACGAGCCACTGGGCGTCCTCGGCGTCGTCCTCGCCGGCCAACGCGTCCCTCAGGATCCGCGGTTCCTCGTCGATCCCGAACCGCTCCCCGAGCTCCTGGGCGAGCTCCTGGGCGGCGTCGCGGTCGGGCAGCACCAGCACATGTCTCACGTCACTCACGGGTGCCATTGTCGGTCAGCCCTTGGGCACGATCTGCACGTCGAGGTCGATGCGGATGCTGGGCCCGACGACGGCGATGCCGCGCGCCAGCATCGTCTGCCAGCTGACCGTGAAGTCGTCGCGGTGCAGCTCGGTGGTGGCGCGGCAGGCCGCCCGCGTCTCGCCCTCCATGCCGTTGCCGAGGCCGAGGTACTCGGCGTCCAGCGTGACCGTGCGCGTCACGCCGTGCAGCGACAGCGCGCCGGTCACGGCCCAGCGGTTGCCGCCGCGGTGCGTGAACCTGTCGCCGTAGAACTCCAGCGTCGGATACCGCTGCACGTCCAGGAAGTCCGCGGACCGCAGGTGGTCGTCGCGCATCTTCACGTTGGTGTCGATGGACGCCGCGTCCATCACCACGTGCATCGCCGACCGCTCCATGTCCTCGGCGATCCGCACCGCGCCGGCGAACGCGTTGAAGCGGCCGTGGATGCGGGCCAGACCGATGTGCCGCGCGGTGAACGCGATCGAGGAGTGCGTCGGCTCGATCTCCCAGTCGCCCGGCGCGGGCAGCTGCGGGGGCTGGGCCACCTGAAGCGTCACGTCACCGAGCGACGCCAGCGCGTCCTCGGTGACCGTCACGGACGCCCGGTAAGGCGTGTAGCCCTCGGCGGACACGGCGAGCCGGTACTCCCCCGCGGGCACCGTCGCCACGAACGACCCGAAGGGGTCCGTCCCACCGCCGACCACCTTGCGCCCCATGGTGTCGCTGACCGCGAACTCCGCGTTCACGACCGGCTCGTTGACGGGGTCGAGGACCCGGCAGCTGAGCACCCCCGCGTTCGGCGGCGTTCGCACCGCGGCCAGGGGTCCCGTCCGTTGCATCCGCTTCGTACGGTTTCCCAGCAAGCGGCCGATCATCTGCGACACCCTCTGTGTGACATGGAAAGAATTGGTTGACGAAGAAACATTCGATCACCATTGGGGCTTTCGAGGCAACACGGGGTCACATCGCGGGAAAGCGGCGCATGTGCTGCGGGTACGCACGAGTAGCCCGTGTTGCCCGGTTTCAGCGCTCCCGGCGGGTTTCCTCACGAGCGGGCCCGGCGGGCCCGGCGGGCACCCGGTCGAGGCGGATCCCGAAGAGGTCCCGGTAGGCCCTCAGCACCTCCTCGTCCGTCGCCACCTCACACACCTCCCGTCCCCCGTCGGCGGCGGTCGTCGTGAGCCTGCGCCCGCTGAGCGTGACCCGGCCTCCGTCCTCCGTGAGCCGGGAGCACACCGGGGACTGGAGGAAATGCGACCGGGGCGAGGTGCTGTGCCACCACGCACCGGCCACGAAGTCGCCGAGCACCCTCGGGCGCGGCTCCAGCCGGTACACGGGCTTCCCGTCGCACAGCACGTCCAGGTCGGCCGCGCGGACCGCGTCGTGCCCGCCGCGCACCCCGGCCGCGTCCGGCCCCGCCGCCACGATCCGGAAGGTCCCCCCGGGGTCCTCCTGCTCGCCCCGCTCCCCGAACTCCAGCGGACCGTGACTGTGCGCCCCGAACCCGACGTCCGCCAGCCAGTCGCCCCCGTCCACCGTCCGCACCAGCAGCGCCATGTGGTCGTACGGGATCCCGAGCGCGCCGCCGTCCCCGTACACCCGCGCCGCGAGCAGCGTGACCTCGTACCCGAGCGCGGACAGCAGCGCGGCGAAGAGCCCGTTGAGTTCGTAACAGAACCCGCCCCGCCGCGCGCCCACGATCTTCTCCAGCAGCCGCGCCTCCTCCAGAACGATCCCCTCGCCCAGGTGGACGGACAGGTTCTCGAACGGCACCGTCCGCAGATGGCGCTGGTGCAGCTCGCGCAGGGCGCCGAGGGTGGGCCGGGCCGGAGCGTCGGCTCCGAGCCGGCGGAGGTAGGCGTCGACCTGTGATGTCTCCATGCCCTCAGTCTCCTGGAGCGTGACCGGACGGAACCGGCGAGGCGGGACCAGGCGTCGATCGGTGCACAAGATCGCTGATGGACGTGGAGGAGCGTGTGATGACCGGCACAGCCACCCGGTATCTCTGTCTGGCCCGGCACGGCGAGGCGTCGTCCGAGGAGAGCGGGCTGACGGAGAACGGCCGCCGGCAAGCCACGCTGCTCGGCCGGCGTCTCCGGGACCTCCCCCTGACGGCCGTTCACCACGGTCCGCTGCCCCGCGCCGAACAGACCGCACGTCTCATCGGTGACCAGCTGGAGAACGTTCCTCTCCACGTCTCGGAAGTCGCCGGTGACTACGTTCCCCACGTGCCGGACAGGGACGAGCTCCCGGTGGAATCGGCGGACTTCTTCCTCCGTTTCCTCGCCGGTGCCACCGAGGAGGAGCGGGAGCACGGACCCGCGCTGGCCCGCCGGGCGCTGGACATGTTCACCGGGCCGGTGGACGGTGAACAGGACCGCTACGAACTGGTCGTCACCCACAACTTCCTGATCGCCTGGCTCGTACGGGACGCCATGCACGCGCCGCCGTGGCGCTGGCTCGGCCTGAACCACTGCAACGCCGCACTCACGGTCATCCGGTACGCACCCGGCCGGCCCGCCTCCGTCCTCACCACCAACGACATGCGCCACCTGCCCACCGAGCTGCGCTGGACCGGATTTCCTCCCGAGGTGCACGTCTGAGGGTGCCCGTGGCGCGTGACGCTGTCCGGCAGCCGCCCATGCCTCAGTCACCCGCCACCCGCAGCGTCTCTCCGGTGCCGGTGACCGCCAGCGCCCCGTCCCGGTCCGTACGCAGCACCATCGCGCCGCGCGAGCGCAACGCGGCGACGGTGGCCGACGCCGGGTGGCCGTAGGTGTTGTCCTCGCCGCAGCTGATGAGCGCCAGCCGTGGGGCCACCTTCCGTATGAGGCCGGGGTCCTGGTGCGCGGAGCCGTGATGGGCGACCTTCAACACGTCGACCTCCTTCAGGGCCGCGGCGGCCGGTGAGCTCGCCAGGGCCTGCTGGGCCGGGGGCTCCAGGTCCCCGAGGAGCAGCAGGCGCAGGCCCGCTGTCCGCACCAGGAGGGTGACGCTGGCGTCGTTGGCTCCTTCCGTGCTCGGTGGTGGCGGCAGCGTGGGCGAGCCCGGCGCCGCGGCAGCCGGTGGTGTGCTCGGGGGTGGCCACACCACCTCCCAGGACAGCGGGCCGGTCCGCCGTCGTTCCCCGGCGGTGGCGTGCCGCAGGGGGATCTGTCTGGCCGCCGCCTGTCTGCGCACGAACTCCGCCTGGTCGGCGGGCTCTTCCAGGGCCGTCGTCTCGATCGCGCCCACCGAGCGTCCCCGCAGGACCCCGGGCAGTCCCGCCACGTGGTCGGCGTGGAAGTGGGTCAGCACCACGAGTGGGACGCGGGTGATGCCGAGTGAGCGCAGGCAGTGGTCGACCAGTGCCGGGTCGGGTCCGGCGTCCACGACGACGGCCGTGTCGTCGCCCGCCGCGAGGACCAGGGCGTCGCCCTGACCGACGTCGCACATCACCATCCGCCAGCCCGGTGGGGGCCACCCGGCGATCACCCGGGTCAGCGGTGGCGGCTGCACCACCGCCAGCACCAGCACCACCGCGCAGACACCGCACCACCAGGGGTGCTTGAGCAGCCGTCGGCCGAGGAACAGCGCCGCCACCGTGACGAGGGCGAGCAGCGCCGCGCCCGGCCAGCTGCCCGGCCAGTCCACTCCCGCGCCGGGCAGCGCGGCGCCGGTGCGGGCGATCCCCGCGATCCACTCGGTCGGCCAGCCCCCGCACCAGGCCAGCGCCTTGGCCAACGGCATCGCCAGTGGTGCCGTCGCCAGCGCCGCGAAGCCCAGCACCGTGGCCGGCGCCACCGCGAACTCCGCGAGCAGGTTGCACGGGACCGCGACCAGACTCATCCGCGCCGACAGCACGGCGACGACCGGCGCGCACACGGCCTGCGCCGCGCCCGCGGCGGCCAGTGCCTCGGCGAGCCGGGGCGGGACGCCGCGTCGGCGCAGTGCCGCGCTCCAGCGCGGGGCGAGGGTGAGCAGGGCGCCGGTGGCCAGCACGGAGAGCAGGAAGCCGTAACTGCGGGCCAGCCACGGGTCGTACAGCACCAGCAGCAGGACCGCCGTCGCCAGCGCCGGGAGCAGGGACCTGCGGCGTCCGGTGGCCAGGGCGAGCAGGGCGACGGTTCCGCAGGCGGCGGCACGCAGCACGCTCGGGTCGGGGCGGCAGACGATGACGAAGGCCAGAGCGAGCATCCCGCCGAGCAGCGCGGTCGTCCGCAGGGGGATGCCGAGGCGTGGCGCCAGTCCCCGGCGTTCGCTGCGCTGGGCCAGGCTGGGCGGGCCGAGCAGCAGCGCCAGCACGATGGTGAAGTTGGCTCCGGACACGGCCAGCGTGTGCGCGAGGTCGGTCTCCTTGAACGCCTCCTCCAGTTCGGGTGTGATGCGTGAGGTGTCACCGACGACCAGCCCCGGAAGCAGGGCTCGCGCGTCCGTCGACAGGCCGTCGGTGGCCTCCCGCAGACCGGCCCGCAGTCGTCCCGCGAGTCGCTGCGCGTCCGACGGACCGGCGACCACCTCGGGTGCCTTGCCCTCGCCGCGTACCCGCAGCACGGCGGCGATGCGGTCGCCGCGCGTCCTCGGCGGTGCCGTGCGGGCGGTGACGCGGAGCCGCGTGGTGGGCAGGAGGTCCAGCCATCGGGCGGTGTCGGCGCCTGCCTTGTCCGACTCGTCGCTCCCGTCCACGTCGACGAGCATCAGCACCGGCGTCCGCGTCCGGACCTCCCTTCCGCCGGTCTCGGTCACCCGTCGTACCTCGCCCTCGATCAGCACGGTGGGCGGCACGGCACGGTTCCCCCGGATTCTGGGCCGGGTGAGGCGGGGGTCGGCGGTGAGCTCGACCTCCGCGGTGACCGTGGCGTACTGCCGGGCCAGCGCCGGTACGGGCCCGCGTCGCAGGTCGGCGCCGTGCAGCGCGGCCGAGGCCGCGGAGGCGGCGACGCAGAGGAGGAGGGCGGCGACCGAGGCGCGGGACCGCCCTCGTGCGGGCCCGCGTTTCCGTGTCCTCAGCAGCAGGACGGCGGCCACCGCCAGACCGACCGCCACCACGCCCACGGCCCACCCGGCCGACGCGTCCAGCAGCAGCGCCGCCGTGCCCCAGGCGGCGAGCGCGGGCGGGACCAGCCGCAGGTCCGCGGGGCCCTCCTGCCGGGGGTGAGCCGCACCGAGCCGGTGCCCGGAGGCGGCGTGCACGGGGGCGCGCGGAGGTGCCGTGCCGTCGGCAGAGGCCCCAGCCCCCTGCGGGGCCGGGCGCCCGGTGGCGGTGCCACCGACGGCGCTCGCCTGCGCGTCGTCCGACCCGTTGCTCATGGCCGCACGAGGTCCCGTACTCATGGCCGCACGAGATTCCGCAGGTCGGCGAAGCGGCGGTCGCCCACATGGACACCCCGACCTCCTGGCCGGGTGCACCCTGGACCTACAGAACCCGCGAAGAAGTGATCGACATGACCATCCGCGCTATCGCCCACCACCTCGGACTACCCGTCCGGCGCGACCCACAGCAGGCGGCAAAGATCATCGAGGAACTTCGCCCGGTGCTGAACGAGGTTCCTCAAGGCGACCGACGGGATTGGGCCACCGCCGAGATGACCAGGATGGTGCTCACCGAGCGCCACTGGCACCGGCCCTATCTCCGGGGCTAATCAGGCGGACCGTGGTCTTCGTCGCGGCGATGCCGGTGCTCTGCCACGAGGGTCCCCACCAAGGACAGTCCTGCGATGACGGCGCCAACAATCGACGCCACCGCATCGGCACTAGCGAGCCCTGAAGTCAGCAGTACCGATACGACAGCCGTGCCGGTAGTGGCGATGAGCCCAACGTAGGCGAACACTCGCATGCGGTCACGACGTCCGTGCGAGTCACGCATATACCTTCA
Source organism: Streptomyces sp. AC602_WCS936 (assembly GCF_019049125.1). Classification (NCBI taxonomy): domain Bacteria; kingdom Bacillati; phylum Actinomycetota; class Actinomycetes; order Kitasatosporales; family Streptomycetaceae; genus Streptomyces; species Streptomyces sp. AC602_WCS936. The sequence continues at coordinate 231,408 of NZ_JAGMUF010000090.1, read as the reverse complement.
CCCCGGCCACGACGGACGACAGCAACACGATCAACCCGATGGCATCGGCACACACCACGTAAGGCCAGCCCCTGACGCGGCCCGAGCCGTCATAGCAGATCATTCGGACACCGAACGGCATGAAGGTCATGCCGACGAACTGAACCCCCAGCGCGATGAAGACCGTGCTCGACGCGATGGGCTTGTGATCCAGGCTGGCCGCGATAAGAGCGCCGCAGAGTGCAACCGCTGCTGTCACGGTCCAATCGATCCAAAAGACCGCATCATCGAGTGTAAGCGCGTGCTTCTTACCCGGCGGGGGCTCACGAGAGACCAACTTGAGCCAGGTCTGAAGCACCGCCACAACGAACGCTAGCCCCAGCGTCAGTAGCCAGGCCAACTTCATCCCCCAAAGTACGAACTGACGAGCAGACATCATGACATCCGCCGTCGTGCCGCTGCACCTGCCAGGAGAAGTTACTCAATGCTGGAGCCCCGCATGGCCTCCGCGATCTTCTCGGCGACCTCGGCGCGCACCATGCCCAGGTGGACGTACGGCTTGCCATTGTGGGTGACCATCGGTCTCACGCTGCCCCAGACGCGCTCAGGCAGGCCGAGAGCGGCAAGGGCCGCCCGGATGGCCTCCGCCGCGTCCGTGGCCTGCTTGCGGCCGTCGCGGTACGTCTGCATGTCCATCGTCATCAGTGAGCCCCCGAGGCGTGGGCGCGGACATTCGTGGCGTGCTTGGCGGCCTGCTGGATGTCGCCAAGTCCCTCGGCCGCCTTCAGGTGCTGCCACTCGGACTGGCACGTCGTGCAGTCCCGGACCGGGGCGCAGTCCAGTAGCCACGCATTGAAGCCGACCGGCAGCTCTACCGGTGATTCTTGCGTCGTCTTGTGACGGACCATGGATGCGCTCCCCGGCTGATCGATGGGCTATCCATGCTGCGCCGTAGTGGCAATTCTCCCTAGCCGCTTTCCTGTTGTTGCAAGAGATCGTCTCTGATGTCGGCTGCCAAGGCCCGCATGTCGTCGCCGTGCAGTGCCCCCTCCGCGAAGCCGTCGAACTTGGCGACGTACAAGGCCACGTCACGCGGGTCCGTGACGACGATTTCCGCGTGCACGGTCTCAACGGTGACCGCCCGGTCGTCCCTGACGACGAACGCATGGTTGGGGATGTCGTGTTGCCGACCGGCCAGGGGGACTACCCGTACGTCGATGTTGGGCAGACGCGACAGGGAGATAAGCCGGTCCAACTGGCCGGCCATGACGAACGGCGGCACGATAAGCCATCGCAGCACGGGCTCGGTGACCACGAACCTGAACGTCTTGCCCGTCTCATACAAAACCTCTTGCCGTTCAAGCCTCGCGCTCACCGTCTCCCTAACCACGGCCTCGCTCAGGTCCTCATGCCGGGACAGGATCGCTCGCATGTACTCGGGAGTCTGAAGCAGGCCGGGTACGAGAGAGGGCTGGAAGAGACGCAGGAGGGTCATCCGGGCCTCTACGGCCTTGAGCTGCCTCTGTGCCTTGTGGAGCCCCGCGCGCTGGATGAGGCGCCATGCTGTGGCCTCTGTAGCGACGGCACGGGCGACGTCCATGTACTCGGCCTTGACGTCGTCCGAGACACCGATGGCGGTCAGAAGGCGTTCAACATCGTCCGCGCTGGGAGCGAGCTTGCCTGTCTCGATCTTGCTGAGCTTGCTGGCAGACATGACAGCGCTGCGGGCTACCGCCTTGGCCTCCTTGCCGGACGCCTGTCGCAGTACCCGCAGCGCTGAACCAAGCTCGGAACGGTTCACTCGGCGTGCTTGGCCCACCAGTCCGCGAACGGCTCGGCGTGCGCGAGGGCCGTGTCCCGGTAGTCGACGAACTCGGCGGCGCGTTCGTCAGGCAGTACGTCGGCCCGGAGGAACTTGCCGTCATCGGTGTAATCCATGGGGGCGGCCGTGGTCGAGTCGAAGAGCCAGAAGTCGCCCACTTCCGACGGCAGCGGGCTCGGCCGGTCGGTCACGTCCAAGATGAAGAACTCTTCACCTGCCGTGGCGTTCGTGGCGTACCCCCAACCCAGCTCGAACCGCAGATACGGCGTGAGGGGGCGGGCAAGCACGTGCACCCGGTACACACGACGCCCCGAGCCGACGTGCGTCCGGATCTCGTCGAGCCAATCGGCGTTGTAGTCACCGGGCATGTCCTGACCGTCGACGAACGCCCGGTACGCGTCCACGCTGCCCGAGCGACTGTAGTCGTCCAGGGTCTCCAGCCGGAACGCCTCGCGCTGGAAGGTGTCGAAGAGATCGCCCAGAGTCCTAGGCGCCGGGCTGGTCACCGAACGCCTTCCGAATCAGGTCCATCGGGATCTCGACGAGGGTCTCGTGCGCCGGGATGTTCAGCCCGTGATCCGTCGGCGTCTCGCCCTGCACCAGGATCGTGCCCCGGTCCGTCTGGTAGACGGTCGGGCAGTCCTTCTTGTCGCATGTCGTCGCCAGCATGGTCACCTTCACTACCGGTCCCCTTCCCGTGGCCGCCGATGTCTCGTCTGATCGTTCCGTCGGGTGAGCCGCTGGGGCAAGGGGTACGAGTTTCCAGAACGGGAAAGCGGCGACTCCCCGGCGCCGGGATCACCTGCCCTGCTGCCGCTTCTTGTCCTCCCTGTCGTAGGCGCACATCCGGCACAGGCCCTTGTCGGCCCACTTCGGAGGCTCGCCGTAGCGGTCGATACGGCCGCCGCACTCATCACATCGTCGTGCCCCCTCAGCCTTGCCACTCATTACCATCACCTCACTGACCTGCAATTTTACGCTTGCTGGGAAATTCTTTAGCGGGGAGAAATGCGGTGGGGTATGGGGGTCGACCGGCTGACCTGCGATTACGTCGACACCTCTCCCCCCCTCGCCGGGCGACCGGCGACCGCGACCGACCGGCGACCGGCGACCGGCGACGGCCGACACTCCAACCCAACACGGCCCGGACTCCAGCACGCCGGACCTCCACCAACACAACAAGCGCGACTCCAACGCGAGGGCAGGCTCGACAGGGGACACCGGTCGCCCGCCTGGCGCCGACGGCGACAGCGACAGCGACAGCGACAGCGACAGCGACAGCGACACCATCGCGCGACACGATCAACGCCATGCAGGTGGCACACTGCTGAGCCATGAGCGAGGGGTGGGTGGCGGTAGTCAGTGCTGCGGCTGGCCTGGTCGGAGCGGCACTGGGTGCGATCGGCGGGTACTTCAGCGGTCGGGCTCAGGCACGTGGCACGGTCGAGGGCGTACAGCTCCAGCTCTCGGGGCAACAGGCCGAGGCACTCTGGCAGGCTGAGATCGATGCTTGTGCTCAGTTCGTAGATGCTTGCAATCGTGCGTTGTTCAAGTTGGGACAGTTGCTTGGCGTTGCAGGATTGGATCACGAGCAGGAGCAACAGCTAAGCGTTTATGGCATTGGTTCACGTGATCAGCTTCTGAGGGAACTACGAGATCTTCAGGACGAGTGCACGTTGCGAGAGGTGACGTTGCTGCTGCGCATGCCAACGACCGAAGCGGAGAGTGCCAGAGCCGTTGGCCATGCACTGACCTTGGCTGCCAACGGTCTGCACCTGTGGTGCGCAGCACGTGCAGGGCAGACCGAGGATGAGCCAGATCGGCGTCGGGACGCTCACCAGGGGATCGTCACGTACAGGCAGGTACTGAAGCAGTTCACGATCACGGCTCAGCAGCGCTTCGCACAACCGCACGGCGCTGCTGTGGAGACACGACAGCGATCTCTGTTCAGGCGTCGGGCCTGACGGCAGCAGGCTCGACGCCGAACATCCACATCACGCGGACAGTCGCAGGACCAGTCCGCGCAGATAGGTGGCACGCTCCCCAGGACTGAGGCGCTTCCCGGGGAGAGCGAACCGCACACCGACCGACGTGGAAGCGTAGGCCGGGTTGAGAACCGGCCCGGCCTCATACAGCTCGACAGCCTGGATGGTCCGGAGCATCTCCTCGCCCCTGTAGAGCCTGTCGATGGCGCGCTCGGCATCCACCGTGCGCCCAGCTTCGTCCGTCCACTCCTCGGCCGTGACCCGGAAAGCGAAAGACATGCCGGAAATGGCCCCGGCGGCGATGGCTTCGCGGACGGCTTCGGCGGAGTCGGAGGTGAAGAGACGGGCCTCGACGTACAGCCCGTGTGCGTCCTCCCGCGCGACCGTCATCGCACCGATCGGCAGCGTCCCCACCTTCGGATCACGCCCATGGTTGTACTGGATCTTGGGCGTCCGCTGAGCGAGGCTTGCGGCGAAGGCCCGGGGAGCGACCTGCTCCCGGAACACGACGCCCATCTCCCTGATGAGCGTCGGGGTGTTCCATACGGCGGCGTATCCCGCGAGGGTGCGCCCGTCGCCGGCACGGTCAGTGACCTTGTCGGCGAGGCGCTCCTCGACACCCCCCGCGTGGAAGCGTGCTGTCATGACGTCCCCCTACGCCGTGGTCGCGACGTTCAGGACGCGGGCAGCGTTGGCGATGACCACGCCCGCGCCGGTCCGGCTCCACAGGAGCAGACCGCGCTCACCCGTCGGGCGGCGGTTGGCGCCGACCAGGTGTGGCACCAGCTCCACGGTCGATCCGGCGAAGTCCACGATCGTGTAGGCCCGCTTGATGTCGCCGTAGATCAGCACTGGGTTGTCGCTGGTCTGGGCCGCGTTGATGTCGGCGGTGGACCGCATGTTGGACCACTCGTGAACCGGCTTGCGCAGGAGCGCGGGGTTGGCGTCACCGATGCTGGGGTAGCGGGGTGCGCCGTTCGCGGTCTCCGCCTCGCTGATCTTGTTGATGGTGGCCAGGTCCATCAGCCAGATCGCGCTCCGCTGGAAGCGAGGCGGCAGGGCGTTCTGGACGCTGTACACGTCCACGCTGGCGTTGAAGGTCTCCGCCACTGCCGGGGACAGCTCCGAGGCGGTGCCGTCCAGGCCCGTCCACAGACCCTGCGGGGCGCTGGTGCCGTTGCCGTTCAAGAAGGCCTCGTTCGAGAGCTGGTCGTAGCCGTCCACCAGGAGCCGCGTCAGGTCGGCGATCGCGCCCCCGAACGAGGCGGTCTCATACTCGAAGCTGAACGGCACGAACGAGGTCGACTTGAAACTCTTGATGGTCGGCGACGCCAGGGTGGGGCTGTTGTCCGGCACCTCCACCGATTCCGCGGTCCACTGGTTGGTGACGTGCGCGGAGGTCACCGGCTTGAACTCGTGCCCGATCTCCTGCCGCACCTCGGCAAGCTGCCGGATGGGGGATATCGAGCCGTCGCTAGAGATGCGGATGGCAGGATCGATCACGGTCGGCACCTGAAAGCCGCCTGTGGAGCCGGTGCCCACCTGCATGGCCCGCATCTCGGCCCTGACGGCCTCGACTCGCCGGTAGGCGTCTGCCTCCTGCGGGGTCCACAGCAGGTGGCCTCGTTCCCCACTGAGGGCCTTGAAGAAGGCGCTGAGGTAGTCCGGGCTCGATCCAGCCGCAGCCCAGCGCGCGGCGAGGCTGCCGTTCTCCCGCGCACCCATGAGGGCCTCGACCCGCTCGGCTGCGGCAGCGGGCATCGTGCCGTCGCTGACGGCCCTGTCGATGTGCCGCATGGCGACGTCACGGGTCTCTCCACCCTGCATCCGCTGGCGATCACTGATACGACCGGGGTCGGAGCCCCGTTCGGTGGCCATCTCGCCAGACAGCACCCGGCGCTTGAGCTCGGCGTCGCGGGCCTCGGCCGCCTCCAGGTAGCTCGTGATCCTCGTCCATTCCGCCGTCTCAGCGGAGTCGAGGTCGCGCCCTTCAGCGTTGGCGTGGATCTCCTTGAGGGCGGCGCGGGCCGCCGGGATGCTCCGGCACGGGTCGTCGTCGCGGTCTCGGTCCTTGGGAATTCGAGTCATGGTTTTGTTGCTCCTTCGTGAAAGGCGCAGCCTAATTTCGGGCACGCCTGTGGCATGTCTTCATGGATGCCGGTTACGAAGGGAGCCCCTGCCCGCGCGACGAACATTTGGAGGCATATTCCCGGGAGCCCACGCCCCTCAGCCGAAATAGCCTGCCAATGGCAGCTACCATTATGATACGAAAGGGGCACTCAGGTCCAGCATTCGGCGCCCCTTTTTTTGCATTTTCTACTCTACGTCGTCGCCGCCGATCCATTCCTCGGGGACTTCGTCGGGGGGACCGTCTATGTCTCGTCGCCCCATGATCACCGCCCCGTCATGGACCTGGAAGACGAGATCCCCTGCCATGTACATCCCGACCAGTTCAGGGAAGTCATCCCGGGCTATGACCGAGTCGAATAGGTTGGCGATGTGCCGCGCGAACTTTTCGCGTGCCTTTCGCAGATTTTCTTCGTTCATCACTTTTCACTCTCTCTTCGAGTTACGGGCCACGCACGGGTTCCAGCGAGCGTTTTCCGCTAGCAGCCCCCTCTAAGGGGGGCTGGCGGCTAGCGGAATCAGATGCTGATGCCGCTAAGAGGGTTGGCGGAAGCTAGCGGAACCAGCGGAATGGTCGTCGATCTTCGCTGCTGGTCGGATGTACGCTGTGGATTTCCCTCGCCCTGTCCTTTCGAGTTCTCCCTGGTCGCAGCAAGTTTTCAGTGCGGCACGAGCCGTCGATTCCGGCAGATCTGCGAGTTCCGTGATCCTGGCCGTGGTGATCGATTGCATCGGCTCAAGCTGGCGGACAATTAGCAGAACGCGGTCGATGGCAGCCGCCTGTGCCGTCAGCACCTCCGCCCAGTCGGCAGAAACCGGCACCAGCGAACTGCACCGTGTGGGGTCGTGCTCGCCGTCTCCCGGACCGCCGCAGAAGTGCTGCACCCTCAGTCGGATGTTCCAGAAGAAGTCGTCGCGATCGTCCTTCTGCTTCTTGACCGAGAGCTTCGCGTACCGGCACTCCGATCCGGCTCCCGTGGTCTTAGCGAGGTAGAGGACGGTGTCGGCCGCGCCGTACAGCGAACCGTGCCCCCGGAGTACGTCTGTTCCCTTCGTGGTGTGGTGGAGGGTGAGGACGCAGGCCCCGGTTTCCATCCGCAGCGCGTTGACGGCGTCGACGTATGTGCTCATCACCGAGCCGTTCTCTTCGAGCCCCGGGGTCACCCGCGACTGCGTGTCGATGACGACGATGGCGGGGCGAAGGTCCCGGCAGACAGCGATCAGTTCCCTGAGAAAGGGCTCCTCGGTTATGCGTATGGCCATCGTGAGGAAGGTGAACTGGCCGCTGAGCGACCGGCCCGCCATCGCCTCCCACGCACGCTTCCGCTTCGACATGCCAGCGGACCCTTCTGCCGCCACATAGAGGGCAGGGCCTTGCTGTGTCGCAGCGCCGGCGAAGCCGACGCCCACCCCCAGCGCCACGGACGCTGCGAGGTCGAGAGCGACGAACGACTTGTAGCAGCCGGGGTCGCCATAGAGCCACGCAAGCGAGTCCTTTGCCAGCATCGAGGCAACCAGGTATTCGACCTGAATCTCATCTATATCTTCCGCGTCGAGCAGGTTTTCACGGACAGCCTGGGCGACGTCTCCTGCCTTCTCGACGTTGTACAGATCGCGCGCCAGGTCATTAGCCCGGAACTTCATAACATTCTGCTTGACCCTGTCATTCAGCTCCGCGCGCTCTCGCTTATCCTGATTACACTTCTCGATCCTGCAAAGCTCATCAAACACGCGATGATGCTCTGAAGGTACCGCGCTTCGAACCTCTTCTTTACTTTCTTCATTCAGCATGGCCGCATAATTGGCGAGATGGCCTACATAGTTGGGGATTGTCGCTGCTGCTGGCTGACTGAAGGTCGTGACGTAGTCGGCCATCAGCCCTCTCCCTCGGAAGGCATGACGTGAGCGTCTACACCCGCCGTCGCCACAGCTCGAATTGGATCTGCGGCACCGGACACAGCCCCACCGAGTACTGGGCAGCTTTCTTGGTGATTTATGCGGAGGTGCATCACTCCGTCGTCAGCCTCACTGACGCTACTGACATGGCCGCCGCAATGCCCGCATACATAGGCGACAGCCGCCGCAAGGGCAGCCATCCACGAGTTGTCTTCGATCATTTGGTGTCCTCGTTCAGTCGTCCCTCGTGGCCGGGGAAGCCGATCTTCAGTAGCGCCGCAATGCGGCGGACTTGATCGTCGGTGAGTTCCATCTCGGCCAGCGGATTCGGAATCGGGTCAGGCCGCGACTGCTGCGTCGGCATCGTCGGCCCTGAAGAAGACCGCGACATCGCAGCCGAGCGCATCTGCCAGCGCGCACAGACGTGCCACGGTGGGCGTGGTCATGCCGTTCTCGTAGGCGTGGATAGCCGCCCACGGCACCCGGGCATCCTGGGCGAGTTTGTACTTGGACACAGCGCCACGGGCGACGGTGAGTGCCTCTGGCGAGAATTTCTGCGGCATCTGGATGTGCCTCTCTATCGGCCGGATGTATGTAACCGGTCCTGAGAATGGCGCACGGCTCCGCGCACGGAACCGCCAAAAACCACAAACTCTTCGACAGAGTGTGTCTGCATCAGAACGCTGTGTGTCGACTGACTGCCCTTGAGGCACAGGAGCGCAGGTCATCGGTAGAGGCGAAGTCCTTCTCGAAGTCCATGACCAGCACGACGTCGAGAGGTCCGATCTTGAGCTGTCGAAGTCGTTGATGACGAACGGCGCCTTTGGGTAAGTGGGAGCCGCTACGCGGCGAGGGTGACCGGCCGCAGACGCTCGGGCTGGAACGGGTTGCCCCGCGACCGGTCGTGCGGCACCACTTCGTAGCCGTCGGGTACGAGCGTCAGCACCACGTCACGCTTGTCGGCGGGTGTCAGCGCCGCCCAGCCGTCGCGCACGTCCCCGGCCAGCAGACGGCGTAGGGCCCGGGGTGCGGAGGCGCCGACCAGGGCGCGGGAGTCGTGGATGCGCTGCTCGACGATCTTCCGGGCGTTGCGGTACTCGGCCAGGGTGATCTCGCGGCGCGCGAACATGGTCGACAGCTCCACCAACTGCTTCTCGTCCTCAGCCAGTTCGCGGCGGCTCTCCTCGGTGGCCTCGCTGCGGCTGACCGCGTCCAGCCGTTCGAGGACGCGCGGATGGGTCAGCAGACCGAGAACCTGCCGCTCGACTTCCGCCTCTGCCCTGGCCGCATCGACGGCGATCTTCCCGCAGCCCCCGCACTTCGTGGAGCACCAGTACCGGGGGCCGCCGTTGCCCTGGGCGCCGCCGAGGAGGTGACCGCAGGCCTCCCCCTTCTTGTGCGTCGTGCACGGCTTCATGCCGCCGCCGATGCAGCCGCAGTGCAGCGCTCCCGTGAGCCACCTCTGGAGTGTCAGGTCGGCGGTGCCAGCGCGGGCGGCCAGCGTGGCGCATACGGTCTCCCAGACGGGCATGTCGAGGATCGCGGGCCAGGCGGCCGTCACCGGCTGCCCCTGGTCGTCGCGGACGATGTCGCCGTGGAAGGAGCGCAGGCCGGCCACCGACGGCTTGGTGACGACGCTACGGACGCTGCGGGAGTTCCAGGGGGCGCCAGTCACGGTGGGGATCTTCTTGAGGTTCAGCTCGTCGGCCACCCGGCACAGGCTCCAGCCGCCCAGGGTGATCCACTCGGCGACGTCGCGGATGACACTGGCCTCCGTCGGGACGATCTCCCGTCCCTTGCGGGTGTAGCCGTACCCCCTGAAGCCGCCGCCGTTCCACTTTCCCTCTGCCGCCAGCTCCACATGCTTGCGGGCGACTCGGCGCGAGGTGTCCCGGGATGCCTTGTTGGCGACGGCGACCATAACGCGGGCCATGGTCACGTCGGCGTCGTTGGCGAGCCTCAGAGAGCCCGTCACCGACTGGACGGGTATGCGCGGCTCACCTGACTCCACCACGTCGATGAGGTCTTCCAGATCGCGCGGGTCGCGGGCGATGCGGTCGAGGTCGTAGGCGAGCAGCCCGTCACGCTCCCCGGAGGCGAGCCTGTCCAGTGCAGTGCGGAACTTCGGCCGGTAGGTCCGAAGAGCCGTCGTGCCGTCCGGAAGCCTGGTCCTGCGGCGCTTGAATGCGCTCGTGTCGTTCTCGACCAGGACCTCGGCGATGGTCCAGCCCAGGCGAGCGGCCAGCGCACGGCCGTCGTCCTCCTGGCGGCCGACGCCTGCCGCGTCCTCCGCCTTGTCGTCACTGATCCGGACGAGCAGTATTGCCCTTTTTGGACTGTTTGACACGTTCATACATTTAGAGTAGCTCTGTCCATATCGGATCGCCGATACCGTTGACCTCACGCAGCTGGTCGACCGAGCGGAAACCGCCGTTCCTGGTGCGGTAGTCGATGATGTGCTGGGCCAGCACCGGGCCGACGCCCGGAAGGGTGTCGAGCTGGTCGGCGGTCGCCGTGTTGAGGGAAACCGATGCCGCGGGAGCGGCCGGTCCCACCGCCGTGCCGCTCGGGCCGACCACCGCGGGCTGTGCCGGGGCGCCGACGATCACCTGCTCGCCGTCCACGAGGAAGCGGGCGCGGTTCAGGCCGTCGGTCTTCGTGCCGGACCGTACTCCCCCGGCGGCGCGCAGGGCATCCTCGACCCGTGAACCGGCCGGCAGGCGGTGGACCCCGGGCTCGCGCACCTTGCCGCCGACGTCCACCACGATCTCGGCCCCGGCCGTCGCCGGCGCGCTACCCGTGAGCGGGTCGGCGGCCGTCCGACCGTCGGCCGCCTCGCGCTTCTCCCCGGCACCGTAAGCCGCCGCCTCCCGCACCACTTCGGGCGCGGAGACCGGCTGGGTGCGGCCGGTCCAGAAGTGCTGCACGGCGAAGACCGCGGCGACCACGAGCAGGACAGTGAGCGCGACCGCGCTGCGCCGCTCCATCCCGCACCGGGTCTGGAGCCACACCGGCATGCGCTCCCGCAGCGCCTGCCCGGCGCGTTCGCGCCGGGTGAGTGCGCCGGTGTCCGGGACAGTCCCGGCATCTGTGACGTCCCCCGCGTTCGTGGCAGCCCCGGCGTCCGTGAGGGCGACCGGGTCCGGTGCGGTTTCCGCCCTGATCGGCTTCCTTTCCTGCTCAACGCTGGGCGGTCCCTTCCCCGACTCCCCCCGCACACCGGCGCCTTCGCCGAAGATCGCCTCCGCGCGGAGGCGGAGGTCCTCCGGCGGCGGACGGCGGCGCCCGTGTCGTGCGCCTGCGGGTGGACCGGAACGGGAGCGGAGTGCGTGGCGGTGGCGGGAACGGCCGTCCGAGGCCGGTCCGCGGCCCGGGCCGCTGGTCGCGTGCGGTGTACGTGTGCGTGATCGAAGAGCCATGCGACGAGGATGGGGGCACCTCGTCGCCCCGCGATGATCATGCTCGATTCCCGGGGATTACCGACGGGTTGTGGAAAACTCCGGCCCTCACACGAGTGATAGGACGCGTCCCGAGTGACACGCCCCGGGTGACGCGACGCCTCACCGCGACGCGACCACGACCCCCAACAACCCCGGCCCCGTGTGCGCCCCGATCACCGCGCCGACCTCGCTCACATGCAGGTCGGCCAAGTCCGGCACCCGCTCCCGCAGGCGTTCCGCCAGGGCCGATGCCCGGTCGGGCGCGGCGAGATGGTGGACGGCGATGTCGACGGGGGCGCTGCCCGCGCGCTCGGCGACGATCTCCTCCAGCCGGGCGATGGCCCTGGACGCCGTACGGACCTTCTCCAGGGGCTCGATGCGGCCGTCGGCCAGCTGCAACAGGGGTTTCACGGCGAGCGCGGAGCCGAACAGGGCCTGGGCGGCTCCGATCCGGCCGCCCCGGCGCAGGTAGTCGAGGGTGTCGACGTAGAAGTAGGCGGAGGTGCCCGCGGCCCGCTTCTCCGCGGCCGTGACCGCCTCGTCCACGGTGCCGCCCGCCTCCGCCGTCTCCGCCGCGGCGAGCGCGCAGAAGCCGAGGGCCATCGCGATCATGCCGGTGTCCACGACCCGCACCGGCACCGGCGCCTCGCGCGCGGCGACGACGGCCGCGTCGTGGGTGCCGGAGAGCTCCGCGGAGAGGTGGAGGGAGACGATGGCGTCGGCGCCGGAATCGGCGATCCGGCGGTAGGTCTCGGCGAAGAGCTCGGGCGCGGGGCGGGAGGTGGTGACCGGGCGCCGTTTCTGCAGGGCCTGGGCCAGCGAGCGGGTCGAGATCTCGGTGCCCTCTTCCAGTGCCCGGTCGCCGAGGACGACGGTCAGGGGTACCGCGGTGATGCCGTGCCGCTCCATCGTCCGGGCCGGGAGGTAGGCCGTTGAATCCGTGACGATCGCGACATGGCGGGACATGAGCTGGAGGTTACCTGCCGTAGCGCCCATACGGCAGCCCGGCCCCGGTGACCGGCGCCCGCAGGGCTGTGATCAGGTCGTGTTCTCCGGACGGGCGTTCTTCTGCCAGGGGTAGACGGGGCTCGGAGCGGGTGGGGTGATCGCGGGCCGCGCGGGCTCCTCCGCCGGCTCCGGCTGCCGTTCCGGCCGCGGGTCCTTCGGCCAACTCTGCGGGGCGGGCGGGGCGTCGGCGGCCGGGGCCTCGGGCCAGGACGGCGGCGCGGCGGCGGGCTCCGTCTCGGTCCAGTGCCGCAGCGCACCGGCCTCGACGTCGATCTGGGCGCTGAGCGAGTCCAGGTCGTCGTCGGCGAAGCGGCGGGCCCGGTCGCGGGCCGCCCAGCGCAGGGACTCCGCCGACCGGGCGATGCGCTCGGTGCGTTCCCGCAGCTCGGGCAGGCGCTGGGCGAGGGTGGCACGGTCGGGCTCGGACTCCAGGCGCCTGAGCTCACCGTCCAGTTCGAAACCGTGGGCGCTGAGCCGCTCGAAGAGGGCCAGGGACTCCTTGAGGGATTCGTCCTCGGCCACGCCCGCGTGCAGCGCGTCCTGGGTGGCCCGCATCGACGTGCGCAGCGTCAGCCGCAGCTGGGCGAGCTCGGCGGCCGGGCCGACCTGGACGAGGGACTTGGCGCGCAGGGTGTGGTCCTCGACCGTGCGGCGGGCCTGGGTGATGCCGCGGTCCACGCTGCGCTTGGCGGCGCCGACGGCCTTCACCGTGGCGTAGACGCCGAGCACGACGGCGAGCAGGAAGAGCAGGGCGAAGACTGTGATGGCTGCTTCCACGAAGCTCCTCCTCCGAGCGTCCGGCCCGCCGGACGGCAGACCGGCAGGCCGCGGCACTCTCCGCGCCGCTCTTCCACGGTAAACGCAGCGGGCAGGCCCCAGGTTCCGACAGAACCCCGAACCTGCCCGCACACATCCCTGAAACGGCCCGTAGGGGACTACCCCGGACTCAGCTCCGCCCGACTCACGCCGGAACGATGTTCACCAGCTTCGGCGCCCGCACGATCACCTTCCGGATCCCGGCGCCGCCCAGCGCGGCCACGACCTTCTCGTCCGCCAGCGCCGCCTTCTCCAGGTCCTCGTCGGAGACGGACGGGGAGACCTCCAGGCGTGCCTTGACCTTGCCCTTGATCTGGACGACGCAGGTCACGGTCTCGTCGACCACGTACGCCGGGTCGGCCACCGGGAAGTCCTGGTGGACGACCGAGCCGGTGTGGCCCAGCTTGCGCCACAGTTCCTCGGCGACGTGCGGGGCCAGCGGCGCGACCAGCAGCACCAGGCGCTCGGCGACCGTGCGCGGGACGGGGCCGCCCACCTTGGTCAGGTGGTTGTTCAGCTCGGTGACCTTGGCGATCGCGGTGTTGAACCGCATGCCCTCCAGGTCCTGCCGCACGCCGTCGATGGCCTTGTGCAGGGCGCGCAGGGTGTCCTCGTCGGGCTCCGCGTCCGCCACCGTAACCTCACCGGTGGTCTCGTCCACGACGTTGCGCCACAGCCGCTGCAGCAGCCGGAACTGGCCGACCACCGCGCGGGTGTCCCAGGGGCGGGAGACGTCCAGCGGGCCCATGGCCATCTCGTACAGGCGCAGGGTGTCGGCGCCGTACTCGGCGCAGATCTCGTCGGGGGTGACCGCGTTCTTCAGGGACTTGCCCATCTTGCCCAGCAGCCGGGAGACCTTCTCGCCCTGGTAGAAGTACGCCCCGTCGCGCTCCTCGACCTCGGCGGCGGGTACGGCGATGCCGCGCGCGTCGCGGTAGACGTACGCCTGGATCATGCCCTGGTTGAACAGCTTGTGGAACGGTTCGGCCGAGGAGACGTGCCCCAGGTCGAACAGGACCTTGGACCAGAAGCGGGCGTACAGCAGGTGCAGCACGGCGTGCTCGGCACCGCCGACGTACAGGTCGACGCCGCCGTGCGGCAGGCCCTCGCGCGGGCCCATCCAGTACTGCTCGATCTCGGGGTCGACCAGCTTCTCACTGTTGTGCGGGTCCAGGTAGCGCAGCTCGTACCAGCAGGAGCCGGCCCAGTTGGGCATGGTGTTGGTCTCGCGCCGGTACTTGCGCGGGCCGCGGCCGTCGCCCAAGTCCAGGGTGACGTGGACCCAGTCGTCGTTGCGGGACAGCGGGGTCTCGGGCCGGGTGTCGGCGTCGTCGGGGTCGAAGGTGCGCGGGGAGTAGTCCTCGACCTCAGGCAGCTCCAGGGGCAGCATCGACTCGGGCAGGGCGTGGGCGATGCCGTCCTCGTCGTAGACGATCGGGAAGGGCTCGCCCCAGTAGCGCTGGCGGCTGAACAGCCAGTCGCGCAGGCGGAAGTTGACGGTGCCCCGGCCGGTGCCGGAGCGTTCCAGCCACTCGGTGACGCGGGCCTTGGCCTCGACGACGCCCAGGCCGTCCAGGGAGACGTCCGAACCGGTGGAGTTGACGATCTTCGCGTCGTACGAGGCGAACGCCTCGTCCCAGGTCGACGTGTCGGTGCCCCGGCCGTCGGTCGGCTCGACGACGCAGCGGATCGGCAGCTCGAAGGCGCGCGCGAACTCGAAGTCACGGGTGTCGTGCGCCGGGACCGCCATGATCGCGCCGGTGCCGTACCCCATCAGCACGTAGTCGGCGATGAAGACCGGGACCCGCTCGCCGTTGACCGGGTTGGTGGCGTACGCGCCGATGAAGACGCCGGTCTTGTCCTTGGCCTCGGCCTGCCGCTCGACGTCGGACTTCGAGGCGGCCTGCGCGCGGTAGGCGGCGACGGCCTCGGTCGGGGTGGCGTGGGAGCCAGTCCAGGCGTCGTGGGTGCCCTCGGGCCAGGCGGCCGGGGTGAACTTCTCGACCAGCGGGTGCTCGGGCGCCAGCACCATGTAGGTGGCGCCGAACAGGGTGTCGGGACGGGTGGTGAAGACGGTGATGTTCTCGCCGTCGATCGGGAAGTCGACGCGGGCGCCCTCGGAGCGGCCGATCCAGTTGCGCTGCTGCAGCTTGATGGCCTCGGGCCAGTCCAGCTCGTCCAGGTCGTCCAGCAGCCGGTCGGCGTAGGCCGTGATCCGCATGTTCCACTGGCGCAGCTTGGACTTGAAGACGGGGAAGTTGCCGCGCTCGGAGCGGCCGTCGGCGGTGACCTCCTCGTTGGCCAGCACGGTGCCCAGGCCGGGGCACCAGTTGACGGGCGCGTCGGAGGCGTAGGCCAGGCGGTACTCGCCCAGGACGTCGGCGCGCTCGCCCTCGGTCAGCTCGTCCCAGGAGCGGTCGCCGCGGACGGCGCGCTCACCGGACTCGAACTGGGCGACCAGCTCGGAGATCGGGCGGGCCTTCCTCGCCTCGTCGTCGTACCAGGAGTTGAAGATCTGCAGGAAGATCCACTGCGTCCACTTGTAGTACTCCGGGTCGATCGTGGCGAACGACCGGCGGTTGTCGTGGCCCAGGCCCAGCCGGCGCAGCTGGCTCTGCATGTTCTTGATGTTGGCCTCGGTGGACACGCGCGGGTGCGTGCCGGTCTGCACGGCGTACTGCTCGGCGGGCAGACCGAAGGCGTCGAAGCCCAGGGTGTGCAGGACGTTGTGGCCGGTCATCCGCTGGAAGCGGGCGAAGACGTCGGTGGCGATGTAGCCCAAGGGGTGGCCGACGTGCAGGCCCGCGCCCGAGGGGTACGGGAACATGTCCATGATGAACTTCTTGGGCCTGGCGACCAGCTCCGGGTCGCCCGCCAGGTCACCCTTGGGGTTCGGCGCGGCGTACGTCCCCTCGGCGTCCCAGAAGTCCTGCCAGCGTGCCTCGATCTCGGCGGCCATGGCCGCCGTGTAGCGGTGCGGCGCGGCGTCCGCCGTCACGGGGGCGGTCGCCGCGGGGTTCGTCTCGCTCATGATCCTCAAAGCTCCATCGATCGTCTCTGCCAGCGGCTGCGACCTTCAAGACCAGCGGCTGCGATTGCCGGGAAATGAAAAATCCCCTCGCACAGGAGGGGACGCCGCGCCGATTCCGACCGCCGGAACGGGACCGGGGTCGGGACTGATCAGCGCGGCTCGCTAAGCAGAAGGCGTACGGCACGCATGGCGTCAGGGTACCGCAGTCGCCGCGCGGGCCGCGACGGGCTTCCGGCCAACCCGAACCTGAACCAAGGTCAAAGGTTACTTCGCGTAACGACCACTAAGGGGACAACGCCACGAGTGCATTGTCGTTTGATAACAACGCAATAACTCAAACCTCGTACTCACGGGTATGGCGCCACTTAGAGTGCGGCAGCGGGACCGCTTTCCCGAACCGCTCGGAGTCGCCCCCATGAACCCTCCTCCTCTGATCCACCCAGGCAGCGCCTGCTCGCCACCTCCCCGCACCTCCCTGACGCGGGGTGGTCTGCCGTGGTGACGAACGACAGCACGGTGGACGACACCTTCGCCGAGTTCCTCAACTTCGGCGCCGGTGTCCTCTCCCTCGTCCTCCTCAGCTGCTCCGTCATCTGGGGGCTGGTCGCCCAGGACCGGATCGTCCTCGACGCCCGCCGACGCATCCTGGCCCAGGCGGTGCACCGGACCACCGCCGTCGCCTCGGTGGTGTTCCTGCTGGTGCACATCGGGGTCAAGCTGGCCCTGGACCACACCACCTGGGTCGCCGCGGTGATCCCCTTCGGGCTGCTGGCCACGGACGACGAGGCCTTCGGCGGCCGGTCCGTGCTCATCGGCTTCGGCACCCTGGCCAGCATGCTCATGCTCTTCGTGGGCGTCACCGGCGCCCTGCGCAACCGCTTCGCCGCCCCGGCGCCGGTGGCCTCGCGCTGGCGGGCCATGCACATGCTGGCCTACCCGGCGTGGTGCCTGGCCCTGCTGCACGGGCTCTACGCGGGTCGCGCGGCGAAACCGCTGTTCACGGTCCTGTACGCACTGTCCGTACTCGGTGTCATGGCGGCCCTGGCGCTGCGCGCGGCGCCCCGCCCGGTCAAGCGCAGGGTCGCCGCCCGGATCGCCGTCCTCCTCGGCACCGAGGAGCGGGTGGCCCGCGAGGAACTGGAGGAGAGCCGGTCCCGGGCCACGGCCGCCGCGCTGCCCGGCTACGGGAGCCGGGCGGCGTCCCGGACGCGCGGAGGCTCCCCGTCCGCACCGCTGTACGAGCCCGCGGAACGCCTCACGGCACCGGAACCGGCGGGCGGCTTCGCGGCCGCCTACCGCGCGGTGTCCAACCCGTCGGGCGGACGGCGCAGGCCGCTGTCGGCCGACTCGGCCGCGTCCGACCCGCTGCCGCCGGACATGCGGCCCACCGAGGCGATGCCCTTCGTGGACGGCGGCGGCAGCACGTCGGGAAGCTGGCCGGTGCCCTCGCCGCCCCCGGTCGGGGAGGCACCCCCGTCGGCGTACGACCCGCTCAACGACACCGGACACACCATCCCGGTCTACGGCGGCCCGGACACCACCGTCCAGTCGCCGGGCTACGGCCACTCGTCGGGCTACGGCTCGAGTGACGTGTACGACACCGGTGAGACGAACGCCGTGTACGACACGTACTACCCCAACGACACGTACAACAGCGGTCCCGCAACCGAACCAAACCCCGGTGCGCCCTCGACGTCCCACGACTTCGACGCACCGGGTTCGGGCGAACCTTGGAACGCGCCCTCCGGAGGCTTTAAGTGAACGAGGCCCTGCCCGACGTCCCCGAAGTCCGCGTGGTCGGTCTTCCCCAGCTCACGTCGGGCTTCGACCTTGTCGAGCGCCTGGATCTTCCCATGCACCTCAAGGTGCACGGGCCGCTCGAACCGATGGGCGGGGAGCAGCTCGCGCAGCTCTCCGAACGCATCAACCTGAAGGGCCGCGGCGGCGCGGGCTTCCCCTTCCACAAGAAGCTGCGCTCGGTCGCCGAGTCCGCCATCAAGCGCGGCGTGCGGCCGGTCGTGGTCGTCAACGGCAGCGAGGACGAACCGGCCTGCCGCAAGGACACGGTGCTGATCAACCGTGCCCCGCACCTGATCCTGGACGGCGCGCTGCTGTGCGCCGAGGCGATGGGCGCCCGCACCCTCGTCATCGGCGTCACCCGTGAGTCCACCCAGCGCTCCATGGAGGCGGCCCTCGCCGAACGCGGCCTGAGCAACGGACGCCGGTCCGCCCTGCGCGCACGCGTGCAGCGCAACCCGGTGCGCATGGTCACCGGCGCGGCGGCCTCGCTGATCCGCTCCATCGACGGCGGCCCGGCGATCCCGCCCGGCCGCAAGGTCAGCGCCTCCAAAAGCGGCGTGGGCGGCGCACCGACCCTGCTGTCCAACGCCGAGACCTTCGCGCAGCTCGCGATCGCCGCCCGCATCGGACCGGAGCGCTACGGCAACACCGGCCTGTACGACGAGCCGGGCACCGTCATGCTCACCGTCTCCGGGGCGGTCGCCCGGCCGATGGTGATCGAGGTGCCGACGGGCGTGCCGCTGCGCTACGTCCTCCAGCTGGCCGGCGCCCCGCCGGTGCCGCAGGGAGTGCTGACCGGCGGCTACCACGGCAAGTGGATCGACGCGGCGAGCGTCGACGAGGCGATCGTCTCCCGCAACTCGCTGCAGCAGGTGGGCGGTTCGCTCGGCGCGGGCGCGATCCTGCCGATCGGTCAGGACACCTGCCCGCTGGGCGAGTCGCTGCGGGTGGCGCAGTGGCTGGCACAGGAGAGCGCGGGCCAGTGCGGCCCCTGCTACCTCGGTCTGCCGGCCGCCGCGCGGGGCCTGGAGGACATCCTGAACGGCGGCGGCCCGGCCGCCCTGGAGGCGGTCAAGCAGGTCGCGCGGAACGTGAAGCGGCGCGGCGCCTGCTCGCACCCGGACGGCTCGGCGATGTTCCTGGAGTCGACGGTCAAGGCGTTCACGGACGACCTCGCCGCCCACGTCCTCGGCAACGGCTGCGGACGGGCCGTGGAGGGTGTTCTGCCCCTCCTGGAGGGCGGGGGGACCCCTACGGGCATCCCGGGCGGTGACGGGGAGAACGGGCCCAGCCGGCAGAAGATCTACGTGGACTGGACACTGTGCCGGGGCCACGGGCTGTGCGCGGACGTCCTCCCGGAGGTCTTCCAGCTCGGCGCCGACGGCTTCCCGACGGTCGCACAGGCCGACGTGCCGCGTTTCGCGGAGGCCAAGGCCGTGCGCGCGGTGCGCCGCTGTCCGGCGCTCGCGCTGCGCATCGAGGGGGACACCCGGGCACAGGCCGCCCCGTCCTCGCGGACGAACCTGCCGGTCCTCTCTCCGGGCCGGGGCCGCCGGGCGCTGGGCCGCTGAACACGCGGCTGACATGAGGAAACCCCCGGATCGATGATCCGGGGGTTTCCCTGTTTCCTGTGGAGCTAAGGAGAATTGAACTCCTGACCTCCTGCATGCCATGCAGGCGCTCTACCAACTGAGCTATAGCCCCTTGCTTCGCTCCGCCCGGTTTCCCCGGCGGCGACGCCAACATTACACGGTCGACCGGGCACAACACCAAATCGTTTCCGTTTCGCCCGATTTGCCCGCGTACAGTACCGCTACGCGGGTCCGCTACGCCGTGACGAACGAGTAGAACCGCTTGAGTGTGCAGTGCTCCTCCAGGAGCCGGCCGTAGATCGGCTCGCCCTCGAGTTCGCGGTACGTCTCGATCGGGTCGCCCTTTATGATCAGCGCCCGCGCGCACTCCTCGCACCAGTACTGGTAGTCCGGGTTCACCGGCTCCATGTCCCGCACGATCGGCGTGCCGCTGCCGCACCAGTCGCACTTCCGCCTGTGTGCACCCATCGATCAGCTCCAGCTGTGGCCGCAGGCCGTGCACACGTACGAGATTCCGCCGTTGTCCCCGAGGACCTGGGCCACGTGCCCGGAACCGCAGGAGGGGCAGAGGAGACGAGTGGCCGTGTTCCGTGTCACCGCTGAGCCGAGGAGGTGACCGACCTCCTCGATGACGCTCGCAGGCATCGCCACTCCCTCCCGTCGGGTCGCGGTCCCCTTCCGGCCGTTTGATTCTGCCACGAGCGGGCCAATACGGTCAGCGACGCCTCAGTACCAGTCCGGACACGGAGTTCCACCGAGGTATACGCCTGTGGGACGCGTGTTGCTCAAGCGGAAGCAAACGAAAAATCCCGCCCCCCGAGGGGGACGGGATTCGTCCGTGGGCTGTGGAGCTAAGGAGAATTGAACTCCTGACCTCCTGCATGCCATGCAGGCGCTCTACCAACTGAGCTATAGCCCCTTGCTGCCACCCGGCCGGAGCCGTGTGGTGTTTCGTCCCGCTCGGCGGGGCGAACAAGAAGAACTTTAGCCTGCGACCTGCCGGAAAGTGAAATCCGGGTCCCGGGTCCGTCCGGAGCCCGCTCCCCGGCCGCTCAGTCGTCGTCGCCGAGCACCGGTTCCGGCAGGGTGCCGGCGTTGTGCTCCAGCAGGCGCCAGCCCCGGGCGCCCTCTCCCAGGACGGACCAGCAGCAGTTGGTGAGGCCGCCGAGGCTCTCCCAGCTGTGCGGCTCCAGACCGAGCAGGCGGCCGATCGTGGTGCGGATCGTGCCGCCGTGGCTGACCACGACGAGAGTGCCGTCCTCGGCGAGCTTCTCGGCGTGCCGGAGCACGACGGGGGCGGCTCGGTCGGCGACCTCGGTCTCCAGTTCGCCGCCGCCGCGGCGGACCGGTTCGCCGCGCTTCCACGCCGCGTACTCCTCGCCGTGCCGGGCGATGATCTCGTCGTGGGTCAGGCCCTGCCAGACGCCCGCGTAGGTCTCCCGCAGGCCCTCCTCCAGGGTCACGTCCAGGCCGGTGAGCGCCGCCAGCTCCGCGGCCGTGTTCGCGGCGCGCGCGAGGTCGGAGGCGACGATCGCGTCGGGCTTGAGGTGCACCAGGAGCCGGGCGGCGCGCCGGGCCTGGGCGACGCCGGTCCCGGTGAGCTCGACGTCGGTGGTGCCCTGGAAGCGGCGCTCCACGTTCCACGAGGTCTGGCCGTGCCGCCACAGGATGACGCGCCGGCCGCGGCCGGGCCGGCCGGCCGTCACCTCGCCGGTGGCGCTCACCGCCAGTCCCCGTCGGTCTCCGTCGCCTCCTCGGCGGCCTGGCGCTCGGCGTGCTCCTGGGCCTTGCCGCGGGTCTCCTTGGCGTCGGCGGGCAGCTCCAGCTCGGGGCAGTCCTTCCACAGCCGCTCCAGGGCGTAGAAGACGCGCTCCTCGCTGTGCTGGACGTGGACGACGATGTCGACGTAGTCGAGCAGGACCCAGCGGGCCTCGCGGTCGCCCTCGCGGCGCACCGGCTTGGCGCCGAGTTCCTTGTTGAGCCGTTCCTCGATCTCGTCGACGATCGACTTGACCTGGCGGTCGTTGGGCGCGGAGGCCAGCAGGAAGGCGTCCGTGATCGACAGCACGTCGCTGACGTCGTAGGCGATGACGTCGTGCGCGAGCTTGTCGGCTGCCGCCTGGGCGGCGGTGTTGATGAGTTCGATGGATCGGTCGGTCGCGGTCACTGCGTGGCTTTCGGTCGGCGGTCGATTGACCTCAAGGGTCTCACGACCGCCGACGGCGGCCCACGCGATAAACGTCGGCCCCCTACGACGCCGGTTCGTAGTCCTGGCCGAGCACCACCGAGACCCTGGCGTTGGCGGAGACCTCGCCCTGCTCGACCGCGTCGGCGGACAGGCCCAGGGTTTTGGCGACCTGGACGGCGTTCTCCTTGTCGGCGGCCTCGGCGTAGACCACCTCCGACGCCGCCTGGGTACCGGATGCGGTGCCGCCGGACAGGAAGGTGAAGCCGCCGTTGAGGAGGGTGACGCGGGCCTTGGCGGTGCGGTCCTCGTCGCCGGTGGCGTTGCGGACCGAGACGCTGACCGCGGCGTCCTGGTCGGGGCTCTTGGCGGTGCCGCCGAGGACGTCCTTGACGACGCCGTCGGCGGCCTCGGCGCTGAGCCTGCCGTCGTCCTGGACGGGCAGCAGCTCGGTCTTGAAGTCGCCGCCCTTGGCGAGGTCGGAGAGCCCGGCGAGGAAGGAGCCGAGGTCCTTCTCGGTCAGCGGCGGGTCGAGGATCAGCCCGAGGGTCTGGACGGTGGTCGTCGCGGCCTGCGGATCGGAGGACAGCTTGCGCAGCACGCCCTGCATGACCTGCCCGAACCGTTGCAGCTGGGCGTCGGCCTCCTCGCCGGAGCCCTGGTAGGTGGCGTAGGCGACGGCCATCTTCCCGCTGAGGGTCTGCGCCTCGCCCTTGTGGACGAGGGGTGCGGCGCCCTTGTCCTTGGCGTCCGGGTCGGGGACGTCGGTGTCGGTGTCGACCTCGATGTTGCCGACCAGGTCGACCAGGATCTGGAGGTAGGGCGTGTCCAGGCGCCAGGTGCCCTCGATGTCGGTGCCGAGGACCGTGTCGAGCGCGGTGCGGGTCGCGTCGGGGCCGGCCTCGTCGACGGACTTCGCGAGGGTGGTGGCGGTGCCGTCGTCGGCGGTCAGGGCGAGGGTGTTGGGGAGCAGGACGGCGGTGCCCTGCTTGGCGGTGGTGTTGTCGACGAGCAGCGCGGTGGAGGTGCCGCCACCGTCGGTGTCGTGCAGGTGGACGGCGATCACGTCGCGCTTCTGGGCGCCCGCCGCCGTCGTACCGCCCGTCTTGTCGTCCGAGGAGGACGTGCCGGGCAGCTTCCCGGCGTACCAGAGGTAGCCGACGCCGCCGACCGCGACCAGCGCCAGGACGACGACCAGGGCGACGATCCGCGCGCGGGCGCGGCGCCGGGCCTCCTCGCGGCGTTCGGTGCGGTTCTCCGTGAACTTCATCCAGTCGATGACGTCCTCGGAGTCGTCGGTGGGCTCCTCGACGAAGGCGAACTGCTCGGTGCGGTACTCCCGGTCGTCCCGGTCGGGTTCGGCGCTCTCGGCGGTGGGCTCCGGTTCGTCGGGCGGGCCCGCCTGCTGCGGGATGTGCGCGGTCTGCGCGGTCTGCGCGGTCTGTTCGGCGACCCGGGGCTGCGGGGTGCCGGCGGCCGCCTGGCCGTAGGGGTCGTACGGGTTGCGGGTGTTGTGGGGGTCGTACGGCTGCTGACCGGTGTCCCAGCCCGGCTGGGAGCCGTAGGGGTCGTAGGGCTGCTGACCGCCGCCCGCGTACGGGTCGTAGCCGTAGCCCTGGTGGTCCGGGGGGTTCGGGTGGCTCTGCTGGTCATACGCGGCCTGGTGCTGCCCGTACGGGTCGTAGGGGTCGTACGCCTGCTGACCGCCTGCCTGGGACGGGGCCTGGCCCTGAGCCTGGGCCTGGCGGTACACGGGCTGCCCGTACTCGTCGTAACCGACGATCTCGTACTGGTCGCCGCCGCCGTATCCCGCGTCGTATCCGTCGTTCACCGGTGCCCCTCTCGGCTCACTCGCCGCGGTACAGCTGGCGCTTGTCGATGTAGCGCACGACTCCGTCCGGCACCAGGTACCAGACGGGGTCGCCCTTGGCGACTCTCGCACGGCAGTCCGTGGAGGAGATGGCGAGGGCGGGGACCTCGACCAGCGATACGCCGCCCTTGGGGAGTCCGGCGTCCGTCAGCGTGTGACCGGGCCGGGTGACGCCGATGAAGTGGGCGAGGGAGAACAGTTCCTCGCTGTCGCGCCAGGTCAGGATCTGAGCGAGGGCGTCGGCGCCGGTGATGAAGAACAGGTCGGCGTCCGGGTTGAGCGCGCGCAGGTCGCGCAGGGTGTCCACGGTGTAGGTAGGACCGCCGCGGTCGATGTCGATGCGGCTCACGGAGAACTGCGGGTTCTCGACGGTCGCCACGACCGTCATCAGGTACCGGTCCTCGGCGGCGGAGACCGTGCGGTGGCTCTTCTGCCAGGGCTGCCCGGTGGGTACGAACACCACCTCGTCGAGGTGGAACTGCGCGGCGACCTCGCTGGCCGCCACGAGGTGGCCGTGGTGGATCGGGTCGAAGGTGCCGCCCATGACGCCGAGGCGGCGCTTGCCCGAGGGCGCCGGGCCGGTGCCCCGGCCGGTGGCGCGGGCGGGCACCGCGCGGTTGTGCGTGCCGTGCGCCGGCGCGTGCGCCGGACCGGTAGGCATGTCCTGCTCTCCCATGCGTGCAGACCCTACCGGCCCGGCGTGACGGCTCCTGCCGGGCCCACGGGCTGGGGACACACGGCCCCCGCGCTCAGCGGTCGCGGTTGAACCGGGTGGTGATCCACAGCAGGATCATCAGGATGACGAACGCGCCGATGCCGGTGAGGTAGGGGCTGAGACTCTCGTGGTTGCCGCCGTGTCCCTCGCCACCCTCGGAGGCGAGGGTCACGATCTGGGCAGCGGTGCTGTGGAAGCTCATCTTCGGCAGGACCTATCCGGTGTGGGCGGAATAAAGACGTCGCCTCATCGTATGCGGGCGCCTCGCGGGCGATCACGCCGACTCCGCCGTCGGGGACGGTCCGGGACGATCCAGGGTGGTCCGGTGCGGTTCGGTGCGGTCCGGGGAACCTTCGGGTGGCGTCAGTCGTCCTTCCGGCTGTACCCCCGCAGCAGGAACCACGCGGTCAGCACGCAGCCCACCACCATCACGATCAGCACGATCCGGAGCAGATTCCCCGGCCCCTGCTGCTCTGCCGCCCTCGCCGCGGCGGCGAGCCAGTCGGTGTGGGGGGTGTGCGCCATGACGGGACTCCTTCGCTGTGCTGCCCGTCCACGGTATCTCCGCCTAGGCTGGGTTCGGCTTCGGGGGCGCAAAGGGCCGCACAAGGGTTCGCAAAGGCCCAGACATACGCACAGGCCACACACACGCACATGGGGGAAGACATGTCCGACGGCCACCAGCACAACGGGCACGAGAACGTGCCGAGCAGGCAGCGCAGGCGCTTCCCCGGAATCTCCTCGCGTGCGTACGAGCACCCGGCCGACCGCAGCGCGCTGGTGGCGCTGCGCAGGCTGAGCGGGTTCGACACGGTGTTCAAGGCGCTGAGCGGCCTGCTGCCCGAACGCAGTCTCAGGCTGCTGTTCCTGTCCGACTCGGTACGCGTCTCGGACCGGCAGTTCGCCCATCTGAACGTCATGCTGCGCGACGCCTGCTACATCCTGGACCTGGAGAAGGTCCCGGCGATGTACGTGAACCAGGACCCCAAGCCGAACGCGATGTGCATCGGCCTGGACGAGCCGATCATCGTGGTCACCACGGGCCTGGTCGAGCTGCTCGACGAGGAGGAGATGCGGGCGGTCGTCGGGCACGAGGTCGGGCACGCGCTGTCCGGGCACGCGGTCTACCGGACCATCCTGCTCTTCCTGACCTCGCTCGCGGTCCGGGTCGCCTGGATCCCGCTGGGCAACGTGGCGATCATGGCGATCGTGACCGCGCTGCGCGAGTGGTTCCGCAAGTCGGAACTGTCCGCCGACCGCGCGGGTCTGCTGGTCGGCCAGGACCTCCAGGCGTCCATGCGGGGCCTGATGAAGATCGCGGGCGGCAACCACCTGCACGAGATGAACGTGGACGCGTTCCTGGAGCAGGCCGACGAGTACGAGGCGGGCGGCGACCTGCGCGACTCCGTGCTGAAGATTCTCAACGTGCTGCCCCGTTCACACCCCTTCACGACGGTGCGGGCCGCCGAGCTGAAGAAGTGGGCGGCCTCCCGGGACTACCAGCGGATCATGGACGGCCACTACCCGCGGCGCGACGAGGACAAGGACACCTCGGTGCGGGACTCCTTCCGCGAGTCGGCGTCCAGCTACGCCACGCATGTGCGCGGCTCCAAGGACCCGCTGATGAAGCTGGTGAACGACATCGCCGGCGGCGCCGGGGACCTCGGCGACCGGATGCGGCGCGGCTTCGGCGGCTTCACGTCCTCGCAGCCGAGGCCGCCCAAGGACGAGGGCGGGTCGCCGTCCGAGGGGCCGGGGCCGGAGGGGGCGTCGGACGGTCCCGAGACGCCGGACGACCGTCCGCCGGGCAGCGGCGCCTGAGAGGGCGCGGGGCGCCTGCGGACGAGCTCCTACACCTTCGGCTGGGCGCTCGCCGCGAGCGTGCCGCACAGGGCCGTGGGGTTGTCCTCGGTGTACGGGTCGGTGCCGGCGGGGACTCCTGCCCCGGCCGTCTGGCCGGCGAGCAGCGGGCGCAGGTGGCCGGCCGAGTCGTCGGCGCAGGAGAGCGGCCCGGCCTGGACGTGGGAGGCGACGAGCTGCGTCTGCCGCAGGCGCAGGTCGTCCCGGTCGAAGCGGAAGTGCAGTTCGCGCCGGACGGTGAACAGGGACGTCTCCGCCCGGTCGTCTCCGGCGGGCCGCAGCGGGTAGACCATGGTGTGGTCGGCGGTGACCTCCAGCGTGGAGGCGTCGGTCTCCGTGAACCGCATGCTGCCGTGCACCCGGATCTCGGCGTCGGCCAGCTCGGTGCGGGCGGGGTCGAAGCGCACCAGCCATCCGGTGGCCGCGTGCCGGCCGTCCGGGGTGGGCCTCTCGAAGCTCTGGTCGAACTGTTCCAGCTGGACCGGGTCGAGCAGCACCCGCACCGACCGGACCTCCCCGCCGCCGAGCACGTCCGGGTCCAGCGCCGAGCGGACGATGTACTGCTTGGCGGTGGTCAGGGCGTTCAGCACCTGGTCGTCCGAGAAGTGCGCGGTGCGGTGGTGGCCCGGCAGCGGGACGCCCTTCGCCGCGGTCCGGAACTCCGCGGCGGGGCTGTGCTCGTAAAGGTGGGCGGCGTCGTCCGCGCCGGGCACCTCGCCCTGCGGGGCGAGCGGGACGACGGCCATCCGCACCGGCTCGGCGGGCCGCTGGGTGGCGGGGCTCTGGTACGGGTGCCGTACGCCCATGTAGAGGGCGGTGCCGACGGCGACGGCGACGAGGACGACGAGGATCAGCGCCTGCCGGGAGAGGCCGGCCCGGCGCAGCGGGGTGCGGCGGCGGACGGCGTGCGCGTGGTCGGCCATGCGCTCCTGGGCGGAGAACTCCTCGAGCCGGGCAGCGCGGACGAACGACTCGTCGAAGACGACGGATCGGTACTCGTCCTCTCCGCCTCCGGGGGAGCCCTCGGGCGTCCCTCCGGGCGGGTCGCCAAGCCCTGCCATACCTTCAGGGTTGGTCTGCCCGGGGCCCCGTAAACGCGCGGCCGCGGGTCAAGTCGGGACAGCTTCCGAGCCGCCGGGCGGGCAGGTCAGGGGCTGCGCGGGATGACCGGGACGGCGGGCTGGGAGTAGTCGGCGGAGGCCGACGGCGTCACCTTGCCGCCCTGTTCCGGACCGGTGGAGGCGGGGGAGGCCGGTGGGGGCACCTGCTGGGTGCCGCCGCCCGAGGAGGCGCCGCGGTAGACCGCCGCGAAGGCCAGCGCGACCATGCCGACGCCCATCACGACGGCGAGCATCCAGGCGACCGGCCGGTGCCAGCGGACCTGCTTGCCGGTGGCCGGCGGGGCGCCGTAGGGGCGGTCCAGGAGGTCGCGGTCGTCGTCCGGGTCGTCGAGGTCGGGATCATGGCCGAAGTCGCCGTACCCGTCGTCGTAGCGCTCGGCTCTGCTGCGGCCGCGGCGGGCCGCTTCCGCCTCGGTGGCCTCGGCTCTGGCCTCGGCGGCGGCCAGGAGGCGTTCGACGGCGGACGGCTCGTGCACCGCGGCCGCCCGTACGAAGGCCTCGTCGAAGACCACGGAGGCGAACTCTTCGTCCGACACCCCGTGGTCGTGGTCGTCGTCGGGCTCCCAGCCGTCAGGGAACGGCCTACCCCCCACGTCCTCCGGCACGGGTCCAGAGTAGACCTGGGGGGTCGATTTGGGCAGACGGCGGGGAAATTCATCCGGTGGGTGAGATGCCCCGATCGGGTCACGGGCGCGCCCGCCCACCCTCGGCGTGCGCCGTGGGCGCGGTGCCGGCCGTCAGCGCCGTACGTGTCCGTCGCCGGTGACGATGTACTTGGTGCTGGTCAGCTCCGGCAGGCCCATCGGGCCCCGGGCGTGCAGCTTCTGCGTGGAGATGCCGATCTCGGCGCCGAAGCCGAACTGGCCGCCGTCGGTGAAGCGGGTGGAGGCGTTGACGGCGACGGTGGTGGAGTCGACCAGCTGGGTGAAGCGGCGGGCGGCCTGCTGCGAGGTCGTCACGATCGCCTCGGTGTGGCCCGAGGTCCACAGCCGGATGTGCTCGACGGCCTTGTCGAGGGAGTCGACGACGGCCGCGGCGATGTCGTACGACAGGTACTCGGTCTCCCAGTCCTCCGGCGTGGCCTCGACGGCCGTCACCTTCGAGTCCTCGGCGTACGCCATGACCCGCTCGTCGGCGTGCACGGTGACGCCGGCCTCGGCGAGGGCGTCCAGGGCGCGGGGCAGGAACTCGGCGGCGATGTCCTGGTGGACCAGGAGGGTCTCGGCGGCGTTGCAGACGCCGACCCGCTGGGCCTTGGAGTTGATGAGGATGTCGACGGCCGTGTCGAGGTCGGCCCGCGCGTCGACGTAGACGTGGCAGTTGCCGGTGCCGGTCTCGATGACGGGGACGGTGGACTCCTGGACGACGGTGTTGATCAGCGAGGCGCCGCCGCGCGGGATGAGCACGTCGACCAGGCCGCGCGCCCGCATCAGCTCGCGCACGCTCTCGCGGCTCTCGCCGGGCACCAGCTGCACGGCGTCGGCGGGCAGGCCGGCCCCGCCCACGGCGTCGCGGAGGACCCGGACGAGGGCGGTGTTGGACTGGTAGGCGGAGGAGGAGCCGCGCAGCAGCACCGCGTTGCCGGACTTCAGGCACAGGGCGGCGGCGTCGACGGTGACGTTGGGCCGGCCCTCGTAGATGATGCCGACGACGCCGAGCGGCACGCGGACCTGGCGCAGGTCGATGCCGTTGGGGAGGGTGCTGCCGCGCACGACCTCGCCGACCGGGTCGGGCAGGGCGACGACGTCCCGCACGTCGGAGGCGATGGCCCGGACCCGCTCCGGGGTCAGCGTCAGCCGGTCGATGATGGCCTCGCTGGTCCCGGCGGCGCGGGCCTTGGCCACGTCCTGGGCGTTGGCCTCGACGATCTCGCTGGTACGGACCTCCAGCGCGTCCGCGACGGCGAGCAGCGCGTCGTCCTTGGCGGCCCTCGGCAGCGGCGCGAGGTCGGCCGCGGCGGCCTTGGCCCGGTAGGCGGCCCGGGTGACCGGGGACATCGAGTCGTACGGCGAGAGCGTGGTCATGGGGGAAGCGTAGTAGGCCGGACGGGGCGCCCACCGGTCGTCCCAAACCCCGAGACATACGCCGGACGGGGCGAAAAGGGATGCGCCAGGGCCTGTGGCCGCATTTCGGTTGCCGCCCCGGGAGGTGGGGGCGCGGCGGCGGCTCGGGGGCAGCCGGGGGGGGGCGCGGGAGCGGCTCGGGGACGCGGGGCAAGCCCGGCGGCGGTCGGCAGCGGCTCGGGAGCAGCCCGGCGACGCGGGAGCGGCTCGGGGACGGTCCGGGGGTGGCCAGGCGGCCCGGGAGCAGCCCTGCGGCGGCTCGGGAGCAGCCCGGCGGCTCGGGGACGGCTTGAGGGTCCCTCTGGGGGTGGCTCGAGGGTGGCGGCACTGGGACGGCGGGAGCGTCGCTGAGGCAGGGGTGGGGGGGTGGCGCGGCGGGCGGCGTCGTGCACTGGCCGGTCCCGCGCATTGGTGAGGGCGCCGCCGGCGGTGGCCGGGCGCCCCCGCGCACGGGCCGGTCGCGGCCACCTGCGCCGGGCGTTCCTGACAGGCCCCGCACCACAGACACAGACCGGTGCCGCCAGGTGCTCCCGACAGGCCCCACACCATGAGTACGGACCGAGCGCAGACCGTCCAGCCCCCGGCGGACGCGCGGCCTCGGGCCTAGAACGGGTGGACCCCGACCGGTGTCGCCGGGGCCGGTCCGTATCCGGCGGCGATGCGCTGGTGGTAGGTGGCCCGGTCGATGACCTCCAGGCCGACGATCTCCCAGGGCGGCAGTCCCGCGGTCTGCCGGTGCTCTCCCCACAGGCGCAGGGCGACGGCGGCGGCGTCGTGCAGGTCGCGGGCCTCCTCCCAGTACCGGATCTCGGCGTGGTCGTCGGCGTAACGGCTGGTCAGCAGGAAGGGGTGGTCGTGGGCGAGCTGTTCCAGGGCGCGGCGGACCTCGGACAGCGGGGCGCGGGCGCCGGAGACGCTGAGCGTGACGTGCCACAGGCGCGGGGTGTGCTCGGGCTCCCCGCCCCGGAAGCGGTCGCCGGCCGCGACGCTGGTCAGGGGACGTTCCTCGCCGGCCGCGCGGGACGCCTTGCGGGCACCGCCGCCCGGGCGGGCGCGGGACGCCGCCGTTCCAGGGCGCACTCCGCTCACGACGGCCTCCTTCACGCACACTGCTGAGCCCGGTGGTCGGCCGGGCCTGTCCCTGAAGGAAAGTTGAGCAGGCCTCGCAAGATCGCGGGGCGGTTTTGCGGAACGTACACCGCCGATTCGGGGACGTTTCGGCCCATTACGGGTGCAGGATCACCAGATCGTCCCTGTGTACGACCTCACGTTCGTACGCCTGTCCGAGTTCACGCGCCAGCTCCCGGGTGGAGCGGCCGAGCAGCCGGGGCAGCTCCTTGGCGTCGAAGTTGACCAGCCCCCGGGCCACCGCGCGGCCCGCCCCGTCCCGCAGCTCGACGGGCTCGCCCGCGGCGAAGTCGCCCTCGACGCCGGCGATGCCGGCCGGCAGCAGCGACTTGCGGCCCTCGACGACCGCGCGCACCGCCCCGTCGTCGAGGACCAGCGCCCCCTGCGGGGTGGAGGCGTGCTGCAGCCACAGCAGCCGGTCGGCGGAGCGTTTGCCGGTGGCGTGGAAGTAGGTGCCGGTGTCGCCGCCGGCCAGGGCGTCGGCGGCGTGGACGGCGCTGGTCAGCACCACCGGGATGCCGGCGGCGGCGGCGATCCGGGCCGCCTCGACCTTGGTGACCATGCCGCCGGTGCCGACACCCGCCTTGCCGGCGCTGCCGATCTCGATGTCCGCGAGGTCGGCCGGTGCGCGCACCTCGGCGATCCGCGAGGTGCCGGGCCTGCTCGGGTCGCCGTCGTACACGCCGTCCACGTCGGACAGCAGCACCAGCAGGTCGGCACGGACCAGGTGGGCGACGAGGGCGGCGAGCCGGTCGTTGTCGCCGAAGCGGATCTCGTCGGTGGCGACGGTGTCGTTCTCGTTGACGATCGGGAAGGCGCCCATCGCCAGCAGCTTGTCGAGGGTGCGGGAGGCGTTGCGGTGGTGGGCGCGGCGGCTCATGTCGTCGCTGGTCAGCAGCACCTGGCCGACGCGGACGCCGTAGCGGGCGAAGGAGGCGGTGTAGCGGGCGACCAGCAGGCCCTGTCCGACGCTGGCGGCGGCCTGCTGACGGGCCAGGTCCCTGGGGCGGCGACGCAGGCCCAGCGGGGCGAGACCGGCGGCGATGGCGCCGGAGGAGACGAGGACGATCTCCCGTTCCCCGCCGCTTCGGACCTTGGCGAGGACGTCGACGAGCGCGTCGACCCGGTCGGCGTCCAGGCCGCCGGCCGCGGTGGTCAGCGAGGAGGAACCGACCTTGACGACGATCCTGCGGGCCTCGCCCACGGCCTGCCTTGCCCCAGCCACTGTTGCCGCCCGTCCTTCCCCGTCGACGCGCGCCCGTCCGGGCGCCCGCCAGGCAATCTACGCGAAGCGGATCGCGCCCCGCGCCACGGTCCAGGCTGCGGACAGTGCACCCGGCCCGGCTCCCGCGCCGAGCACCGCAGACGACCGCACCGACCGCACCGACCGCACCGACCGCACCGACCGCACCGACCGCCGGAACGTTCCGCACCGACGACCGCAGCCGCCCCGCACCGACCCGCCAGAACGACCCACACCAACCACCACAACGCCCACCGCCGACGACCGCAGCCGCCCCGCACCAACCGCAGGAGGCCCCCGCACCGACGCCCCGGGCAACACGTGCGTGTCGTCGGGAGGTCGCCGTGCGTTAACCCGTATGTCCGATGCGCGACGAGCAAGCCTGGAGCGACCGCAGTGCCCCTATCCCTGCCCCGCCGCAGACTTCCCCGCCGTGTCCCCCGCCCGGGCCGCCGCCCGCGCCCCCGTGTCCCCGGCCTCGCCCTGCCGCGCCGCCGGACCGCCGTGAAGCTGCTCGTCCTCGCCGTGCTGGCCACCGCGTCGGTCGCGCAGGCCGTCGGCGCGCTGCTGCCGCACGTGCCGCTGCTGCTCGCCGCGACCGCCGGTTCACTGGCCGCCGAGGGGGTGCTGTACCGGTGGCAGCGGGGCATGGTGTCGCTGTTCGCCAAGTCGCACGCCGACGTCACGGTGCGGCACGTGCTGCGGGACCTGCTGCTCGTGGTCGGCCTGCTGCGCCTCGGCGAGCAGCACCGGGAGCCCGCGTACGCCCCGCTGGTCGCCGCCCTGCTCGCCTTCTACGGGCTGCACTGGGCGATCCAGGCCGCCTCCGTGCTGGTCCGGCGCACCCGCACGCTGCCCGTGGTGACCCGGAACGTGGACGCCTCCGCGCTGCGCCTGACCCCCGCCCCGCCCGCGCTGCTGCGCCGCCCCGGCCACCGGCTGGCGGTCCTCGGGCTGCCCGCGACGGCCGGACTGCTGGCCACGGCCGCCGCCGACGCGCCGGTGTACGGGGCGGCCGGCCTCGCACTGTCGCTGGCCATGGCGCTGGCCGGCCTGGGCGTGCTGGTGCTGCGGCTGCTGCCGGGGCGCCGGCCCGCGGGCGAGCAGGAGGTCCTGGACTGGTTCGACGCCTGGCTGGCGGAGTACCGGCCGACCGTCGGCCTGTACTTCTCGGGCGGGGCGTCCTCGGCGTACCAGGCCAACATGTGGCTGGAGCCGCTGGCGCGGCTGGGCGGGCGCCCGGTGATCGTGCTGCGGGAGCGGCACATGATGCAGCGGATCGCGGCGACCGACATCCCCGTGGTGTGCCTGCCGAAGGTGTCCACACTGATGCGGCTGGAGCACTCCACGCTCCGGGTCCTGCTGCACCCCTCCAACTCGGGCAAGACCTCGCAGGTCCTGCGCATCCCCACGATCAAGCACGCCTTCGTCAACCACGGGGAGAGCGACAAGCTGTCCTCCTGCAACCCGTACGCGAAGGCCTACGACGAGGTGTGGGTGGCCGGTCCGGCGGCGCGCGAGCGGTACGCGCTGGCGGAGGTCGGTGTCGAGGACAAGGACGTGGTGGAGATCGGCCGCCCGCAGCTGGACGCCGTACGGCCGTACGCGGGGCCGCCGGCGCCCGGCGCCCGCACGACGGTCCTGTACGCGCCGACCTGGGAGGGCTGGGACGGCAACCCCGGCAACACGTCGGTGGTGGAGGCCGGCGAGAACCTGGTGCGTGCGCTGCTCGCGGACCCGGGCGTACGGCTGCTGTACAAGCCGCACCCGCTGACGGGGTCCGTGGACCCGCGGGCCCGGGCCGCCGACCTGCGCATCCGGGAGCTGGTGCGGGCCGCGAACCGGGAGCGGGGCGGGCCCCGGCCTCACGCGTCGGCGGCAGCCGGGCTCGACCGGCTGACGGCGGAGCTGGACCGGCTGACGACGTCCGGTTTCCGCTCCGCCGCCGACCAGGCGGAGCGGATGCTGCGGCAGCCGGCGCCGGAGCCGGGGCGGGCCGCCGCGGTGGCGCGGGCGGCGGCCGCCTGGGAGGAGGCGTACTGGGCCTCGCTGCCCGAGTGGGAGCACCAGGTCGTCACCGACGCCCGGCCGCCGCTGTACGCCTGCTTCAACCGGGCCGACCTGCTGATCAGCGATGTGTCCAGCGTCATCAGCGACTTCCTGGCGAGCGGCAAGCCGTACGCGGTGGCCAACACCAGCGGGCTGGCCGAGGACGGGTTCCGCAAGACGTTCCCGACGGTGGCGGCGGCGACCGTGCTGGCGCCGGACGCGGCCGGGGTGCCCGCGCTGCTGGACGCGGTCCGGCACCCCGAGCACGACGAGCGGGCGGCGGAGCGGGCGGGGCTGGCCCGGCGGCTGCTGGGCCCCGCCGAACCGTCGTCCCAGGAGCGTTTCGCCGGGGCCGTGCGGGCGCTGTGCGCGGCGGCCGGTGAGCACCGGGCGCGGATGGCGGGGCGCATGGCGACCGAGGTCCCGCTCCCCGGGCCCAGGCGGCAGCCCGGCCCGCCGCCCGCCGTCAGCGCCCCGAAACCGCAGCGCCACGGTTGATCCGCTGATCCGCCGCTCGCGGGCAGCTCCCGAGCCCGAGCCGCCGGACGTCAGCCGTGCCGTCGGCGCCAGCCCTGCCAGGCGGACTCGATCATGTCGTCCAGGTCGTGGCGGGCCGACCAGCCGAGCTGCTCGCGGGCGCGGTCCGCGGAGGCGACTACGCGGGCCGGGTCGCCGGGGCGGCGTTCGGTCACCTGCGGGACGAGGTCCTGCCGGCCGGTGACCTTGAGGATGCGGTCGACCATCTCCCGGACCGAGCTGCCCTCCCCGCGTCCGATGTTGAGGGTGAGGGCGGTGCCCTCGGGGAAGTCCGTCAGGCGCCGGGCCGCCGCCAGGTGGGCGGAGGCGATGTCTGCCACGTGGATGTAGTCCCGCACACAGGTGCCGTCCGGGGTGGCGTAGTCGTCGCCGAAAACGAGCGGGGCCTCGCCCGCCTCCAGGCGCTCGAAGACCATGGGGATGAGGTTGAAGACACCGGAGTCGGACAGCTCGGGGGCCGCCGCGCCCGCGACGTTGAAGTAGCGCAAGGACGCGGCACGAATGCCGTGGGCCCGAGCGGCGGCGGTGATCAGCCACTCACCGACGAGCTTTGTCTCGCCGTACGGGCTCATCGGGAGGCAGGGCGTGTCCTCGGTGACGAGGTCCACGTCCGGCATGCCGTACACGGCGGCGGAGGAGGAGAAGACCAGCCGGCCGACGCCCGCGGACGCCATGGCCTCCAGGAGGGTCTGCAGACCCGTCACGTTCTCCCGGTAGTAGTGGAGCGGGCGCTCCACCGACTCCCCCACCTGCTTCTTGGCCGCGATGTGCACCACACCTGTCACAGCATTGTCACGAATCGCGGCATCCAGGGCAGAGCGGTCCAGCACGCTGCCGACCACCAGCGGCACACCCTCGGGGATTCGCCCCGCGCTTCCGGTGGACAGGTCGTCGTACACGACCACGGACTGCCCGTCGGCGACCAGAGCACGCACCACGTGCGCACCGATGTACCCCGCGCCGCCTGTGACCAGCCAACTCATCCTCTTGCCTCCCAGATCTTCGTCTCTGAGTGCAGAGTCGCCCGCAGGCCCCGGAAAATCGAGTCGGACATGTGGGGCGAACAGCGGATAAGGAGCGAAGCAGGCGGCCGTGCAGGGCCTGCCGGACCTGCCACCTCGCCCACGGAAACTTCACGTGAATCCTTTACGCTGATGCGGCGGCGCGCTCAGGCCCACCGACGCTCCCAGCGCGCCCCGGCCCCCAGCGCGCGGTCCCCGGTCAGACTCGGAACAGGTTGTAAAGGATGCCCAAGCTCTCTCTCGTCGTCCCCGTGTACAAAGTGCAGGGCTACCTGCACGAGTGCCTCGATTCCGTACTCGGACAGGACTACACGGACTTCGAGGTGATCGCGGTCGACGACCGCTCGCCGGACGGGTCGGGGGCCATTCTTGACGAGTACGCGGAGCGCGACGCACGCATTCATGTGATTCACCTCACGGAAAACGTCGGCCTGGGCCGCGCGCGAAACGCCGGACTCGAAAAGGCCCAGGGCGATTACGTGTTGTTCCTGGACAGTGACGACACGTTGTCCGAGGGTGCACTGACGGCGATATCCGACCGCCTGGAATCCACCGGAAATCCCGAGATCCTGGTCTACGACTACGCCCGCACCTACTGGTACGGCGCGGTCGAACGCAACCAGCTCGCACACCTCCTCGCACAGGACGCCGGCCCGGACACCTTCTCCCTCGCCGCCCGGCCCGAACTGCTCGACCTGCTCCAGATCGTCTGGAACAAGGCCTACCGACGCGACTTCATCGACCGGGTCGGGCTGACCTTCCCTCCCGGGTACTACGAGGACGCGCCCTGGACCTTCCTCTCGATGATCAGCGCCGAGCGGATCGCCGTGCTGGACCGTGTCTGCGTCCTCTACCGCCAGCGCCGCGAGGGCGGCAACATCCTCAAGACGGTCAGCCGCAAGCACTTCGACGTCTTCGAGCAGTACGACCGGATCTTCGACCACCTCGACGCGCACGAGGAACTGTCCCGGTGGCGGGGTCCGGTCTTCCGCAAGATGGCCGACCACTACCTGACCGTGCTGGAGCGCCCGGGCCGGCTGCCGCACAACGCCCGGGCCGAATTCTTCCACCGGGCCTGTGCCGACTACCGCGCGCGCCTGCCCCAGGGCTTCCAGCGGCCGCCAGGCCGCAAGGGCCAGAAGTACGCGATGCTGCAACGTGACGCGTACGCGGCCTGGGCGGGCGCGACGCGTGTGTCGAAGCTCCGCCAGCAGGCGCAGAAGCGCGCCCGCCGGGTCGTCAACCAGTCCAAGCGCCGGGCGATGGGCCTCTTCTACCGCTCGCAGCTGAGGCTGCCCCTCGACGAGAACCTGGCGGTGTTCTCCGCCTACTGGAGCCGTAGCGTCTCCTGCAACCCCGCGGCCGTCGACGCGGCCCTGGCCTCCCTCGCGCCGCAGATCCGCCGTGTGTGGGCGATCCGGCCGGACGCGGTGGACCAGGTGCCCGCGGGCGTGGACTACGTGCGCCTGGGCTCGCGGGAGTACTGGGCCGCCGTGGCGCGCGCCAAGTACCTCGTCAACAACGTGAACTTCCCCGACAGCGTGGTCAAGCGCGAGGGGCAGATCCATGTGCAGACCCACCACGGCACACCGCTGAAGAGCATGGGGCTGGACCAGCAGAAGTACCCGGCCTCCACCA
Source organism: Streptomyces sp. AC602_WCS936 (assembly GCF_019049125.1). Lineage (NCBI taxonomy): Bacteria > Bacillati > Actinomycetota > Actinomycetes > Kitasatosporales > Streptomycetaceae > Streptomyces > Streptomyces sp. AC602_WCS936. The sequence goes on along the minus strand of NZ_JAGMUF010000090.1, from coordinate 194,481 downwards.
ACATGAGCTTCCGCGCGCTGCTGAGGCGGTGCGACCGCTGGGACTACAGCGTCAGCTCCAACCGGTTCTCCACCTCGGTGTGGGAGCGGGTCTATCCCGCCTCGTTCGCGTCGCTGGACACCGGCTACCCGCGCAACGACGTCCTGGTCACCGCGACGGCCGAGGACGTCCGCACGGCCCGTGCGGACCTCGGGCTGCGCGAGGGCACCACGGCCCTCCTCTACATGCCCACCCACCGCGAGTACCAGCGCGGGTTCACACCCCGCCTCGACCTGGAGCGACTGGCCGAACAGCTGGGCCCCCGCGTCACCCTGCTGGTGCGTGGCCACTACTTCTACGGCGCTTCCTCCCGCCTCACCGACCTGCAGTCCGCCGGACGAGTCGTCGACGTGTCGTCCCACCCTTCGGTGGAACGGCTCTACCTGGCCTCCGACGGTCTGATCACGGACTACTCGTCGGCCATGTTCGACTACGCCAACCTCGACCGTCCGATCGTGATCTTCGCCGACGACTGGGAGACTTATTCCGTCGTCCGGGGAACGTACTTCGATGTCCTGCGGGAGGCGCCCGGGTCCGTGGCCACCACCCAGGAAGAACTGACCGAACTGCTCCGCTCCGGCCAGTGGCGCGACGACCGGGCGGCAGAGGCGCGCGCCCGGTTCCGGCGGCGTTTCTGTGATTTCGACGACGGACACGCAGCCGAACGGGTGGTCCGGCACGTCTTCCTGGGTGAGCCGCTGGAGAAACTGCCGCCGATCGTGCCGTTGGACGAGCGGGTGCCTGCTCCGCCTCCCGGCCCAGGCATCGCCACGACAGACCCGATATCCGTTCCTTGAGTCAGAGGTAGCCGCTGCTGTGTCCCAGCACCACGACAGAACACCCGACATCAGCGTCGTTGTCATCGTCTACAACGACGCCGATCGTCTGCCGACGGCGGTGCAGTCGGTTCTCGACCAGACGCTGCAGAACGTCGAGGTCATCGTCGCCGACGACCACTCCACCGACGGCTCCTACCAGGTCGCCCAGCAGCTCGCCGCCTCCTCCGACCGGGTGCGGGCCATCCAGTTGGCCGAGAACAGCGGCGGCTGCGGCGAGCCGCGCAACCAGGGCATAGCCATCGCCCGCGGCCGATACGTGATGTTCCTCGACAGCGACGACACCCTCGAGGTGAACGCCTGCCGCAACATGCTGGACGCCGCCGAGCGTACCGGCGCCGACCTGGTCTCCGGCCTCTGCCTGCGCGTCCACACGGACAGCCGGTCGGGCAAGACGGCCAGGTGGTACCCGTGGCTGTACCGGCAGACCCGCACCTTCGACTCGATCGCGGAAATCCCGGACCTCCTCGTCTTCGACACCCTGTCGACCAACAAGTGCTACCGGCGCGAGTTCCTCGTCGACAGCGGCCTCACCTTCCCCCGCGGCATCCACTACGAGGACCTGCTGTTCTCGGCCCAGGCCTACCTGGCCGCGTCCAGGATCACGCTGATCCCCAACACGGTCTACCACTGGAACGTGGTCGAGAAGACCGAGGCGAAGTCGATCAGCAACCGCCGCCACGAGATCAACAACTTCGCCGACCGGCTGGAGATCCACCGCCGGATCGACCGCATCCTCGCCGAAGAGGGCCACGACGGGCTGAAGCTGCACAAGGACACCAAGTTCCTCAAGCACGACCTTGTCCTGTACCTCCGGGAGCTGCCCTTCCTGGACGACGAGTACCGCCACCACTTCGCCCAGATGGCGGGCGGCTACATCAAGGACTTCCCCGACGAGGCGTACGCGGAGCTCTCCCCCATCCACCGGCTCTGCGCCTACCTGCTGCTGCGTGAGGACTGGGAGCACCTCATGCCGGCCATCGACACGCTCATCAACAAGAGCAAGGTGTCCAGCCCCCTGCTGGAGCGGGACGGCCGGGTCTACTGGTGCGCGGAGCACCTGGACGACCCGATGGGCCGTGCCGTGCTCGACGTGACCGACCTCGGTTACCACGCGAAGCCGGTGCAGCGCCTCAACCTGCGCAACGCGGTGACCCGGTACACGGAGACCGCCGCGGGTGTCGTTCTCGCCGGCTCCCTGGTCAACCCTCTCGGAGTGATTGCCCCCGACGCGCGCCTCGAGGGCGAACTGGAGTTCCGCGCCCGCCGCAAGAGCCTGCAGTCGTTCCGCTTCCCGGTGACGGACATCCGGCACGAGGGCGAGGCGGTGACCTGGCAGGCGACGGCCGCGCTGGCGAGCCGGCTGCGCCCGGTCGGCCTCGTCGACGACGTCTGGGACGTGCGCCTGCACCTCACGGTGGACGGAGAGCACCGCACCACGAGTCGGCTCACCGTCGGACGCACCGACCTGGAGGGCGCCGGCGAGATCCGGATCCGGCCACGGCTGGGCCGGATGATGGCCGACCGCATCCTCCCGCACGCCTCGGCCAACGGACACCTCGCCTTCCGGCTGACCCAGCACGGCAAGCTGGCGCAGCGCACGTCGTCGCTCGTGCAGCGCAACATCCAGAGCCCGCCCGCCCGCGTGGCGAAGAAGATGGTGCGCAAGGTCTACTCGGTGCGCAAGGACTTGCACTCCGGTCCGCGCAAGATCGAGACGTTCGAGCGCATGATCCGGGTGCTGCCCGTACGCAAGGGCACCGTCGTCTTCGAGAGCCACCTCGGCAAGCAGTACAGCGACAGCCCCCGCGCCATCTACGAGGAACTGCGCCGGCGCGGTGTGCCTCTCAAGGTCTACTGGTCGTACGCCGGTTCCCGCCCCGAAGGCTTCCCGCAGGACGTCGAGCTGGTGCGCCGCTGGTCCTGGCCGTACCTGAGGGCTCTGGCCCAGGCCGAGTTCTGGATCGACAACCAGGGCTTCCCGCTGAAGCTGCCCAAGCGGCCGGAGACGACCTACATCCAGACCTGGCACGGTTCCGCGCTCAAGCGCATGGGCTTCGACGAGCCGCACTACCGGATCATGCCCGAGCACGAGCAGCAGGCCTACCAGCGGTCCATCGACCGCTTCGACCACTTCGTGGTGCGCGGCGAACACGACGAGAAGACGCTGGCCCGCGCCTATCGAATACCGGAGGAGAAGCTGCTGCGCACGGGGTACCCGCGCAACGACGCCCTGGTGCGGGCGCGGGACTCGACGACCCCCGACCCGGCCGCGCGGGAACTGGCCGAGCGGCTGGGCATCCGCAGCGACCTCCCCGTCGTCCTGTACGCCCCCACTTTCCGGGCGCAGGCCAACGGCAAGGTGCGCAAGTTCGAGTTCCCCTTCGACGTCGAGGAGTTCGCGGACCGCTTCGGCGACCGGTTCACGCTGCTGATCCGCACGCACTATCTCAACAACGTCACGCTGCCGCCGTCGGTCGCCGGCCGGGTGATCAACGTCAGCGAGGAACCCGACATCACCCCGGTGATGCTCCTCTCGGACGTCCTGATCACCGACTACTCGTCCGTGATGTTCGACTACTCGCTGCTCCAGCGGCCGATGGTGTTCTTCACCTACGACTGGGACGAGTACGCGGAGAACAGCCGCGGCACCTACTTCGACCTGTCCGAGCAGGCCCCCGGGCCGGTGGCCGGCACATCGGAGGAACTCTTCGAGGTGCTGTCGGACCTGGACGCCCTCGCGTCCGGCTGCGAAGGACGGATCAAGGAATTCATGAGCCAGTACGGCGAGTACGACCGCGGTGACGCGGCCGCCCGCATCGTGGACCGCTTCTTCGGTGCCGAGGGAGAAGCCCGATGACACAGCGCGACATCATCTTCGTGGCGAACGAGGTCAACGAACTGGGTGGCGTCGCTCGCTGGCAGGCCCTGATGGCCAGGCTCTTCGCCGAACGCGGCCACCGCGTGACCGTCGTAGGCATCGCCCCGCCCGATGTGCCGATGGACCTGGGCGACAATCCGCCCTTCGAGACCGTCACCCTCTACGACGAGCGCCCGCCCGGCCCGTGGCAGGCCCGCAGCCTGCGCGACCGGGCCAACGTGGCGGCCCGCCGGCGCGAGGCGGCCCGGGAGGCGGGCATGCGCGAGGCCGCCGAGCGGCTGTCGCGCCTCTTCCGCGGCGCCCGGCCCGGTGCCATGATCATCGTGACCCAGGTGTGGGCCATGGAGTGGGTGGCCGTCGCCGACACGGCCGGTCACCCGGTGATCGGCATGAGCCACGAGTCCTACGAGTACTCCAAGGGCTCCTCGCGCTTCCGGCGCGTCCAGCGGTACTACAAGGACATCGACCGGCTCCTGCTGCTGACCCAGGAGGACGCCGACCTCTGGGTCGGCCGCGGCCTCAACAACGTCGGGTTCATGCCGAACCCGCTGCCGATGATGCCGGAGGTGCCTTCCTCCCGCACCGAGAAGGTCGTCGCCAGCATCGGCCGCCTCGGTCACCAGAAGGGCATCGACATGCTCCTCGACACCTGGGCGGAGGCGGCGCCCCGGCATCCCGGGTGGAGGCTGCGCATCTACGGTTCCGGGCCCGACGAGAGTGCACTCAAGCAGCAGTGCACCCGTCTGGGGCTGGACGACTCGGTGGAGTGGGCGGGGCAGACCGACGACGTCGTGGGCGCGCTGCACGGCGCCTCGGTGTTCGTCCAGTCCTCCCGCGGCGAGGGCTTCCCGCTGGCCCTGCTCGAGGCGATGGCCTGTGCGGTGCCCTGCGCGGCCTTCGACTGCGCGCCGGGCGTCCGCCAGATCGTCCAGGACGAGGAGGACGGCGTCCTGGCCCGTCCGGGCAACACCATGGAACTCGCTCGTCAGCTGGGCCGGCTGATGACGGACCAGGAACTACGGGACTCGATGGGCGAGAAGGCACGTGCCAACGTGCAGCGGTACTCCCCGTCGGCCATCACCGACCAGTGGGAAGAGCTGTTCGCGTTCCTGGAGCGCTGAGTCCCGCGCCTCCGCCAGCAGGGGGCCTTGGTCCGGGGTGCCCGGCCGGTGCGAACCGGCCTGGCACCCCGGCCGCATGTGCCGGGAGGCACCCCTGCAACCATTTCTGCCGTTTGTCGGTCATGCAGTCGCGCCCCGAGGGCGTCGTGTGCAGGACTGTCACCGGAAAGGCAAATGGATGCGCCAGGCGGATCGACCCGTACCGTCGGAGAGTTCCACCGGGCAGGTGAACGGGGAATCGGTAGAGCCGGACGTACCGTCGCCGCGGCCGGCCGCCGAGGCGGAAGTGCCTCAGGCGGGACCGGTGGTGCACAGGAACCGGCTGGCCGCCCTGGACGGTCTGCGGTTCCTGGCGGCACTGGCGGTGGTCCTCTTCCACTTCGTGGGCCAGACGCCGGGGGCGATGGAGATCGTCTGGGGCCGCCCGCCCGGTGAGATCTTCCCGGAGGCGCACCGCTACTTCGCCTTCGGCCGTCTCGGCGTCGACCTGTTCTTCCTCATCAGCGGCTTCGTCATCTGCATGAGCGCGTGGGGTCGAACACCGCGCGACTTCTTCATCTCGCGGGTCACCCGGCTGTACCCCATGTACTGGGTGGCGATCATCGTGTCGGCAGGCGTGATCTACACCTTCGACACACCGTTCGGCCACCCCAACCCGCGGATGCTCTTCGCGAACTTCACGATGTTGCAGACTCCGCTGGGTGTCGACAACCTCGACTCGGTCTACTGGACGCTCTGGCCCGAACTCTGCTTCTACCTCACGTTCGCGGTCGTGGTGTGGAAGGGCCTCACCTACCAGCGGGTGGTGATCTTCTGCGGACTGTGGACGGTCGCCGCGGTGCTCGCGCCCAGTGCCGGCATCCCGCTGCTCACGCTGCTGGTCAATCCGACGTCCGCCCCGTTCTTCATCGCGGGCATGGCCTTCCACCTCATGTACCGCTACCGGCCGACGCCGCTGCTGTGGGGCATTGTCGCCATGTCGTGGCTGCTGGCCCTGCACTTCCTGCTGGCCCCGCACGGAGGCCGGAACAACTGGGACACGTGGTCCCCCTGGCGCGGCTGGCTGGTCCTGGCCACCACGGTGTTCTTCCTGCTGGTCGCGGCGATCGCGCTCGGCTGGACCAGCAGGATCCGCGGGCACTGGCTGACCGTCGCCGGCACCCTGACGTTCCCGTTGTACCTGCTGCACGACGTCATCGGCGTGAGCATCCTCCACCACTTCGGGGACCGCGTGGACCCCTGGACGCTGGTCCTGGTCACCGCCGGCGGGCTCATCGCCCTGTCGTACGTCGTCCAGCGATTCGTGGAGCGGCCGATCGCGCAGGCCATGCGGCGGCGGCTGAAGAGTGCCGAGTTCGGTTTCAAGGCGCCGGCACCGCGTCGGCGGTCATGACGCCCGAGGCCGTGTCCGGTGCCGCCGTTGCGGACCGGCACACGGCCTCGGGTGAGCGTCAGAACGGCTCGAAACCGTCGAACTCCCGCTGCGCCTCGTCCCGTTCGGCGTCCCGGTCCCGGCGCCGCTGGGCGGCGGGGCGGGACTCCTCGAGGCGGTGGTCCTCACCGCGGCGGCCGAGCATCTCGGCGCCGGCCGACACGGACGGCTCCCAGTCGAAGACGACCGCGTTGTCCTCGGGGCCGATGGCCACGCCGTCGCCGCCCCGGGCGCCGGCCTTCATCAGCTCGTCCTCGACGCCGAGGCGGTTGAGCCGGTCGGCGAGGTAGCCGACGGCCTCGTCGTTGTTGAAGTCGGTCTGGCGCACCCAGCGTTCGGGCTTCTCGCCACGCACCCGGAACAGGCCGTCCTCCTCGCGGGTGACGGTGAAGCCCGCGTCGTCCACGGCCTTGGGCCGGATGACGATCCGCGTCGCTTCCTCCTTCGGCCGGGCGGCGCGCGCCTGGGCCACCAGGTCGGCCAGCGCGAACGACAGCTCCTTCAGACCCATGTGGGCCACCGCCGACACCTCGAAGACGCGGTAGCCGCGCTCCTCCAGGTCGGGGCGGACCATCTCGGCGAGGTCCTTGCCGTCGGGCACGTCGATCTTGTTGAGGACGACGACGCGCGGCCGGTTGTCCAGGCCGCCGTACTCGCGCAGCTCCGCCTCGATGATGTCCAGGTCGGAGACCGGGTCGCGGTCGGACTCCAGCGTCGCCGTGTCCAGGACGTGCACCAGCACGCTGCACCGCTCCACGTGCCGCAGGAACTCCAGGCCGAGGCCCTTGCCCTGGCTCGCGCCGGGGATGAGGCCGGGGACGTCGGCGATGGTGTAGACGGTCTCACCGGCCGTCACCACGCCGAGGTTCGGGACGAGCGTCGTGAAGGGGTAGTCGGCGATCTTCGGCTTCGCCGCGCTCATCACGGAGATCAGCGAGGACTTGCCGGCGCTCGGATAGCCGACCAGGGCCACGTCGGCGACGGTCTTCAGCTCCAGGACGACGTCCCCGAGGTCCCCCGGCTCACCGAGCAGCGCGAAGCCCGGGGCCTTGCGGCGCGCGGACGCGAGGGCCGCGTTGCCGAGGCCGCCCCGCCCGCCCTGTGCGGCGACGTAGGAGGTGCCGTGCCCGACCATGTCGGCGAGCACGTTGCCCGCCTTGTCGAGGACCACGGTGCCGTCGGGGACGGCGAGGACGAGGTCCTGGCCGTCCTTGCCGGAGCGGTTGCCGCCCTCACCGGGCTTGCCGTTGGTGGCCTTGCGGTGCGGGGAGTGGTGGTACTCCAGGAGCGTGGTCACCGACTGGTCGACGGTGAGGATCACGTCGCCGCCACGGCCGCCGTTGCCGCCGTCCGGGCCGCCGAGCGGCTTGAACTTCTCACGGTGGACGGAGGCACAGCCGTGGCCTCCGCTACCCGCGGCGACGTGCAGCTCGACGCGGTCCACGAAGGTGGTCATGGGATGTGCCTCCAGTTACCGGTTACTGCCTACTGCGGAATGTCTCTTGGGTAACACGCGAAAGGCGGACCCGCTTCCCCTCGGGGAAGTGAGGCCCGCCTCGCGAAAGTGTTCCGGTCAGGCGACCGGGACGATGTTCACGACCTTGCGGCCACGGTGGGTGCCGAACTGCACCGCGCCGGCCTGCAGGGCGAACAGCGTGTCGTCGCCGCCACGGCCGACGCCCGCGCCCGGGTGGAAGTGGGTGCCGCGCTGGCGGACCAGGATCTCACCCGCGTTGACGGCCTGACCGCCGAAGCGCTTCACGCCGAGCCGCTGGGCATTGGAGTCGCGACCGTTCCGGGTGGACGATGCGCCCTTCTTGTGTGCCATGTCTCCTCAGTCCCTTACTTCGCAGCCGCGGGGATCTCAGTGACCTTGATCGCCGTGTACTGCTGGCGGTGGCCCTGACGGCGGCGGTAGCCGGTCTTGTTCTTGTAGCGCAGAATGTCGATCTTCTGGCCCTTGTGGTGGTCCACGACCTCGGCCTGGACCTTGATGCCGGCCAGCACCCACGGGTCGCTGGTCACAGCGTCGCCGTCGACGACGAGCAGGGTCGAGAGCTCGACCGTGTCGCCGACCTGGGCGGTGGAAATCTTGTCAACCTCAACGATGTCGCCGACAGCAACCTTGTGCTGGCGACCACCGCTGCGCACGATGGCGTACACGCGGATCTCACTCTCTCGCTCGGGAACGGCACCCCCGCAGTCCAGCCGCCCGGCGGCATGCGCGGACGGCCTCTCCCGGTCCCGGCCCGCGAGGGCCCGCACCCGGAGGGAATGAGGTTTACGGGGATGTGACGTGTCAGTCGACACGCCGACGGTCAAGGTTACGGGGCCGCACGACAGGGGTCAAACCGGCCCCGGGCACCCGGCGGCGCCTCAGCCGGCCACCGACGCGACGTACTCGGCGTACGCCTCCTTGGTCCGCTCCGGCGACATGTCGAGGTGCTCCAGGACCGTGTACCGGCCCGGCCGGGTCTGCGGAGCGAACTCCACGGCCCGTACGAACTCGTCGTCGCCGAACCCGATCTCCCCGGCCACCACCGGCAGCCCGTGCCGACGCAGCGTCCGGGCCATCAGCAGCGAACCGTCGCGGTCGCCCCGCAGGAACGTCGCGAAGGCCGCGCCGATGCCCACCTGCTCGCCGTGGGAGGCCGCCCGCCTCGGGTACAGCAGGTCGAGCGCGTGGCTGATCTCGTGACAGGCACCGGAGGAGGGCCGGGTGCGCCCGGCGATCGTCATGGCGATCCCGGACAGGACCAGGCCCTCGGTCAGCACCGTCAGGAAACCGTCGTCGCCGCAGCCGCCGGGATGGCGCAGCACCGCCTCGCCGGCCTGCCGGGCCAGGGCGGCGGCCAGACCGTCGACCTTCTCACCGTTGACCCGGTGCGCCAGCTCCCAGTCGGCGACCGCGGAGATGTTGGAGACGGCGTCGCCGATCCCGGAGCGCACGAAGCGGATCGGCGCCTCGCGGATCACCGCGAGATCGACGACGAGCGCGATGGGTGTCGGCACGCCGTACGAACCGCGGCCCGCGTCGTTGTCGAGTATCGACACCGGCGAGCAGATGCCGTCGTGGGAGAGGTTGGTGGCCACGGCGACCATGGGCAGGCCCACCCGGGCCGCCGCGAACTTGGCGCAGTCGATGACCTTGCCGCCGCCGAGGCCGACGACCGCGTCGTAGCGGCCCGACTTCATCCCGTCGGCCAGCCGCACGGCGTCGTCGATCGTGCCGCCGCCGACCTCGAACCAGTCGGCACCGGGCAGGGAAGGCTCCAGGCGTCGGCGCAGCCGCGCCCCGGAACCGTCACTGATCGCCACGGCGAGCCGTCCGGACCGGGAGATCCGCTCGTCCTCGAGGACACTCGCCAGGTCGTCGAGTGCGCCCGGGCGGATGTCCACGGCGAGCGGCGAGGGAATGAGCCTCGTCAGTACCGGCACGTGATCTTCTCTCCTCACGGGGATCGGTGACTTGTCCGGTGATATGCGCACGGGCATGTCCGGGGAAACGTGTGGTCCCGCCCGATCGGATTCCGAACGGACAGGACCACACGTTTTGCGACAGCTGCCGGATCAGACGGTGCCGGTTCAGCCCTCGTCGGTGGCGGCCGTGACCGAGGACGGGCTCTGCTGAGCGGCCGCCGCGGTCTTCTTCGACGCCGTCTTCTTGGCCGTGGTCTTCGCCGTGGCCTTCTTGGCGGTCGTCGTCTTGGCCGCCTTCTTGGCGGTGGCCTTCTTCGCGGTCGTCGTCTTCTTGGTCGCCGTCTTCTTGGTGGCGGCCTTCTTCGCCGTCGCCTTCTTGGCCGTCTTGCGGGCCGCCGCCTTCTTGGCCGGGGCCGCCTCGGCGCCCTCCTCGGCCGCCTCGTCCGCCGGGGCCGACGGGACGACCACGACGGCCGTCTCCTCGGCCGCGGTCGGCGCGGTGGCCTTGCGCACGGCACGCCGGCGCGGACGGGCCGGCGCGGCGCTCTCGGCGGGCTCCGCGGCCACCGGGGCCTCGGGTGCCGCCTCGGCTGCGGTCTGCGGCTGCTCGGCCTGCGCGGTCTCCGCGACCGTCACGACGGCGGCCTCGGCACCCGCGGGCGAACCGGCCGGCGCGGACACCTTCCGGGTGGCGCGGCGGCGGGTGCGGCCCTTGGGCGCGGCCTCCTCGGCGGCCGGGGCCTCGGGGGCCCGCACCTCGGGGGCCGGGGCGCCGGAGACCGCGTCCTCGACGGCGGCGGGCTCGGCCAGCACCTCGGCGGCGGGCTCCCGCACGACGGGACGCTCGACCTCCTCGGCGGCCGTGACGTCCTGCGCGGTGGGTGCCTGCGCGGCGGCCGGGCTCTCGCCCTTGGCGGCCTTCGGGGCACCCGCCGGGGCCGACGCCCGACGGCTCGTGCGGCGCCGGCCGCGACCGCGCGTGGCGGCGGCCTCGGCCTCGGCGGCGCTGCTGTACAGCTCCTCGTCCGGGGTGAACTCGGGCGCCGGGAGGGCGACCGGCTCGGCCGCCTCGGCGGCGACCTCGGCCTCGGACTCGGTGTCCGCCTCCTGCTCCGCCGTCGGACCGGTCTCGACCCCGGCGACCGCCTCGTGCTCGTGCGGCTGCTCGCCGGCGCCGGCCCGCGCCCGCTTGCGGCGCTTGCCACCGCCGCCGCCGGCGGCGGACGTCGGCTGGTCGAGGTGGACGATGACGCCCCGGCCGTTGCAGTGGACGCAGGTCTCCGAGAACGACTCCAGCAGACCCTGGCCGACCCGCTTGCGGGTCATCTGCACCAGGCCCAACGAGGTCACCTCGGCGACCTGGTGCTTGGTCCGGTCCCGGCCCAGGCACTCCAGCAGACGCCGCAGCACCAGGTCCCGGTTGGACTCCAGCACCATGTCGATGAAGTCGATGACGATGATGCCGCCGAGGTCGCGCAGCCTCAGCTGGCGCACGATCTCCTCGGCCGCCTCCAGGTTGTTCCTGGTGACCGTCTCCTCGAGGTTGCCGCCCTGACCGGTGAACTTGCCGGTGTTGACGTCGACGACGACCATCGCCTCGGTCCGGTCGATCACCAGCGAACCGCCGCTGGGCAGCCAGACCTTGCGGTCCAGCGCCTTGGCGAGCTGCTCGTCGATCCGGTACGTGGCGAAGACGTCGACCTCGCTCGTCCACTTGGACAGCCGCTCGGCGAGGTCCGGCGCCACGTGCGACACGTAGCCGTGGATGGTCTGCCAGGCGTCGTCGCCGCTGACGACGACCTTGGAGAAGTCCTCGTTGAAGATGTCCCGCACGACCCGGACGGTCATGTCCGGCTCGCCGTACAGCAGCGTGGGCGCGCTCGAGCTGCCGCCCTTGGCCTTCTTCTGGATGTCCTCCCACTGCGCCTGGAGCCGCTCGACGTCGCGGCGCAGCTCGTCCTCGCTGGCGCCCTCGGCGGCGGTGCGCACGATGACGCCCGCGTCCTCGGGGACGATCTTCTTGAGGATGGTCTTGAGGCGGGAGCGCTCGGTGTCGGGGAGCTTACGGCTGATGCCGGTCATCGAGCCCTCGGGCACGTAGACCAGGTAGCGGCCGGGCAGCGAGACCTGACTGGTCAGGCGGGCGCCCTTGTGGCCGATCGGGTCCTTGGTGACCTGTACGAGGACCGACTGGCCGGACTTCAGGGCGGACTCGATGCGGCGCGGACCGTTGGCCATGCCCAGCGCCTCGAAGTTGACCTCACCGGCGTACAGGACGGCGTTGCGGCCCTTGCCGATGTCGATGAAGGCGGCCTCCATCGAGGGCAGCACGTTCTGCACCTTGCCGAGGTACACGTTGCCGACGTACGAGGTGGCCTGCTCCTTGTTGACGTAGTGCTCGACGAGCACGCCGTCCTCCAGGACGCCGATCTGGGTGCGCTCGCCGTGCTGGCGGACGACCATGACACGCTCGACGGCCTCGCGGCGGGCCAGGAACTCGGCCTCGGTGATGATCGGCACGCGGCGGCGGCCCTGCTCGCGGCCCTCGCGGCGGCGCTGCTTCTTGGCCTCCAGACGCGTGGAGCCCTTGATGGACTGCACCTCGTCGGACGGCTCGGGCTTCGGGCGGGGCTCGCGGACCTTGACGACGGTGCGCTCGGGGTCGTCGGCGGACGAGTCGGCCTCACCGGAGCCGTCCCCGGCCCGGCGACGGCGGCGGCGACGGCGACGGCTGCTGCTGGAGCCGCCGCTCTCGCCGGAGGGCTCGCCGTTCTCCTCGGCGTCCTCCTCCGCCTGCTCGGCGGTGTCCTCGGCATCCTGGGCGGCCTGCTCGGCGGCGACGTGCTCGGTGTCCTCGCCGTTCTCGCCGTTCTCGCCCTCGGCGGCATCGCCGCGACGGCGGCGACGGCCGCCCCGGCGCCTGCGGCGGCGCGAGCCGGACTCCTCGGAGCCCTCGGCGTCGTCGTGGTCCTCGCCCGACTCGTCGGCGTCGGCGTCAGCGTCGGTGTCGGCCCGGTCCTCCGGCTCGTCCTGCGCGGCGGCGGGGGCGGCGGCCCGCTCTTCGGTGCTCTCCTCGGCGGCGCCCCGGCGGCGACGACGGCGGCGCGATCCGGCGGACTGCTCCTCCGGAAGCTCCTCGGTCTCCTCGACCTCCGGCGCCGGTGCGGCCCCGGCCGCTTCGGCGGCGGCCTCGGCCGCGGCCCGCTCGGGCGTCTGGAACTGGGGCTCGGCGAAGACGGGGGCCTGGAAGACGGCCACGGCCGGACGCGACGGCCGCTTGGGGGCGTCCGCCTCCTCGGAAGCCGCGGCGGCGCCCTGGGCGGGCGCGGCGAAACCGGTGGCGGCCTTGCGGGTGGACCGGCGTCGCGCACGGCGCGGAGCGGCGTCCTCGGCGGAGGTCTCGGGTGCCGGGGCGGCCTCGGCGGCGGGCGCGGGCTCGCTCACGTCGGTGCCTGCCTCGGCGACCGGCTCGGCCGGGGCGGACACGCGCCGCGTGGCACGACGCCGGGTACGACGGGGACCGGCGTCCTCGGCGGTGTCGTCGGCGGCTTCCGCCTGCGGCGCCGCGGCGGGCTCGGCGTCCGTGGCCGGAGCGGCGGGCGCGGTCTCGACGGCCTGCTCGGCGGGCGCCGTCACCGTACGCGTGGCACGACGACGACCACGACGCGGCGCGGCCTCCTCGACGGCCGGCTCCGAGGCGGCGGCCTGCTCCGGCTGTACGGGGGCAT